>CAYITZ010000001.1:0-43501 GCA_964366485.1 uncultured Gammaproteobacteria bacterium
GTAGTTGCGTGAAGAAAACAATGATCATAGTCTAATACTGGATTCCATAAACACAAACAATGTATTTGTCCTTTATGTTCAGCAGAATAAAATATCCCAACAGCCCCACCAAATGAGGCTCCTAATAATCCAATGCGGGCATATCCTTTCAGCTTTACTTCATTCACTGCCGCAGTAAGATCATCTATCTCTCCCTTAATAGTCAGACCAACTGATTTTCCACCACTTTCCCCTGACCCGCGAAAATCAAAACGAAGCACCGCAAAACCATTATTTTTTAATAATTCAGCCAATTCAACAAAAACACCACTTTCGTCTTTGTCCGCAGTTATTCCGTGAGCGAGAATAATAGCCTTTTGTGTATTATTTGCAGGGAGGTGCCAAATACCGCATAATAGTGTCCCGTCAAGGCTTGGAAAGGTGATTTTTTTCATATCCCCTATTGTATAATAATGATTACTGAATTTCAGGCTGGGTAGCTCAGTGGTAGAGCACTCGTTTCATAAGCGATAGATCGTGGGTCCGAATCCCGCCCCAGCCACTTCATGCCAAAACTTGACCTTTCAATTATTATCATATCCTACAACACGAAAGAGACAACCCTTAGTTGTCTTCGTTCCGTTGTCAAATCACTGAGGAACTCTCCCATAAAGTATGAAATACTTGTGGTTGATAATGCGTCGACTGACGGGTCACTTGAAGAAATTCAAAATTTTAAACTTAAAACTCAAAATAAATTCCAAATTCAAATAATACAAAACATTCAAAATGTCGGTTTTGCAAGGGCAAATAATCAGGCGGTTAAACTCGCAGTAGGAAATCACATTCTTTTATTAAACTCAGACACGGTTGTGATTGATGATGCAATACCATGCATGTATAACTTTTTTGTACAAAACACTCGCGTTCATTTTCTTGGTCCAAAGCTTTTTAATCAGGATATGACACCACAAGCATCAAGTGCTCCTTTTTACACTTTGCCCATAGTCTTTGCGGCTCTCTTTCTTAAGGGCGATCATTGGGGTGTAAGCCGTTCATCACCGGATAAGACGATTGAAACTGACTGGGTGTCAGGTGCCTGTATCATGACAAAAAAGGAATATTATGACAAAATAAAGGGATTTGATGAGGGCATATTCATGTATATGGATGAAGTTGACCTTCTCTACCGAGCCAAAAAAGCCGGCTTCAACACCTATTTTTATCCTCAAGCTCACTTTATCCATCTGGGAAGCTCTTCAAGTAAGGGAAAAACATACCCCATCCTCCAAGTATATAAGGGATTTCTCTATTTTTACCGTAAGCATTATTCGCACTTGAGCCTCATTTTACTCAAAATTATGTTACAATTAAAAGCACTGATCGCGCTCATTATAGGTTATATTATTAAGAACGAATACCTCAAAAAAACATATGCGGAAGCTTTTAAACTGGCTCGATAACAACCTCATCAAGCTTCTCTGTATCGGGTATATTTTCGTTATACCCCTTTATCCCAAACTTCCCGTAAAAATGATTAATTACACCTATATTGCCGTACGCGTTGAAGATTTTTATGTGGCGGCATTGGCTATCATCTTTTTCATTCAGTTACTCCGCCATAAAATTACTTTGCAGAAAAAATTCCTTATTCCTTTTCTCGTCTTTTGGGTGGCGGTGTTTACTTCCTTTGTATGGGGATTTTTTGTTCAAAAAACTATTTTATTTAAGCACTTAGGCCTTTTCCATTCACTCCGGAGGGTTGAATACATGAGTATGTTTTTTATATTTGCCTCATCCATCAGATCAAAAAAAGATTTTCTCTTTTATCTCCGCGTGGTCATCTTTGCGCTTTTTACCGTAGGTATTTATGGTATCGGCCAGAAGTTTTTGGGCTGGCCAGCAGTGCAAACCATGAACCCTGAATATGCGAAAGGATATATTTTGATTCTTGATGCAAATGCTCGTATATCTTCGACTTTTGGGGGGCACTATGATCTGGCCGCTTATCTGGTGTTTGTGCTTCCATTAGTTCTTTCGTGTTTTTTCTACTTTAAGGCAAAATGGTGGTATTTTCTTGTGTTTCTCATATCCCTTTTTGCTTTGCTTCTCACCGCATCTCGAGTATCTTTCGGAGCATACGTGATTTCAACGTTCCTCTTTTTACTCTTCATGCGCAAATTTAAAATGTTTTTTATCGTTGTCCTGATCACCGCGGCACTTACTTTTACTCAAGGAACTCTTACCAGCCGTCTTACCCGCACCTTCCAACAAAAACAAATCTATATTGACAAAACAACGGGACAAACAACCGTCCCCCGCAGACTTAAACCTGATGAGTTACCCGTCGGGGATTATGTCATGAATAAACAAAATACAGCAGATAGCGCAGTCGATGTATCCTCAGGTGTAGCCCTTAACTCAAAGGATCTGAAAGACATTATGGAAAATCTTCGCGACCAAGTGCGTGAAGAGGCCCGCCAGCAGGGGAGAACTCTCACTCAAGCTGAAGAGGACGCCTTGGTTGAGAAGACATTCCGCAATCTTAAGGTGGTTACCACCCTGCTTCCTGATATTTCTTTCGCAACCCGCCTGCAAGTGGAGTGGCCAAGAGCAATCAGTGCCTTTTTGAAAAATCCGTTGCTGGGTAAGGGACCCTCGTCCATCACTGAGGCGACTGACAATGGTTTTTTAAGAAGTCTGGGAGAGTTCGGTTTGTTTGGTACCTTAAGTTTTTTTGTCATTCTTTTCCTCGTCTCACAAAAGGTGTGGGTAAAAGCACGGGAAAAGAATAATGAAGAAAGTATTATACTGTATGCCCTTCTTTTTTCCCTCTTTGGACTTCTTATCAACGCCACATACATCGATGTATTTGAGGCTTCAAAGGTTGCGTACAATTTCTGGATGATATTTGGATTGTTTGGAGGATATGTGTTGCTTGACTCAAAAAAATCTCTGAAAAAGAAAAGGACATGATATGGAAAAAAACCGTTTTAGAAAAATTGATGTTGTTATATTGGGATGCATCCTCGCGGTTGCTTTGATTTTCAGACTATATAAAATTACCGCACCCCTTTCCGATTCCTACTCATGGAGACAGGCCGATACTGCGGCTGTTGCTCGCAATTTTGTAAGAAACGGTTTTACCCTTTTTGAACCGCATTACGATGATCTTTCCAGCATCCAATCGGGTGCCGAAAACCCAACCGGCCTCCGCTTTGTTGAATTCCCTTTATACAACGCCATGTTTGCCGGATTATATTCTCTTCTTCCCCTAGTATCCATCGAAGTATATGGAAGACTCGTAACGATATTTTTCTCCCTTCTCATCATTGCAATTATTTACTATTTACTTTTGAAAGAGCATTCTCGCCTGAGTGCTTGTATGGGTGCAATGATATATAGCATCTTCCCCGCTTTTGTCTTTTTTTCCCGGGTAGTATTGCCGGAGACAACTGCGGTGGCTTTTTCCTTTTTAGCAATGTTGTTTCTTTATTGGTGGCAGAATCAAAAAAAAGGACATAAAGCACTTATTCTATTTATCTTGTCCTTGGTATGTTATGCGGTAAGCATCCTGATTAAACCAACCGCCGTGTTTTATGGAACTGCGCTTCTTTATATTTTTATTTCTAAATATAAATTCGGAATTCTTAAAAAATTCGATTTTTATTTATACTTTATACTCGCCGCACTTCCCTTCATCCTATGGAGATTATATATTGATAAATTTCCCGAAGGAATCCCCTCAAGTGACTGGCTTATAACCAGTGTCAATACGTTTGAGGGACAGAAAGTAATCTTTATGCGACCGGCTTTTTTTCGATGGATATTTTATGAAAGAATTAATCTTATGATATTCGGTGGCTACATGACTGCTTTTTTTGTAGTAGGTGTTTTTGTCCGATTAAAAAAATATTTTATTCATACGCTTCTTCTTGGAGCTTTGGCTTATCTGTTTGTCTTCCAGGGGGGCAACGTCCAGCATGAATATTATCAAACAGTTATTTTTCCACCCTTGGCAATGTTTGCGGGTATTGGAATTGCATTATTTTTGAAACATCGTAAGAATTTCCTCCACCCCATCATCGTTTACCCTGCCATTGTTGTGCTTGCCGCCCTATCTATCATGTTTTCGTATTATTACAAAGTCAAGGATTTCTACACCTATCCGGAAGACCTGAACCAAATGGCAAAGATACTCGATACATTTACCAGACCCAATGACAAAATTATTACTGATCGGCTTGGTGATACAACTCTCCTTTATTTGGCGGACAGACGTGGAGCTCCCATGTTGTATAAAACAATTGAACAGCTGAGAACTGATGGCTATACGTATTATATGACTGATAAAAAAGAGATAATAGCTGACTTAAAAACAAAGGAGCAGTATCCTGTTTTATTTGAAAATACTCAGTTTGTCCTTTTTAGATTATGAAGATCCTGATGTTGACTCCTTACCTTCCTTACCCCCCTGCATCAGGCGGCCAAATCAGAACTTTAAACTTACTTAAGTATTTGCGGGCCAAAAACGAGATAACCCTTATTGCGCTCTATAAAAATGACAGTGAAAAAAAATATCTTCCCTACCTGAAACCCTATTGTAAAGAAGTCTATCTGTGTAAAAGGCCGGAGAAAGCCTGGCAACCTGAGAATATTTTCAGGTCTATATTTTCAGTCAATCCATTTCTTATTGTGCGGAATTACTCCTCCCAGGCAACCTCGACCCTCAAGGAACTTATCACTAAAGAGAAATTTGATGTTATCCACGCTGAGACATTTTATATCATGCCTCATATACTTGAAACTGATACTCCCATTTTGTTGGTTGAACAAACGATTGAGTTTAAAGTGTATCAACACTATGTGAATTCGCTCCCCTTTTTCATCAGACCGCTTTTCTCTATGGATATTATTAAGCTGAAATATTGGGAGCGGTATTACTGGCGTAAAGCTTTTTTGGTGGGGGCAGTCTCCGAGTCCGACCGGATGACTATAACCGGTCTTGAGCCTTCTATCAAGCCGGTGATTATCCCCAACGGCGCAGGGGAGGAGATGATTGTAGATAAACTTGAAGCAAAAAAACTAAATTATCCCGTTCTTCTTTTTGTGGGGAATTTTTTCTGGTTACAAAATACCGAGGCCGCAAGATATCTCATTGACAAGATTTATCCATTACTCGCTAAGGCAATACCCTCTATTCAACTTGTCATTGCTGGGCAAAATGCTCGAGATAAGTTAAAAATATCTGACCGTGATCATATTAAGATTCTTGATATTGACCCAAACAACTCTGAGTTAGTAAAGAAGGTATATGCAGAATCAACCCTCTTTGTAGCCCCTATCTTTGGACCAGGTGGTACGAGATTAAAAATATTGGCGGCAATGTCAAGCGGATTACCTATCGTCACAACGCAAACAGGAATTGAAGGCTTAGATATAAGCAACAACAAGCATGTCCTTATTGCAAATACTCCTCAAGAATTTGTTACGCAGATAAAAAAAATATTAAGTAACAAAGAAACCTATGAAAAAATACGAAAAAACGCATTCGAGCTGGTAAAAGAAAAATATAATTGGAAGAAAATTGCGGCTGAGTTAGAAATAGCATACCAGCGCATAAAAAAAGCCTAATTATGAAAATCGGCATAGATATCTCACAAATTGTATATGAGGGCACCGGCGTCGGCAGATTTGTGAATGGATTGACCGATTCGATACTTCAATTTGATAAGACAAATCAATGGACTTTCTTTTTTTCCTCTCTCCGTCAAAATCTGAATCCTCAAATTAAAAAATCTATCAAAAAAAACGGACATCGTTTATCAGAGTACAAATTGCCACCCTCAGCCCTGTCTTTTTTATGGAACACAATGCACCGGATGAAGGTAGAAAAATTAGTGGGAAATCTGGATTGGTTCATAACCTCAGACTGGACTGAGCCACCTTCACACATGAAAAAAGCAACCATAATCCATGACCTTGCATACTTAAAGTATCCCGAAACTATCCACGAAACGATACTTCAAACTCAAAAACAAAGAATGAACTGGGTAAAAAAAGGGTCAAAAATTATTTTTGCTGACTCTGAAACAACCAAACATGATGCAATTCAACTCTGTGGACTTGAAGAAAAAAAGATATTCGTCAATTACCCGGGTGTGCAGTTTCCCAAATCTAATATATCTGAAATGAAGAATGCCCTCTCTTTGTTTGAACTTAAAAAACCATTTATATTGACGGTGGGAAAAATTGAACCAAGAAAAAATTTAAAAAGATTAATCGATGCTTTCGCTCACATAAATAATAAGACAGTTGACCTTGTTGTTGTGGGCCATCAAGGATGGGATACTGAAATTTCAAAGGGACAATCTGAATCAGCGAATATAAAGTTCTTAAACTTTATAACTGACACGGAATTGTCCGCGCTCTATTCCTCTTGTCTTTTTTTTATCTATCCTTCACTCTATGAGGGTTTTGGATATCCTGTAGTTGAAGCCATGAAATCTGGCGCGGCTGTGGCAACATCAAACAACTCTTCTTTGAGGGAAATTGGCTTGACCTCAGCGCTTCTATTTGATCCTCAAAGTACTGAGAGTATAGAGGAAGTTATATTGAGACTTATAAGTGATTTTGACCTAAGAAATAAATTAAAAAAACAGGGTATAATGAGGAGTCGTGATTTTGAGTGGAAAAGTTATTATGATAAGATGATGGACGTCTTGATGAAACATTAGTTACCTTTATAACTATGATAATTGGAGTAGACGGCAACGAAGCCAATGTAAGAGAGAAGGTGGGAGTATCGGTCTACACGTTGAAACATCTTTTTTATTTTCAACAGCGCGCTTCTTCAAATTTAAAGTTTATTGTCTATTTAAAAAAGCTCCCTATTAATGACCTACCTGACGAGACACCTTATTTTAAATACAAAGTAGTAAATGGTTCCTTTCTCTGGTCCCAAATATTTTTACCTTTTGAATTGTTTAAGAATTATTTTTCTCGGGAACGCATTAAGGTGTTTTTCTCACCCGCCCATTACGCTCCTCGGTTTTGTTTTTGTCCGTCCGTGGTAACCATACATGATGTGGCATATCTCCATTATCCAGACGAGTTCTTGAAAAAAGATTTGTACCAATTGAAGAACTGGACGAATTATTCTCTACACAATGCGACAAAAATTATAACCGTCTCAAAAACTACGAAAAAAGACGTGATGCGTTTTTATCACACCTCTGAAAATAAAATTGAAGTTATATTTAACGGGTTTGAAAAAGAAATTGACGACCAATCAATCGTCGGTTCAAGCGGCGAAATGACACCCCCTATTACTTCTCCCTACGTGCTTTATGTTGGCACTATTCAACCCAGAAAAAATATAATTGCGCTCATCCGCGCTATGACTGTACTCAATAAAACTCATCCTGAGTTTAAATTGGTGATAACAGGGAAAAAAGGTTGGCTTTTCGATCAGATTTTTAAGGAAGCAAGGAATTTATATCTTGAGAATAAAATAATTTTTACCGGCTATGTTACTGATGAAGAATTAGTAACTCTTTACCAAAAAGCTTTTTGTTTTGTGCTCCCCTCTTTTTATGAGGGCTTTGGTATCCCGGTACTTGAGGCCATGAGTTTTGGATGTCCGGTTATTTCCTCATTCTCCTCAAGTCTCCCTGAAGTAGGAGGCGAAGCCATGCTCTATTTTGATCCGGAAAATTACTCCGAACTTTCAGATAAGATCGTTCTCCTTTCGACAGATAAAAAACTCCGAAGTGAACTGATAAAGAAGGGTCGTCAACGGATTAAGCTATTTTCATGGAATAAATGTGCAAGGGAAACATTAAAAATCCTCACATCACTGCATGGATGAAAATAAAAAACTGCGTATTGCCATGTTTTTTTCCTCCAACCCTACCTCAGCCGGCGGAGTGCAGGAGCATGTTCGTTATTTGTCAGTAGAGTTGAGGAAAAGAGGGCATGAAGTGACTCTTTTTGGACCTGAGGGAAACGCAAAACAGTATAAGAATTATCACCCCATCGGTTATACCATTCAGGTCCCCCTCCCGAACGGTAACTGGACAAGTATCCAGATGCTCAAACCTTTTTCTGATATAAATAAAATTTTTTCAAAAAATAAATTTGATATCCTGCATATTCAGGAACCCTATATCCCCATCCTTGGGTGGCAGTTGGTTGACGCAACCAGTATCCCAAAAGTCAGTACTTTTCACTCCGCATGGGATGATACTTCTATTATCAATGCACTCAATGGTATTGTGCCTCTGTTTAAAGATAAATTTTCCGAGAAAATGGGTGCCGCAATCTTTGTCTCCCGCATCACTCAAAAGAGATGGGAAGGTCTTTGTACAAAAAAAGTCTCTCAACATATTGTTTACAACGCAGTAGACAGGGAGTCGTTTTACCCCATCCCCCAGAAGAAGTCAAAAAAAATAAAGCTTCTTTTTTTGGGGCGTATGGTGCAAAGAAAGGGGGTAATCTATTTATTGGAAGCTTTTCGCATGATTGCCCACAAGTTTCCTCAGGCAGAGTTGGAGTTCGTTGGCGGGGGGCCAGAGGTGCAAACAACCTTGTCATTTATTAAAAATAACCACCTCGAAAAGCAGATAAAATATGGGGGGGAAGTCTTTGGAAATAAGAGAATTCATTTTTTTCAGGAAGCTCAAATATTCTGCGCTCCCTATTTTGATGAGGCATCTCCCCTCACCATACTTGAGGCAATGAGTTGCGGATGCACGATTGTAGGATTTCAAAATGAGGCGGTTAAAGAATCTCTCCGTGAGTATCCAAACTTTGAACTTCTGGTTGAGCAGAAAAATACAAAGGCACTTGCTCAGGCATTAACAAAAGTACTAACCGATTCTCAACTTCGGCAGGATGTAAGAGCTTGGTGTATCGGGGAAAGTCAAAAATATGCTTGGAGTATTGTGGCGGAGCAAACTGAGAAAATTTATTTGAGTATTTTAAAACAGAACCATGCGTAAAGCTTTGTTATCGTTGCTCTTGCAGATCTTTCAACTTCATAAAAGCTCCGTACCCACTGATAAAAAAGGGCTCATTATTATACTGATTGATGGACTTAGTCACACCATGCTCAAACAGGCGATCGAAAAAAGATATGGCAAATTTTTTTCAAAACTTCTTAAAAAAGGATACTCTGTACATCCATATTTTTGTGGTATCCCTGCGGTAACTACCGCAACTGAGGCAGAGTTATTCTTTGGGACAAGTGAAAATATTCCTGGATTTACTTGGTATGATAGGTCTTTGTCTCAGTTTGTGAGGGGAAATAGGGGCGAAAGTGTCGTGGGATTTGAACAAGAAATGAAGAAGAAATCTCAATTGCTCAAGTCAGGATCTTGCATATTGGGTATTTATTCCGCAGGCGCTACACAATGTGATCTTTCAGGGGTTGAGTTAAATTTAAAATCCCCATTGAAAGTTTTTCGTAAGCTCCATTATTTTCTCTTTATTTTTTTCAACCCTCTTCGATTGTTTTTAACATGCTACCTTATAGTTAGGAGTGTGCTTACAAGTATTTTTATTTCAGGCAAAGAACGATCAAAAAAGAAATTAATTACTCTTTTAAAATCCGCATTTTCCCGTATTTTCTTAGGAAATATTGCAAGCTATATTGCCGAACTTGAAATAGCGCGTGAAACGCCTGTTCTTTTTATTGATTATGTACTCTATGATGAATTTGCTCACGAATACGGAATAGATGCTAAGATGTCTTACTCATCAATTCGACTAATTGATTGGTATTGTGAGTCTCTCTATAAAACAGCTCAAAAATCTAAAAGAAAATATGATTTTCTCATTCTTTCCGATCACGGACAGACACCATCAAGACCCCTTGATAAACCAAACTACCTTGAGAGCATAGTTCAAAATGCTCTCAATGATCCATCCTATCATGTGTTAAAAACATTTGGTTTCCCCCCATTTGAACAAAAAGATAAGAACATCTATCTTATTCCAGGTGGCTCAACAACTCAAGTTTATTTTTCTGAAAGATTCAAAAAACCTTATGTACTACATGAACTTGACGAGAAATTTCCAAATATCATAAATAGTTTGATAAATAATGAAGAAATTGGTTGGGTGTTGGTAAGGAATAGTAATAATACGCAGTCACTCATTGGAAGAAAAGGAATGATTGAATTTGCAGGAGGGAAAGTCCAGAAAATCTCTGGCTACCCTTTTGGCACATTGCCGTTTGATAAAAGAATACCCCAGTCACTCGCACGATATGCGTCTTTTGAAAATAATGGGGATCTGGTACTTTTTGGAAATGTTGATGATCAAGGAAGACTGTATGCCTTTGAAGAACATAAAGGAACCCATGGGGGGTTTTATGGAGATATGACAAGGCCGTTTATATTAACGAATAACGAGATGGTTATAAATCAATTAAATAAAGATAATGAAATGAGGCTCATTTTTGAAGCGATCAGAACAAGTTATGGCGCGGATAAACTATAATATGAGTATGAGAAGCATACAGATTCTTGAAGATACGTTTGATAAAAAAGAATTTAATAGTGTTGCACTACATCCTCTACAAGCATGGGAATGGGGAGAAGCACGAAAAAAAATGGGGATTGCTGTGATAAGAATAGGAGTATTTGATAAAGATACTCTTATTGAAACTTATCAAATGACTATACATCTCATTGCTTTAGGCTATAAAATTGGTTATCTCCCTCGCTCAATATTTCCTTCCAAGGACGTGTTGAGCTTTCTATCGTCGTATGGGAAAAAAAACAATCTCATCTTCATAAAAATCGAACCGTATGTTGAAGCGGGTTTCAAATTTCCCTACGTTCCTCAGGGTAAACAAACTTCAAATTTCAAATTGACTAAGTCTCCTCATCCTTTATTTCCAATCTGGACGCAAATGCTGGACCTCACCCAAACTGAAGAAGATCTCTTAAGGAATATGAAGCAAAAGACGAGATATAATATTAAACTCGCTCAAAAAAAGGGTGTTGCGGTGAAGGAAATGTCAAACAATGAGGGCTTTGAGATATTTCAGAAGCTCTATTTTGATACGTGCAAACGGCAAAAATACTTTGGCCACACAAAAGAGTATCACGAAATTGTCTGGAACAGTCTAAAGGATGGGATTGCCCATATTTTAATTGCATTCTATGAAGGTGCTCCCCTTGCGGCGTATGAACTGTTCAAATTCAAAGATATTTTTTATTATCCGTATGGGGGTACTTCAGAATTACACCGCAACCTGATGGCGGCAAATCTTCTCATGTGGGAGGCAATCCGCTTAGGAAGAAAACTGGGTGCAACCAAGTTTGACATGTGGGGGTCTCTTCCCCGAAATTATGACCAACATAATCCTTGGGCGGGCTTTACCCGATTCAAAGAGGGATACGGCACCACCTTCACCGAATTTGTTCCCGGATTAGATTTGGTAGTTTCTCCCTTTTTATATTCTCTCTATAATCTTATGTATACATTAAGGAATTTCTACCTTGGACTACGATAGGTAATTTGAATTAAAATTTTCAATGATTATTTGAACAAAGTACATTCGGTTATTATTATTCCTGGTCTGGGAGGTGAAACAAGAATGCTCCAGTTAGCTACAAATCACTGGAAACGTCATGGATTGGATACTATTGTTCATTCTGTAGGGTGGCGTGATGGTGAGCCCTCATTCGAACCAAAACTCAAAATATTGGTAGAAATGATCGATCGGCTCACGAATAAAGGAGTTGTTGTTTCTTTGGTGGGAACAAGTGCTGGTGGTAGTGCCGCTTTAAACGCATTTATTGAGCGCAGAAATGTCGTGCACCGAGTAGTAAATGTCTGTGGAAGATTAAGAAAAGGACCATCTACCGGATTTCGATCATTTGAAGCAAAAACTGCTTCAAGTCCATCATTTGCTGAGTCTGTCAAATTATTTGAAAGTAGAGAAGGTAGCCTCACTGATTTGGATAAACAAAAAATAATGACAGTTCGAGCTATGTTCGGTGATGAATTGGTCCCAGCTAATACAACCATTTTACAGGGTGCTTTAAATACAAAAGTTCCATCCCCAGAACATGTATTTAGTATAGGAATGTCATTAACGCTATTTTCTAAGCCAGTAATTCTCTTTTTGAAGGGGACAAATTCATAAAGAATAAACTAGAAGTCATCTCTAATCCTAGGGATACGGAATGTCATTGCGAGCCAATCATAGTATAGCGAAGCAATCTTATCAGGTCATGAGATTGCCACATCGCCCTTGGCAACCTCGCAGGTTGCCAGGCTCCTCGCAATGACATGTTATTAGGTTTAGAGATAACTTCTACCTATAATTACTATTCGAGTCAGCGGCCATACTTAATACAATTTCCTTATATCTTTTAACTGCTTTGTATAAATCAGAAATAACAATATATTCTTCTTTTTGATGCGCCAGTTTTGGGTTTCCTGGATCACAGATGATGAAATCAACGTCTTTGTAAAATCTCGCGTCGGTTGCAAAATTCACTCCTACTGCCTCAGTATGGCATATCTTTTTTGCCGCTCTGACTAGAGGGGAATCTACACTTGTCTCACAAGGCTCCCCGTACGAAATGACATCTATCGATCCTCTCCCCTGCCTATTGACTATTTGAGCTATTTTATGAATGATGTTTGCTTTTGATTGTCCAGGTAAATAACGAATATCTATATCTAATTCACACTTACCGGCAACGATATTCACCTTTTGTCCTCCTTTTATAATTCCCAGACTAATTGATGGATTAGATAATAGTGGATGAACTATGCTGAACTTCATACTTTTTAATTCTTGAATGATGTTTGACATCTTCTCAATTGCATTCTCTCCATTTTCAGGAAAAGCGGCATGCGCTTCTTTTCCAGATATGATAATTTTCAGTCTGAGAAATCCCTTTTCTGCAATAAAAATATTGAAGCCAGTTGGTTCACCGAATATATGGTATTTTGCATTTATTCCTTTTTCTGCCAATACTTTTGTTCCAAAATATCCTGCATTTTCCTCATCGCAAACACAGCATAAGATAACTTTTCCGTTGAATTTCTGAAAAGTCAGATTCTGATAATTTAATATCTCCAAAATCAATATCATAGTAAAAACCGCTTTCAATAGAAGTACCAAGCGTCAACTTTGTCTTTGGATAATATTCAAGGATAGCAGCCGCCAATAAATGAGCACAAGAATGTCGAAGATTGTCTAGACTTTGTTTTTCCATAAGATTTATGATATTAACTTTTAATAGTCTTTTATTGGGTATTTTTTAACCAATTAATAATTTTATCCCCAATAAGCTTAGTATTTGGGTTATATTTTTTTCTGTGTTTAATAGCTTTTCTTTTTAATTCCAGAATATTTTTTGGAATAGACGCCTTAGTAATTCTTTTTATTCGTTTAAGTATTTCAAATTCATCTAACATATCATCATTAATTGATTTTGTGAGAGCTCTGCAAACATCCTTTGCAAACTTTGCCCAGTGGGCCGTTGAACAGATAATTACGGGTGAGGAGATAGATTTTTGTTTTTGGTATCTCTCTACTATCGCTTGAGCAACAGAAGTATGGGGGTCCATCAGATATTTAGTTTCATCATAAAGTTTTTTTATATTTAATAAACAATCTTTATTTGAAACCCAATCCGCATAAAATTCTTTCTTTAAGATTCCTTTAGTAAGATTGTCAACCTCAAATTTTCTTTCGATTTTTAATTGGTTTATCCAGAAGGAAACTTTTTTTGGATCATTAGAGATTGTGTATAAAAGACGTTCAATATTACTGGCGATAAGAATATCCATCGACGGTGAGGGTGTTTGCACCAATTTACGTTTTTTAATATTATATATTCCTGTTTGGAGAAATTCTGTTAGTACATTGTTTTCATTTGAAGCACAGATAAACTTTCGAATTGGTAATCCCATTTTCTTAGCATAATATGCTGCTAATGTATTCCCGAAATTACCCGTAGGGATAGCTATGTCTATCTGACTTCCCAATGTTATAACCTGCTTGTTTACTAAATCAATGTAGGCATTAATATGGTAAATAATTTGTGGAATAAGCCTTCCCCAGTTAATTGAGTTTGCTGAAGACAATAAAACTTGGTATTGATTAAAAAGTTTTTTATTAAATTTGCTGTCATTAAATATATCTTTTACTAATGATTGGACTGCATCAAAATCTCCATGGATAGCGCAAACTTCAACATTTAACCCGTTTTGGGTAATCATTTGCAACTCTTGGAGTCGCGATACATGTCCATAGGGATAAAAAACTATTATGGAAACACCTTTTCTATCTTTGAACCCCTCTAAAGCTGCTTTTCCTGTATCTCCAGATGTTGCTACTAAAATGAGATAATGTATAGGTTTTTCACCTTTGTTGACCAATTTTTTATTCTTCTCCTTTACTGCTTCTGAAAATAGCAATGGCATAATTTGTAAAGCCATATCTTTGAAAGCGGAGGTTGGACCATGCCATAACTCAAGAACATATTGATTGTCTTTTAAGTGGATTGATGGGGCAATTAGAGTAGTATCGAAGTTTGTAGAATATGCTGTATTAACAATTTTCCTTATGGTATTCTCTGACAAGTCTGGTTCAAAAAGATTAAAAATAAAAATAGCTCGTTCTTGATATGACTTTTTTGATAGTAACCTTAATTGTCTAAGCGAAAATTTTGGTATTTTTTCCGGAACAAAAAGACCTCCATCATTTGCAATACCTTTTAATATGACATCCAAAAAAGAACATAATTTTATATTGTTTCGTGTACTTTTGTATTGAATCATTTTTTAATTACCTCCATAAATTCATCTACACTAAAATTTTGACTATGCGAAAAAGTATAATCAAACCTAATATTTGTAATATTCTCATACCTTTTTGATCTAAAAGCAAGTAGTTTAGGATAACATCTACTTAGAGATTCAATATTTGATTCCCCATTTACCTTGTAAAAAGATTTACCCCAAATAACCGGCTTTGGATCTTTAAGATACAACCTGTACATTTCTTGCTGAACAGTAACGGGAGTGTCCAAATAAATTATCTGAGTTAATTTCGATAATTTCTGTAAAATACTATTTTCCATATAAATAACACTACCAGTCGTATCAATAACAATATTTTTTTGGTGTTTAATAGCTCTAAATATTTCATACGTTGCTTTGTTCTCAAAATATAAATATTTTTTACTTCTTTTCACATATTGGGGATCAAATGGTTGCCCCATCCATTTACCAACATCATGTAATCCAGAATAACCAAACTTTTTAAGTTCATGACTTAATTTCTGTTCAATTATGTCATCA
Source organism: uncultured Gammaproteobacteria bacterium (assembly GCA_964366485.1). GTDB lineage: Bacteria > Patescibacteriota > Microgenomatia > UBA1406 > GWC2-37-13 > YC2-FULL-38-9. The sequence goes on from CAYITZ010000001.1 coordinate 15,316, forward strand.
CAACAAAACCTCTTGAAGCCTTTTTCTTCTTGAAGTTTTTTCGACCAATAACTTTTACCACTACCAGACATTCCAATTATTGAAAGTTTCATATATACCCTTTTTTAACTAGTAACTCTGCCATGAGAATTGCTCCTCCAGCAGCACCTCTTATGGTATTGTGAGATAGAGCAATAAATTTCCAATCAAAATATTTATCTTTCAGCAATCTCCCCATTGAGATTCCCATTCCATTTCCAAAGTCACGGTCCAATCTTGTTTGAGGGCGATTCTCCTCTTCAAAATAATGAATAAACTCCTTTGGGGCAGAGGGTAAATTTAATTTATCTATTGGGTTAAACTTTTTAATCGCATCAAGAATTTGTTGTCTGGATGGTTTTATCTTGAATAATACTGATACACTTACCATATGACCGTTTGATGCAGGAACTCGTATGCATGTTGCAGAAATTTCTGGTTTTTTAGCAATATACAATTTATTGTTAGTAATTTTTGCCCATATTTTTAAGGGTTCTTTCTCAGATTTTTCTTCTTCTCCAACTATTAAAGGAATAACATTATCGACCATCTCTGGCCAACTACCAAACGTTTTGCCTGCGCCAGAGATTGCCTGCATACTAACAATCTGAGCTTTTTGTGGTTTAAATTTTTTAAGAGCAGTAAGTATTGATACATAGGATTGTATTGAACAGTTTGGTTTCACAGCAATTAAACCCTTTTTCCAACCTCTGTTTTTTCTTTGTATATCTATGAGTTTTACATGTTCAGAATTAATCTCCGGCATAATCATTGGAATATCTTCTGTCCATCTATGCGCAGAGTTGTTTGATACAACAGGAACATCAAGTGCGGCATAAGCTTTCTCAACCCGCTTAATATCCTCTTTATCCATATCTAACGCAGAGAAAACAAAATTAACCTGTTTTGCTATACTTTTTATATTACTTTCTGCGGATTTAACTTTTAATTTCTTTACTTGTTCTGGAATAGGTGTATTCATTTTCCATCGGCCTTTAACAGCCTCTTCGTATTTTTTCCCAGATGATTGAGGAGACGCTGCAATAACTACTACCTCAAACCATGGATGATTTTCTAGCAGTTGGATAAACCGCTGTCCCACCATACCCGTTGCTCCCAATATTCCCACTTTTAGCTTATTCATATATTTCCTCCATTAACTATTTTTGCAACTGATAGAAGATCAGCGAACACACCTGCTGCAGTAACAAAAATTCCTGCCCCAGGTCCTTTTACTACTAATGGGTTTTTAAAATATCGTTCGGTCTTGAGGGCAATCAAATTGTCAGGTCCTTTAAGATTTCCAATATCACTTGATTTATCAACTTCTTGAAGTCCGACACTACACTTTTGAAAACTTATTTTTGCTACAAAGCGTAGAACTTTATCTTTCTTTTTTGCTTCTTTTACCTTTTGTTTGTAAAAATTATTTATTTGGTATAGGTCGCGCAAAAAGTTTTCATCGCTTAGTTTCTGCATTTTTTTTGGATATAAACCAACAAGTTGTATATCTTTAATTTCAATTTTCCGACCTATTAAGCGGGCCAAAATTAGAGCTTTGCGAGCTACGTCAACACCTGATAAATCGTCTCTCGGATCGGGTTCGGTAAACCCTTTTTCCTTTGCAGAAAGTACTGCTTCAGAGAACAGTCTTCCATTGTCTAATTGAGAAAAAATAAATCCAAGTGTTCCACTAAAGCAACCTTGTATTTCTATAACTTTATCTCCAGTTGTTATAAAATTTTTTAATGTTTGGACGATCGGTAAACCTGCGCCTACTACGCACTCATAAAATAACCGTTGTTCACCCAATTTATGTAAAAAATCAAAATCTTTTTGTTTGCCACTAAGTGGTTTTTTGTTTGCTAAAATAGCAAATCCTCCACGTTTTAGAGCAAACGTAATATATGAGACTGTTTCATCGGATGCGGTTGTATCTATAAGCACAAATGGTAAAGCAATTTTCTGTATTGCGTCATTAATTTCTTGTGCAGAATTTTCTGAATTAAATTTTCCAACATAATTAAGTGAAATACCTAAGCTTTTTCTAAGTTTCTTTTTCTGTTCTGCGAGTTGCCTTATAACTTCCTTTCCTACATTTCCAGCTCCAAGATGTAAAATGTTCAATTTTTTCATTGTGATACTCCTTTCCATATTTTTGTACCAATTAAATCTGGTTTAAAGATATTTTTTACCCACACAATAATTCCTTTTGATTTGACAGGTTTCATTGCTTCAGAATGCAATACCTTTGCCCCTCTTTCTGCAAGAGCAAGTGCTTCAGAATATAAAAGTTCTGAGTAAAACTTTGCTTGATCATCTTTCTTAGGATCGGTACTAAATACACCATCAACCTCTTTCCATAAAATAACTTCTTTTGCGTCAAGAACATTAGATAGAATAGTTGCGCTGTAGTCAGACCCACCTCTACCTAGAGTTACAATTTTTCCTTCTTTTGTGGCAGCATAGAATCCAGTTACAACAGGTACAATATGTTTTAGGAGTAGAGGTAGTAAACTTTTCTTTGCTTTTATTTTGGTATCTGCAAGAAGAGCCCTAGCGTTACCAAACATATTGTTTGCCACAATAACACTAGAAGCGTCTATAGGTTTTGCGATGACATCAATTTTGTTTAATGCAGCTGACAATAAGTGACTACATAATTTTTCACCAAATGAAATTACGTAGTCGTAATCAGATAAGCTGTAGTCTTTACATAGGAAAAGGTAAATACTTAAATCCCCAAAAAGATGATAAAGAGATTTTTTAATATGAACATAATCATTTTTCCTTAATCCTAAATCTCTTAATGCAGAATTATGAATACCATGTAGTATGCGTATTTCTTCAAAAGCGGTCGAAAAATCTCTAGATTTGCATTTCTGAAAAAGACTAATCAGTTTATCTGTTACACCATTCATAGCCGACACAACAATAACTACTTCTGACTTATTGCTAAATTTTTTAATAATTTCAGCAACATGAAGCATTCGTTTACCCGTTCCAAGCGATGATCCTCCAAATTTCATAATTTTCATAGCATTATCTTTTTTTAATTATTAAAAAACCTCCCTTATGGGAGGCTTGGTTTTTGATAAATAATATATTATTTACGCTACAAACCTCCCGAATTGAATCGGGTAGTTGTAGTAGTTCTCAACAGATTTTTTATTTGATTATCCATATAAAAACAAAAGCCCTCCTTTCGGAGGGTAAATTTAAACAAAAAAACACCCTCCTTAAGTAGGAGTGGTGGTTGAGAATTGAAAACAAATATTGTTTTTACTCATATAGTCTATAGTTTATAACAGACTTTCTTAAATGTCAAACTTATTTCGGTTCTTAATCATCTTTGGGGAATGAGTTAGGGCAACCGGTAAGACTTCATCAAGATTCTCAACATACACAAACTTGAGATCTTTCAAGATATAGTCGGGAATATCTTCAAGATCTTTTTTGTTGTCTTTGGGAAGAATGATGGTCTTTATACCTGCCCTATGCGCGGCGATGACTTTTTCCTTAACTCCCCCTATCTCAAGTGCTCGTCCACGAAGGGTAATTTCTCCGGTCATAGCAACATCGCGCCTAAAAGGTGTCTTGGTGAGGGCAGATAACATGGCGGTTGCAATTGCCAGTCCAGCAGAGGGACCGTCCTTGGGAACAGCACCTTCCGGTACATGGACGTGGATATCATAATTGTGAAAGAAATCTTTTTTGAGATCGAACTTTTCCCAACGGGAACGGATATAAGAAAGGGCGGCTTGGCAGGACTCCTTCATGACGTCGCCCAAATGACCAGTTAGTGTTAAAGCGCCTTTACCCGGCATGATAGCAACCTCGATAAAGAGGATGTCTCCCCCCGCCTGAGTCCACGCAAGTCCGGTCGATATGCCAATCGTGTTTTTTCCTTCAATTATTTGACTGGAGTATTTGTATGGGCCTAAATACTTTGAAATATCTGGGGTAGCGACTACTTTTTTTGTAATTTTCTTCTCAACAATTTCACGGGCAATCTTACGGAATACCCCGGCAACCTGGCGCTCAAGTTCGCGTACTCCAGCCTCACGCGTATAGCGCCGGATGATCATCTTCATAGCCGCATCATGCACCTGTACTTCGGCAGTTGACAGACTATGGGCATCGATCTGTTTTTTGACAAGATAGTCTTTTACGATGTGGAATTTTTCATCCTCCGTATACCCAGGGAAATTGATGATTTCAAGCCGGTCAAGCAAAGCCTCGGGAATAGTATCTAACATATTGGCGGTTGTAATAAAAAAAACGTCGGAGAGGTCAAAGGGAACTTCCAGATAGTGGTCGGAAAACGAATGATTTTGCTCTGGGTCTAAAGCCTCAAGAAGGGCCGCGGATGCGTCTCCCCGGTAATCACGACCGATTTTATCTATTTCATCAAGCATGAATAAAGGATTTTTGGTGCCTGCCTGTTTGATGCCCTGGATGATACGTCCCGGAAGTGCGCCCACATAAGTTCGTCTATGACCGCGGATTTCAGCCTCATCCCGTATCCCGCCGAGTGACATCTTCACAAACTTCCGGTCAAGCGCTCGCGCTATGGAACGACCAAGAGATGTTTTTCCCACTCCCGGAGGGCCTACAAAACAGATAATCGTGGGTTGATATTCTTTTTTCTTTTTTTCTCCTGTTCCGTCCTTCTGTGCAATCTCCGCTTTTTGACGGCGCAGTTCAATGACAGCTAGATATTCAAGTATACGCTCTTTGATCTTTTTTAAACCAAAATGATCTTCGTTCAATATCTTCTCCGCTTGTTTGATATCAATGTTGCTGGTCGAAATGGTTGACCAGGGTAGATCAACCAACCAATCAAGATAGGTTTTTACATATGAAGCTTCCGGATTGAATTGTGACATTTGACTGAGGCGTTTGAGCTCTTTTAACGCTTTTTCCTCCACTTGCTTTGGCATTTTTGATGCGGCTATTTTATCACGGTACTCTTTCAGATCCTTATCTTCTCCTCCCCCCAGCTCTTCCTCAATTGTCTTCATCTTTTCTTTGAGAAAAGTTTCTTTCATTCCCTTTTCAAATTTACGTTGAGTTTTTGCTGATATATTTTGTTCAATTTCAAGAATTTTAACTTCCTTGTCTATATGATCCACTTCCATCACTAGTCTTTTTTTTAATTCATTTTCCTCCAGGAGAATCTGCTTTTCTTTTTCTTTGATATCGAGAATCATGGCAATATGATACGAAAAATCTTGTGGAGTCCCCACGTTCAGAATATTCATGAGAAAAACAAAATCAACCGCTTTTCCTAAATTAATTGCTTTTTTTACCTGGAGCGAGATGTGTTTTACCATTGCCTGAAGTTCATTATCATTGTCAAGGATTTCTTCGATCTTTTCGACTTTGCCTTCAAAGTAAGGGGTATCTTTGGTGTATTCGGTGATCTTAACCTTTTCAACCCCCTTAACCAATGCATTTATTTCACCTTTTTCACCAACCACAGTCTTTTCAATGGTTGCCACAACTCCTATTTCATAAAGGTCTTCCTTTCTCGGATCTTCAACCGATGAGTTTTTTTGCATCACTAGAACAATTCTTTTATCACTCTTTAACGCCTCATTTATGGTCGTAATGCTTTTGAGCCTCCCAAAAACGAGAACGTTTTCCGTCTTGGGAAACACGATACCGTCACGAACTGCGATGATGGGAAGTGTGACTTGATTAGGTGAACCCATAAGAAATGCCATAATTTTATTTAGCAGTATAGCAAAGTATCTGCTAACTGTCAAATGTTAATTAAAAATATTCAAATAAAATCACTTAATAGACCTTCGAGATCTTTCACTTTACTTTGCGAAACAAGAGTCGAATCAGCCAGCTGGGGAAGATGTTCGTGATAAGCCGGCCTATCTTCTTTAAAGAGTATTCCTAAGGGAAATTTCTCCTCATGGAATTCAAGTGCCTTACCAAGTGCCGCAACTTTATTGTTAGGTTGATAATCTGCCCCAAGCTTATATGACTTTTGCATGTAATAGGGATAGGTATTTATTTTGTTGAAGGTAACGCAGGGCTGAAGAATATTTACGATTGAAAATCCTTTATGTTCAAATGCATGCTTCATGGTTTCAATCATGTGGGGAGCATTACCTGCAAATGCCTGTGCTACGAACGTGGCCCCTTGAGTTATGGCAAAGCTCAATGGATTTACCGGTGTTTCAATGATGCCGGTTGGTGTCGATTTTGATTTATATCCTTTTGCCGCGGTTGGTGCAACCTGACCCGTAGTTAATCCGTACACGCTATTGTCATGAATAATGGCAGTAATATCATGATTTCCGCGGCACCCGTGGAGAAAATGATTGCCCCCTTCACCATAAAAATCTCCATCCCCCGCTACCACGATAGTTTGCATCTTGTGATTTGAAAGTTTAAAACCGATAGCAACGGGAAGAGCCCTACCGTGTAGGCCATGGCTTGCATAGGCATTCAGGAAATCGTTCATGTTACCGGAACACCCGATTCCAAAAGATACAAACACGGAAGAAGGCGAGAGCCCCATTTGTACCAGCGCGGATTTAATCGCCACTCCAATCCCCCAATTGCCACACCCCGGGCACCAGGTTGGTTGATAGCCGGTAAAATCCTGTACTGTTGACATAAATTATTTTAAAATGCTATTAACTATCTCCTCCATTGAGATAGGCCGCCCATCGTATTTAAGAATCATTTCTTTCAGATCAACACCCAGCTCCATCCTCAAAAGTTTTCCAAACTGCCCGGTTGAGTTATTTTCAACAAGAATATATCTTTTTTCTTTATTAAAAAATGGCAAAACCATTTCTTTACTCATGGGGAACAGGTGGATAAAATGGAGAAGGGCCGTCTTCTTTCCTTTTTCCTGCAAAAGACGTTGTGCTTCTCGTACCGGGCCTTTGGTTGATCCCCAAGCAACAAAAACAATCTCCGCACTATCCATATCTCCGTAGACGATGGGAGGTGAAAAATGTGACATAAGATACGTTTGTGTTTTACGTGCCCGTTTATCCACTTGATTTATGCGGTCTAAAGCTTCCTCGGTTGTGTGTCCGTCTTCCAGATGTTCGTATGAGTTTGATTGATAGTAAGCCCCTTCTGCTCCCGGCACCAGGTGAGGAGATATCCCATCTTCGGTGATTCGATAACGTAGGTAGGGAGACTGATCAATTTTATTGATCTGTTTTCCTCTATTTGGTTTATACTCTTTCATGTGCTTTTCAACAAGATCCTTTGAAAGGCTTCGATGAGACTCCGAAAGTAACATGTCTGACATGACTATTACCGGAACCTGGTATATGTCAGCTAAATCAAAAGCTTTGATAGTCAACTCAAACATTTCATCGTTATCTCCTGGTGCAAGTACAATTTTAGGAAACTCTCCATGCCCCGCGTGCACCGCAAACAAAAGATCCCCCTGCTCGGTCCACGTCGGCATTCCCGTTGCAGGTCCTGACCTCTGAGCAAGAAATATGACGATGGGAATTTCCGCAATACCGGCAAACGATATTGATTCCACCATGAGGGCAAATCCACCACCTGAAGTACCAACCGACGTTCGAACGCCTGCAAGCGATCCGCCGAGTGCGGTATTAATAACCGAAATTTCATCTTCTGCGTGGCGGACTACCATATTTGTTTTTCCCTGCCATCCGGCAAGGACGGTGAGGACGGTTGATGAAGGTGTCATGGGATAGGCTACATACAGGCGGCAATCGGCAACTGAGGCGGCAAGTGAAAACGTTTCGTTTCCGCTTATTACCAGTTGGGGTGTATTTTCCCGTTTTACTAATAGAGGCTTCACATGCTCTTTATAGTTTGCTAAAACATAGTTATAGCCTGCTTCAGCAAATTGCTTGTTGAAATTTACAACCGTATCTCCTTTTCTACCAAATTGGGATACAAGAAGCTCATGAAGCACCGAAATATCAGCCCCAAGAAGCGCCAAAGACGCGCCAAGTGCTATTGTATTTTTCATGACAACTTGTCCCTTTAAATCTGATAGAGTTTTTTTTAGGGGAATATGAAGTTTAATTATGGAATCTTCTATCTCAAACTCATCTTTGTCATACAACACTAAGCTATTTGATCCGAGCTTATCTTTATGAAATGTATAGGTGTCTTTATTTAAGCATACCAACATGTTTATAGTCTGTTTGAGACTATATACCGGTTCATCCGAAAAACCTACATTGTAAGTATTATGTCCACCCCTGATAAGAGACGGGTATTGGATATAATCAAAAATAAAATACCCCAAACGGCTTGCGATTTTGGAGAAAAAAGTTCCCGTCGTAAGGATACCAAATCCCGCCTCACCGCCAATTTTCCAAAGATATTGCGGCATAATCAGTTGGGAAAAATGCGTTGTCCGTTTTCGTCGGTTATGATAATTGCGGCCACCGGACATGCTTTTGCTGAATCAACTATTGTTTCGCTTGTTTCTTCGACTGCTGTTTTCAGTATGATTGCTTTAGCTTCAGAGTCAAGCACATAGGTCTTGGGAGCAACCGCAATGCAGGTTGCGGCACCGATGCACAGATCACGATCTACATGGACGGTTAATTTATTAATTTTGACTGGGCCTGACGGGTTTTTAGGGTCAATTACATCACTTTGATCCATAGTTTCTATTAAATTAATAATTTTTGAAGTGCCTCAAGAGGCAAAAGCACGCACTTAATCCGGTTAGGACCAAGCTCAATCTTCAATAGATTCATCATATCTTTTTTTGTCATTTTCTTCAACTCTTCTTTTGTTTTTCCTTTTGCCCATTGAGTCACCAGTGATGAGGCCGCCTTTGATATGGCACATCCTTGCCCCTGGAATCGCACATCCACAACTCTGTCTTTCTTTAATAAGATGTCCATCTTGATTTTATCGCCGCATAATGGGTTGTAAACAATCACCGAGTTGGTTGGATTTTGGATATTTCCCGTATTTCGAGGTTTTTCCGCATGGTCTAATATGACTTCCTGATATATGGTCATAGATTTTAATTATTTTAAAATTTGACAGACTTCGTGCAGGCCATCTATCAGTGCATCAACGTCAGATACGCTATTGTAAAGATAAAAACTCGCCCGTACGGTTGCCATAAGATTCAGTTCTTCATGGAGGGGCATCGCACAATGATTTCCCGCACGCACGCATATGTTTTTTTCGGATAATATCTGGGCCACATCGTGGGGATGATATTTGTCAAAATGAAAGCTTACAATGCCGCCCTTGTTTTCGGTATCTTTTGGCCCTATCACGTGAAGATCCTTGAATTCTTGTCCCAATCTTTTTATCGCATATGACGCCAGTTTTTTTTCGTGATTTTCAATATTCTTTAGCCCCACTTTTTCTAAATAGATAACTGCCTCCTTTAGCGCGATGACTTCAGCAATTGCCGGAGTCCCCGCTTCAAACTTATGGGGAGCTTCTTTGAATTTGGTACTGCGGACATGGACTTCCGATATCATCTCTCCCCCATAGAGAAAGGGCGGCATTGTGCCCAGTAATGCTTTTCGTCCCCACAGTACTCCTACTCCCGTGGGGCCCAGCATTTTGTGACTTGAAAATGCTAAAAAGTCACAATCCAAATCCTGCACATCCACCTTCCGGTGGGGCACTGCCTGAGCCGCATCAACTATAGTAATGATTGTTGGATTAATTTTTTTTGCATCTTTTATAATTTGTTTAATGTTATTTGCAACCCCCAGAACATTGGAAACATAGGTAAGACACAGAATTTTCGTTTTTTTTGAAATATATTTTTCCAGATTTTTTACATCGAGACTCCCCTCCGTGTCAAGCTTAATGACCGACAGTTTCCCTCCCTTTTTTATGAGAAGTTGTTGCCAGGGAACAAAGTTTGAGTGATGTTCCATAATGGTTGTGGCTATTTCATCTCCCTTTCTTATGATTTGTTCCCCCAGAGAATAGCTCAGAAGATTTAAGGATTCAGATGTGTTGCGGGTAAAGATAACTTCGCCTGAGCTATTTGCGTGAATAAATGATGCAATTATTTCTCTCGTTTTTTCGTACTCCTCGGTTGCGCGCTCGGATAGGTGATAAATTCCCCGATAAATATTTGCAGAATACGTTTCATAATATTCCTTGAGTTTGTCAATGACGCTTCTCGGTTTTAATGAGGTTGCGGTTGAGTCAAGATAGATTAATCCGGGAAGATTTTTAAATATGGGAAAGTCTTTTTTTAATCTGTCCGGGTTAAGCATATTGTTTCAGTATAGTATATTTATATTGTTCTATACCCTTAAATTCATCACCACTGAGGTGTTGAAACATATTTTCAATAAATCCCGAAATCATAATATGTTCTGACTTCTTTTTATCAACTCCCCTTGATTGTATATAAAAAAGCTCCTGTTTGTTCAATTTGCCTGTTGTTGACCCATGAGTACAATAAACGTCATTGGCTAAAATCTCCAGGTCAGGTTTAGAACTGACAAATACGCTGGGTGATAAAAGGAGATTTTGATTTTTTTGATACGCATGAGTGCCCTGGGCCAATTTATCAATCCGTATCATGCCTTCATACAAGAAAACCGACTCATCATCGAATACGCCCTTGATAAGAAGATTTGACTGTGAACTGGGAACACGATGATATTGGATTGTCTTCACTTTAAATGAATCTTTTTTATGCCCTGTATATAATCCGTATATATCAAGATCAACACCTTTTTCCTGGATATCAAACACAAGCTCTCCTGAAAGATTATGAAAAAATACCATATATTTTCCAGGCTTTTCAAAAACTATGTGCTTCTCTGACCCCTCCTTTATGTGTTTAAATGTTACAAGTTTCATATTACAAGTTAAATAATTACCCCACACTCCCTGACATTTCTAAATTGATCAAACGATTTAATTCAATTGAGTACTCAAGGGGAATCTCCTTCACAACCGGACTGATAAAGCCGTTCACTAAGAGCCCCTCGGCATCAGGTTTACTAATACCGCGGGATTGCAGATAAAATAATTTCTCCTCACCGATCCGTTCAACCGTAGCCTCATGCTGGACCTCCACATCCTGCTCTTTGATACGCATAGTGGGATAAGTGTCTGACCGGGAATCAGGATCAAGAAGTAACGCGTCACATGAAACATAGGATGAAGAATCTTTTGCACCCGGCATAATTTGCACGAGACCTCTATACGAAGTCCGACCCCCGTCTTTGGCAATGGATTTTGAAATGATTCTTGAAGAAGTATTTGGTGCAAAGTGAATCATCTTGGCCCCGGCGTCTTGATGTTGACCTTTCCCGGAATAGGCGATGGAAAGCACTTCACCACGAGCTCTTTCACCTTTTAGATAGACCGCCGGATATTTCATAGTTACCTGGCTTCCGAGGTTGCAATCAACCCATTCCATAATCGCATCCTCCTCGGCTACCGCCCGCTTGGTTACCAAATTAAAAACATTTTTGCTCCAATTTTGGACGGTGGTATATCTCACCCTTGCATTCTTCTTCACAAATATTTCCACAACCGCACTATGTAGTGAACTTTTCGTATAGATAGGAGCGGTACATCCTTCAATATAATGGACGTAAGATCCTTCCTCGGCGATGATGAGCGTTCTTTCGAATTGGCCAAAACGCTCAGCATTCATGCGAAAATATGCCTGAAGAGGAAGGTTTACTTTCACTCCGCGGGGGATATAGACAAATGACCCCCCAGACCAGACTGAGGAATTGAGGGCCGCAAATTTATTATCCGTATAGGGAATCAATGTCCCAAAATACTCTTTCACTAATTCAGGATGCTTGCGTAGACCGGTGTCCATATCACAAAAGATAACTCCTTTTTTTTCTAATTCTTTATGGATACTTTCATAAACCACCTCAGATTCATACTGTGCACTCACCCCACTGAGGAACTTTTTTTCTGCTTCAGGAACTCCAATGCGATCGTAAGTATTTTTAATTTCATCCGGAAGTTCTTCCCAAGTCCCTACTTGCTTATCTGTTGCGCGGATAAAATAAGTGATATCATCAAAATTTATTTTGGAAAGATCCCCTCCCCATGGCGGCATCTTTTTTGAAAGGAAGTAGTGATATGCCTTTATACGGTACTCCAACATCCACGCGGGTTCAGATTTGAGTCCCGAGATTGCCCGTACAATGTCCTCTGATAGGCCTTTTTTGGCCGTGAAAACATTTTTTTGTGGCATCGAAAACCCATACTTATATTCAAATTCGAGAGACTCATCTTTAACCATAGGAATAATTACAACTTTTCAAATCCTTTTTCTTCAATGACGCTCAGGAGCTCTTTCCCCCCCTCCTTTACCAGACTGCCCTCTTTGAGGATAATTACTTTGTCCGGGGAGATGTATTTTAAAATACGTGAATTATGAGTGATGAAGATAATCGTTCTATTTTTTTTGAATGTTTTCATGAAGGTTGAAATTGTCTTCAAAGCATCCACGTCTACCCCCGTATCTACCTCATCAAATATGGCAACTTTCGGTTTGAGAACTGCCGCCTGGAGCACCTCAATCTTTTTGCGCTCACCTCCCGATGAACCTTCGTTTAAAGAACGCTCAAGGATGTCTGTTCTTATTTTTAATTTTTTTGCTTCCCGGATCACTTCTTTTTTTAATTCGAAAGCGTCTTGTTTTCCCGCAAGGGCAACACGAAGGAGTTGAAATACGGTTACTCCTTGTAAAGAAAGAGGTGATTGAAAGGAGAGAAATACTCCCGTTTTAGCTCGCTTATCAGGGGATAAATCCGTAATGTTTTCTTTATTTAGGAAAATCTTACTTTTTTTGTCCAATGAATAGTGAGGATGTCCCATAATACAGTTTGCCAGAGTAGACTTCCCGGAACCATTCGGACCCATGATGACGTATACTTTGTCATCCTTAAAGTTATAAGAAAAATCTTGGAGGATAGCCTTCCTTTGCACGCGAGCCGTAAGATTTTTAATATCAAGCATGGTTAAAATAATTCGACGAGTTTTGTTTTTTTAAGCTGTTGTAATACTACATCATTCAATTTTGTTCTTACTCCAACTTGATGCGTGCAAATTTTTTCATACTTGCATTTTGCTTTCGTACTCTTCAAGCACTTTAAAAAATCCATATTCGTCTCAAAAATGCATAGAAAATCATATAGTGAGATCGAGTCAATATTTGGGGATAAAACATACCCCCCAACTCGACCCTCACGACTGATGAGCAGTTTATTACTGACGAGCGTGGCGGCTATGCGAGCTAAAAATCGGCGGGGAAGATCGGTATTTTCAATAAGCTCAGAAAGCGGGACAAAGTCCTTTTTACCTATGAGTTGGGATATAATGATGAGCGCGTAATCTGATTTTTTACTGAGTGTTAACATGTACCTTAATTGTAGTAGTTTAAATACAATTTTTCAAGTCTAAATAGAGACATACAAAATTTAGGCGGTGATTCCACAATTACTCCGAAGTTATCGAGGCTTCCTTCTCCTTATACCAATTCTTATTGTCCCTCTATTCATATTAGAACCTGTCTCCCTGATAACTTTATCAACCAAAATTGCACTTACATTGGGAGGAATAAGTTTTGGCCGGATTACGCTGAGGTCTAAACAAAGTTTTGTACCCATTGGACAAATATCTCCTTCACGCACAATTTGCTTTACTGCAACTTTTGATAAATTCACAGCTAAGGCTTCTTCTTGTGGGGTACTTTCCTCTTTCGCCATGTGAGTTAAAACATCTTCTATATCACCTGCCAATACCTGAACCTCCCTAAGTTTATTAAATCCAATTGCTATTGAGCCAATTATTTGTAATATGCTTAAGTTTGTGTCCAAGTCGAGCACTCTTTCCATTAATGTTAGTCCATCTGGGTATGGCCCGTCAAGTTTCATTGATCTAAGCAAATCTTCAACGGATATTTGAGGCATACTACCCTCTCTTACCCGTGCAAGATCACTACTTAATAGATTGAGTGGTGAAAGCCGATCAGACATATTATAGGATATTATACTAAAGTAATCCCCATTTTTAATAAAGATATTTGAGAATTTGACTTACGTGGTAAGAGGAAAGCGAGGGAGGCGGTCAAAGGTATCAAAGTTTTCAACAAATATTCGTTTTTCCGCTTTGTAATGCGCGGCGACCCCAATCATAGCGGCATTATCTCCCGTTAAATAGGGATACGGAGGAAATAGTATTGACCCTTTATGTTTTTTTATAAGTCTCCTGAATTTATTTCGCAGATATTTATTAGCAATTACTCCCCCGCCTACTATAATATTTTTTATTCCCGTTTGTTTCATCGCATCTTCCGTTTTTTTGATGATAGTGTCAAATACCGCCTCCTGAAATGAACTTGCGACCAGTTTTATTTTATCGACTTTTTCCTTTTCCGGCATTTTTTTTAAAAAGTAAAACAGTGACGTTTTCAAACCTGAAAAAGAAAATTGCAAGTTTTTACTGTGCAACATGGGGCGGGGAAAATGATAGGTATCAATATTTTTGACTTCCTGAGCTAGACGTTCAATCACTGCACCGCCCGGATAACCAAACCCGAGCATGCGAGCCGCTTTGTCCAAGGCCTCCCCCGCCGCATCATCTATCTTTTCTCCAAGTATTTCATACGTAATGTGATCTTTCATAAGTACGATGTCCGTATGGCTTCCGGAAATAATAAGCGCAAGACAGGGAAAAGAAAATTCCCGCTTCGGATTACCTTTACTATTCTGCACATGCGAGGAATAAATATGCCCCTCCAGATGATTCACGGGAATGATTTTTTTATCATATTTCAACGCTAGTTCTGTTGCCTTTTTCATGCCCACCTCAAGCGCCATTGCCAATCCCGGACCTTGGGTAACGGCAATATAGTCTATGTGTTTAAATGCTTGGGATCCGAGTTTGCTCTTCCTTACCGCCTCCTCAACTACAAAATCAATTCTTTCTTCATGGGCTCTTTTTGCAAGTGAGGGGACAACCCCTCCCCATTTTTTATGAATAAGAACTTGAGAATATATGACATTTGAAAGTACTCTTCGCCCCTCAGTTATGGCACACGCCGTCTCATCACAAGATGTGTCAATTGATAGGATTACCATATTCGGATTTCCCTTTCTTTTTCGTTAATATATTTCATCCCAACATGAATTACTTCTCCCTTACTTTTCAATAAATCATAGAGCTCTCCCGCTTTTTCTCCCCACTCAATGAATAGGATATTTCCGGGTTTGATATATGCTTCGAGTCCAAGATATTTAAATTCGTCAGATTCTTCGATATTAAACAAATCGCAGTGAACGAGACGTTCAAGTCCCCATTTTTTTACTTCATATTCGCATGAGATTACATAGGTCGGAGAAGTAACGTTTTTAATATCAAAAAGTCGCCCAACACCTTTTACAAACACCGTCTTCCCCACCCCCATGTCTCCATCAAGGATAAAGACGAGTGGTTTATTCAGTTTTTTGTCCAGATGTTTTTTCACCATGAATTGTGCAATTCTTTCTGTTTCATGAGCACTTTGCGAAGTAAATGTTTCGTGATCTTTGACACCTAAGTCTCCCCTCCTCATAATTTTAATTTCCGGAGTTTTTAAGTCTATGACGGTTGAGGGTTTATTCCGAGGCAGTTTCCCCCCGTCGACGATGAGGTCAATCATGTCTTTTTTTGAGTCGGGAAATTCGCGAAGTAACGTATCGATAGAATAGTGAGCGGGGCGTCCTGATATATTTGCGCTTGTTGCTGTGACAGGTCTTCCCAGTTTTTTTACTAATTGAAAAATGGGTGGAAAGTCGGGAATGCGAATACCTAGCGTTCCTCGTTCTGATTCCAATTGAATTTCGGTCTTGTGTTTTGAATTAAGTATGACGGTAAAAGGGCCGGGGAGAAGTTTGTTGAGTAACAATCTATTCTTACCTACGCTTACATATTCTTCCGACATTTTCATATCAGAAACAAACACAGAAATCGGTTTACCGAGGGGCCTATTTTTAAAACCAATAAGTTTTGCGACCGCTTTTTTATTTGTTGAGTCTACAAGCGCCCCATATACGGTGTCTGATGGAAATATGACAAGACCACCCGATTGCAGGACTTTTATACTTTCATGAATTGCTGTCTCATCTAGGGGGATTGTTCTCATTATGTGTTGTCAATTCTACCAAAAATCTGCTAAAATGTTCCCATGATAAATAAAAAAAACGGGAAAGAGGTTAAGAAAAATGATATTAAAAAGATAGCCCAATTTAAACTCAATTTCGACTTAAAAAACATGTTTTTTATCTTCTTCATCGTCCTTTTTCTCTTTTTTGCTTATCAGTCTATTTCAAAAGAAGTAAAACAGGCACTGCCTGAGAAGTCAATTACTACCGTGGTACAAGATATTAAGGATAAAAAAGTAAAAAGCGTAGAAATTGTTGATAATAAGGTTCTCCTTTTTTATAAAGATAATTCCCTTGGTGTTTCCTACAAAGAACCGAGCGATAGCTTTCGTAAAATACTTCTTGACGCAGGAGTAAATCCAAACAATGCTCAGATTGAGGTTAAAGATACTCAGGGCTCAAATGGACTTATCAATTTTCTTAGTAATATTATACCCACCATTCTTATGGTTGGGTTTTTCATTTTCTTATTTAAGCAAGCGCGGGGCGCGCAAGACTCGGTTTTTTCATTCGGTCAATCCCGCGCCAAGAGATTTAATAAGGATTTGCCAAAGACTACCTTTAAAGATGTTGCAGGAGTCGATGAAGCAAAAAAAGAACTTGAAGAAATCGTCGATTTCTTGAAAAATCCCGAAAAATATAAAAAACTTGGCGCTAGGACTCCCAAAGGAGTTATGCTGGTTGGGCCTGCCGGGTGCGGAAAGACACTATTAGCTCGGGCGGTGGCCGGTGAGGCAAACGTTCCTTTTTTTTCAATCGCGGGATCTGAATTCATGGAGATGCTCGTTGGTATTGGTGCGGCACGTGTCCGTGATCTATTTGCAACGGCCAAAAAGAGCGCACCATCCATTATATTCATAGATGAAATTGATGCAATCGGTCGCGCCCGGTCAGTTGGAGCTATGCCCTCCCATGACGAACGGGAACAAACACTCAACCAAATCCTAGTTGAAATGGACGGGTTTACTTCAAATGAGCAAACGATTGTAATAGCCGCAACAAACAGGGGAGATCTTCTAGATACCGCCCTTCTTCGTCCCGGGCGTTTTGATAGGCGCATCATTGTGGACTATCCGGACGTGGATGGACGTAAAGACATCATGAAAATCCATGCAGAAGGTAAGCCTTTTACCAAAGAAGTCGATTGGGATAAAGTTGCCAAAAGAACGGTAGGATTTTCAGGTGCTGATTTAGAAAACATGTTGAATGAGGCGGCTATTTTTGCGGCCCGTCATGCAAAAGTTGACATTGACATGAGTGATATTGAAGAGGCGGCAACGAAAGTAAAAATGGGACCGGCCAAAAAACGAATTCAATCGGATATGGATAAAAAGCTTACTGCCTATCATGAAGCAGGTCATGCAATTGTAAGTCACTTTCTCCCCCACACCGATCCTGTGCATCGCATATCCATTGTATCGCGAGGTATGGCACTTGGATATACCCTTATACCCCCCGCAAAAGATAAATTACACGAAACTAAAACACATTTATTAGAAGAAATAGCAGTTATGATGGGAGGGCGAGCGGCTGAATTGACCATCTTTAACGAAGTTACAACCGGTGCTTCAAATGATTTTGATCAATCTACACGTATAGCAAAAGCTATGGTGGTTGAATATGGTATGAGTGAACTGGGTCCTATAAATTTTGGACCTACGATGGATGTGACCGAATGGGGTAAAACCTATTACGAGCAAAACACAGTATCTCAAGAAGTTCTTGCCAAGATTGACGCATCTGTTAAACAAATTTTACAAACAGGCTACGATAAAGCAGTGCACATGGTCAAAGAAAAAAGAGAATTACTTGATAAAGTTGCGAAAGAATTGCTCAGCAAAGAAAGTCTTGACCAAGAAGAATTTGAAAAGATTGTAGGAAAGAAAGAAGCGATCGAATCGCTCGCCATTCAGGATTAACCTATGGAAAAATTGCTTCTGGTAGACGGAAATGCCCTTATGCACCGGGCATATCATGCTCTACCTCCTTTTAAAACTTCAAAAGGTGTTCCCACCCATGTCCTGTATGGGTTTCTTTCGATGTTGTATAAAGCAGTTATAGACTTCCAACCCCAACATCTTCTCGTTTGTTTTGACACTCCCGCTCCCACATTTAGAAATAAATTGTTGGAAACATACCAAGCACAGCGTCCCAAAATTGACGACGATTTTATCGTACAAATCCCTTTTGTAAAAGATGCCCTCGATGCCGGTGATATAGTTCACATGGAAAAAGATGGGTACGAGGCAGATGACTTGATTGGCACCATCGCCTATCACTACAAGGATAAAGGGAAGCAAGTATTTATTTTGTCAGGAGATAAAGATCTCCTGCAACTTGTTGGTGAAAACATTTATGTGATATCTCCTCAAATCGGTTTTGCGAAAACAAAACTGTACTCCCCCGCCGAGGTTAAAGAAAAACTAGGAATTGAACCAAATCAAATCCCTGATTATAAGGCAATTGCAGGTGATCAATCAGATAATTATATTGGTGCCAAAGGAATCGGCCCAAAGACTACCGTAAAACTTCTTACTGAGTATAAAACGCTCGATAATCTTCTGTCTGGAATTAAATCGATGGAGGAGGGAAAGGTAAAGACTATTTTGCAGGAACACAAAAAGGACATCGTTATCGCAAAAAAATTATCAACAATCGTCACCGATGTTCCCCTAGATTTTGATATTGATGAAACACATTTTTCCTGGTTTGATGAAGGTCTTAAAATATATTTAACCGGTTTTGAGATGTATTCTATGATAAAGAGAATTTTTGAAAGAAAACAGGCGATTGTTAATAAAACTGAGCCTAAAATAAAAGAGGAGCTAAAACCTCAGTTAAGCTTGTTCTAGCTAGTAACTATTAACTAATAACTATCAACTATGATTATAACTCCCGATCTTAAACAAAATATTTTTTACACCCTCTACTTTACCATCACTCATAACGCCCTTGCCCTGTTTTATTTTTGCGGCATTATCTTTGCAGTTGGTTTGTCTCTTTACCGCCCGTCAAGAAAATCAATTTTATTACTCCTTGGATTCAGCCTTCTCTTATTTGGATTTGAATACAACAAGCATATTCTCGAAGGCCTGCGGGAACAAACGCTTAATGCTCTTATTACCATACAAGAACATAATAAAGTGAGAAGAATAATCAATATTATTACTCTGAAACTTCTCCCCTTCTTCCTCCCCGTGGTGGGCTGGGGTTTAGTGCTTATTTCGGGATCGTTATATCTCTTTAATCACAAACAAGGAAGTAGGGGTGTGAGGAAAGGAAGGGAAAGTAGTATATGAAAACATATTCTTATAAATCGGTTTGTGAGATATTAAAGATAAATAACCATAATTATCCTCTATCTCAAGATCAAATTAAAGAATATTTCAATTATTTCATAAACTATTTAAAAGTTAGCAATCCAATAGACTTATTAGTAACTCATCATACGCTTGGTCTTTGTCATGGACTATATATATTAATGCTTGGGAGAGACCTGCATGATATTGACGCTAATTATCATGGATCTTCTGGGAGTAAAAACGAACTCTTCAATAGATTCTCTAGATTTGATGAAGATATAATGTCAGAAATTGCAGTTTTAGGTGAGCTATCGAGAAATGGCTGTAAGCTAGAATTTTATTCTGAATCACAAGGAGCTCATCCAGATGGATTATTGTATTTGGGCAATACCCAATACCATATTGACGTTACTAAAGTTCATTGGGAAAACAAAGAGGGCTTAGGGTTGTCAACATTAAATTCATTGTTAGAGAAAAGACCTGATATATTAAATAAGTATAAAGACAAAACAATAGTAATTTGCCCAAAACAATCATTTCAAATTTTTATAAGAAATATGTTATCTAACTCTACTATTGCTGATCCTCTTACTTTATTTCCGGATGAAATTGAAATACATGATAAGATCCTAAAAGGTGATGACTTTACAGGCTTTTCTTATGAAGCTAGAATAGATGGATCAATAATCAAACTAGTTGTAAAGGACATTATGGGAGCTATTCATAGTAAATTAATAGACAAGTCTGAACGATATATTCACTCTAAAATTGGATTAATTGTTTATATAGATATGTCTCGACTTGATTGTATGGATTCTAAGGAATTAATATGGAGAGCTCAAAATTCGTTAAAAGATTTTCCAAATATCAGTGGATTAGTTCTACTCGATAGGTTTGCAATTGATTTCGAAAATCAAAATTTTGATCTATTTAATAGATGTTATTTCATTATAAATGAAACAGCGATCCATAGAATTGAGATAAATTCTTATCAAAAAAATCCACAGAACATGAAGGAAATAGTCAAACTTATTTTATCTAAAGATAATTTAATCACTAATACAAACGGAGCTTATATTGCTAATATATCAATATAACTTATAATATAATAAACAACATGAACACATCGCAAAAAATAATCTTAATCATTTCGGGTTTGCTTTTTTCTTTTAACACTTTTTATTATTACTATGACGTAAAAGAGTTCAATCCAATTAAATGGATAATTTATAAAACTACTTATGAACCTAATGCAAAAGATATATATAAAGAATGTGCCTCTGTAAATTTAAACAGATATAAGAAATTAGGTTGTGAAGGAAATAGGGACAGATTAAGAAATGGCGAATGTATGGAATTAGAAGATGATAAATCGTTTAATCCTGATTCAGTATGCAAGCTTAAATCTCCCCCCCTGTTAATTCTTATTGAGAGAAAAATAAATTATACAAAATATAGAGCTATATATGGACCTAATATAAATGACCTGCTAATAGTTGATACAACAATTATTGTTCTTACTTTTATTGCTTTTGTTTTAACAAAGGATATTAAAATCAAAAATTAACATAATTACTTCTCAACATAATTAACGTTTTATATAAAAAATGAAAAAAAATTATCTAAATTCATTAGCAATTTTTGAAACCTATAAAATTCGTCGTATCTATGATGAAAGAAAAGAAATGTGGTATTTTTCTGTGATTGATATTATTTCCGCTTTGACAGAACAGGCTAACTTTAAAAAAGCAAAAAGTTATTGGTCAACTCTCAAAAATCGTTTAAAACAAGAGGGAAGTGAGTTGGTCACAAAATGTGACCAACTGAAAATGCAATCCGCTGATGGAAAATTTTATATGACTGATGCGGCAAATGTTGAGACAATTCTTCGCATAATACAGTCAGTGCCCTCAAAAAAGGCTGAACCTATAAAACTTTGGCTCGCACGTGTTGGGTACGAACGAATGCAAGAAATGACCGATCCGGAAAAAGCACTAAATCGTAGTCGTGATTATTGGCAGAAAATGGGTAGGAGTCAAAAATGGATACAACAAAGAATGATGGGTCAGGAGATTAGAAATAAATTAACAGACTATTGGAAAGATCACCGAGTTAAAGAACAAGACGAATACGCAATATTGACAAACATTATCCACAAAGAATGGAGCGATCTATCAGTTAAAGAGCATAAAAACTTAAAAAGCCTCAAAACACAGAATTTGCGCGATCACATGACTGATGCTGAACTTGTTTTTACTGCGCTTGCGGAACTTTCGACTCGTCAGATTGCTGAAAATATGAAAAGCGAAGGATTGATGGAAAATAGGATTCCGGCAAAAAAGGGTGGTAAAATAGCCAAAGATGCCAGAATCGCACTTGAGCAAAAAACTGGAAGAAAAGTGGTAAGTGGAGAAAATTTTATTTTACCCCGTCAAGATACAAAGCGAAAATTTGACAAAAAAGTCTCATTTTGATATGATTTAATAGGCTCAGATGTGAAGATTTATTAAAAAGAGCGTGTGGTCCCGCCTTTGGCGAGGATTACGAGGAGAGGGGTCTCGACGTAAAGTCGGACAATCGGAAACAATTTTTCAAAATTGTATATCTACGGAAACCCTCAAGGCACAACTGTTGTCTTGAATATGTTTTTTAAACCCCCGCAGTAATGTGGGGATCAAAGAAAACATAACACAGTCCTTCATCCTGGCTACATTATTAATTCGTGATTCGTATAACGTGTAACGCAAAACGTTTCACGCTACACGTTTCGCAATGACTTAACGATTATGTGTGGTATTTTTGCTGTAGTTAATGATAAACACAATTCGAGTGCTCAAACGGTTCTTGAAGGATTAAAAAAGCTTGAGTATCGTGGTTATGATTCATGGGGCATCGCGATTAAGCCAATGGGCGTAAATAAACTTCAAGTTGAAAAGCATGTGGGAAAAATCGGGCAAGCGACTACCTCCTTGCCGAAAGGCTCTATTGCTATTGGCCATACCCGCTGGGCTACTCATGGCGGTGTAACTGATGCAAACGCCCATCCTCACTTGGACTGCTCGGGACAGATTGCAGTTCTCCATAATGGCATTGTGGAAAATTATCAAGAACTAAAAGCAAAGCTTTTGGCCAAAGGTCATGTTTTTATTTCCGAAACTGACACGGAAGTGATTGCCCATCTTATCGAAGAAAAGCAAAAAACCGCAAAGATAGAAACCGCGGTATTTGAAACCTTTAAAGAACTTGCCGGTTCAAATGCCATAGCAGTGCTTGACAGTAAGACCGAATCGGTCATTGCCTGCCGAAATGGTTCTCCACTCGTAGTCGGAATGGGAAAAGAGGATTACTATCTTGCCTCCGATGTGCCTGCTTTTTTGAAATTTACCAATGCTGTTCACTTTTTGTTAGACGGCGAGGCGGTAATATTAACCAAAATTGGTGTATCCCTGCATGATGTTGAAACACATGCAAAAAAAAATCTGGTCATTCAACGTCTTGACTGGAAAGTTGAGGATGCGGAAAAAGGAGGATATCCCCACTTCCTGCTGAAGGAAATTATGGAGCAGAAGAAAACAATTCCAAAAACATCCCAGATAAACATTGAAGAACTGCAGAAAATTGCTGAAAGAATAAAAATACACAAAAAAGTTGTCATGACTGCGTGTGGAACCGCGTCCTACTGCGCCCTTGCCGCAAAATATTTCTTTGCAAAGTCAGGCATCCAAGCTCAAAGCTATCCTGCATACGAATTTTTACCTTTTGCAAAGTTCTGTGATAAAGATACCGTGTTTATCGCTATATCTCAAAGCGGGGAAACTGCAGATACTTTAATTGCGGCTCGAGCAGCAAAAAAAGTAGGAGCATACATAGTTGCTGTTATAAATGCCCGCGGGTCAACTCTTGAACGATTAGCTGACAGTGTCCTTCTCGTCGGAGCTGGACCGGAGATTGCAGTCGTATCAACTAAAGCATTCACTTCACAACTTGCAACACTCTATTTACTTGCTCATGAGGTTGGCGGAAACATTTTACTAGCGAAGAAAAATCTGCAACACCTGGGTCAAGTTCTTGAAGATTGGTTAAATCAAGAGTTATTAGATAAAGTAATCACCCTTGCCAAAGACATTTTGAGCCATGAAGATATGTACTTAATTGGCAAGCATTTAAATTATCCCAGCACTCTCGAATTTGCGCTCAAAATCAAAGAGGCAAGTTATATCCATGCTGAACCATTCGCCGCGGGTGAATTAAAACATGGAGTTATTTCTCTTATTCAAAAAGGGACTATTTGTTTTGTACTTGCCAGCAATGATGAGGTGAAGAACGAAGTTTTGTCAAGTGCGGCAGAGTTGAAAGCTCGAGGTGCATACATCATTGGAATTGCCCCGTTTCAATCTTCCGAATTTGATACCACCATACAAACACCGGATGTGGGAGATTTGACGCTTTTCCCCAATGTGATTGTGGGCCAGTTATTGGGATACTTCTTGGGGATTGGTCGGGGAACCGATCCTGACAAACCAAGAAACCTCGCCAAAAGCGTAACGGTTAAGTAGGTAACATCTCCAAGAGACGTGGCAAAGAGGCACTAGGAAGTCGCATTAATTCTTTAAAGGTCTCCGTTAACGAGAGGGCTATTATATCTCTCGTCTTATTATTGTTTCCGTTGTCAGGGAAGAGATCGGTATAGAAATACAAGTAATTGAGTGCCGGGTGAGTAGGTGGGACGTTGCTGAAATGTCCATTAATCAGCTTAGAAAAAAGGTCGAATACTGAATAATCATTATTTTTCATCACTTGCTGTCTATGCTTTTTTCCTTGTGGTAAATGTTTTTTTATATCATTTAATTCTTCGTGAGTAAGTACACCCAAGACGGGAGACATCCGAGTTACTCCCAACTTCTTCATAAGTGCAAAAGTTTTTTGTGGATTAATCATGAATGCATCAACTATCTTTCCTATGACTATCCGTCTTCGAAGTGGTCCATGCGGTTCAACTGCAAATATTCTTTGTAAATCCTCATTCGTGACAAGGGGAATTACTTGTGGCACGGCAACGTCAAATCCAAACCATGCCGATTGCATGATGGCCCGAGCGGCTAGCTCAACATATATATCCTTTCGTTCAAGAATGTCAGGCTCCGGGAAATCAATGATATACCCTGCTTATTCTTACGTGGAAGTGTCTTTACGTCTATTTCAAATTGATCATCCTGAGTATGGCGAGCTCTCACTCTATCGGTTGATAGGCCGTCTTTACCTCGAATATCAAGTTGGTTCGGGTCAGCCACATCGAGAGTGATTGACGCCGAATAATCCTTAGCGATCCATTCACTTGGATTGTGTTCTTTGCCAAATCCATTTACCTTTCTTGTACCAACGGTAAACTCAAGCCTATTGAGCCCGCCTGTGGTTGTAGGAAGAATTTCTGCTTCCCATCCACACTCTACACTTGAGTTATATGGGTCGGGAAGAAATCTATGAAACTCAACTTTTGATTTTACTTCTTCTATTATCTGTTTTAGAACACCTGCATCTTTAACTTTAAAATCCCAATCGGGGTCATTGAGCACCGTGTCTAATGACAGTTCGGTAATAGTGTCTGCTACTTTTGCTAATATTTCAGCATAATCATACCTCCCTCGCTCTAATTCTTGCTTTAATACATGCGTGAAAAAGGAAACTATTCCCATTCCGCGTAGTTTTTGTTTATAAATTCCTCCATTTTGTACAAATTTTGTCTCTGCTTTTTGTGTCAGGGTTAATGCTCTAAACCCACGCAGGTCAGGATGATACCTATTCAACACTACTTCACGAAACAGAGCTCGCCCACTCTCGAGCATCCCATTCCGAAATTCCTGTGAACTTAGGGATTTACGTTGATGTTCCATGGGTATGTGTCTGCAGTTTATAACCCTTTCCTTTCACTATTTGAATCATTTCCTTATTAAATCCCAGCCCAGAAAGTTTTTTTCTGATTCTTGAAATGGTTTTATCTATTGCCCAATTGGAGTATTTGTCAAGATATACGCTTCCCCAAATGGTTTTTGCCAACGTGTCACGATCAACCAGGGATTTTTTATTGTTATATAAAAGCACTAGCGTTTTGTACTCATTTTGGGTGAGTGCGCTATCAAGAGGGTATGATCCCAACATTAACTCGCCATCAACATTTTTATTTATTGATAAATTTTGATTAGTTCTATTTAATACATGTTCAAGGATAGGCAACGAGATCAGCCATTTACGCCCAATTTTCTTTGTTACTTTTAGTTGATCAAAATAATCAATCACGAGCTTTTCCTCCTGAGTGAACTTATCTATGCGGAACATAATTTTTCTGCATACTTCCTTTTCCACTATTCCAAATAGGTTGTAAAATATTTTCATCTTCTGTCTCACTTCGGTGTCGTCCAATATATTTTGGAGATTAAGTTTGGGGGCACTTCCAAATTTACGGAGAGCAGTTTTTACTAATAGATTATTGCAGTAAAAAAAAGAGAGAGCTTCCTTTTGCAGAGATGATAATTTATAATTCCATCTTTTTGCTAGAACATTCAGAAAATATTCTGATTCTTTGTTTGTGGGTAACGGAATATTTATTTGATTTTGAATTAATGTATATGATTTATCACTTATTGAGAATAAAGGCAGACAATCAAAATTGCATATATTAAAAATTGTGTGTATTTTATTTCTGTTGGTGAATACGATATTTGAAAGTATTTGTATCAGTTTTTGATGATGGCGATGCTCAATGGATTCGACCTCATCAATTATGAAGACAACGTGGCGGTCTTTTATTGTTAGGGCCGAGCACTGGTTAACTATTTTCTTGTATAATTCATACTCCGAAAGGTTTGCAATATTTTGTCTTAGGACTCCGTTTTTTTCTGCAAGCTCACAGTATAAATACTGCAAAAGTCCCTGTGTGAAATTGTCACTAAGTATCAGGCTTAAATCGACTTGGATAAAGCAATAGTGTGATTCCATGGAGCCGAAATATTGTCTAGTGCAGTTTTTACTGAATATCTCCTTTAAAAAAATAGATTTTCCGGTATGGGGGAACCATTTGACGACGACTGATTCACCTTTTTGAATTGGTGCAAGGATTTTTATTGCAAGTGAATCAAGAAGCTCCTGAGGAAATGCATAGACAGTATCTCTCTTATTTTTGTCAGATTGTGTCATGTTTTAGTCAGAATTATATCATATTTTGTCTTTATTGTCAAGCATGCGGAGCTTTATGACGATATAATTCGATTGTTACCAATTTCCTGGCCTCAAATACGGTAATTGAAGGCATGAAAAAATATCAAGTCAAAAAAATAATTAAGCAGTTTAAGTCAAAAGTTCCGGTGATTGATCCCGATTTTACATTTTATGAGAATATAAAGAAAATTTCCTTAGTTAATTTACCTGTTGAAACACATTCTTTAACCAAGATTCCTTTGCCAAAATCTCTTCGGTATTTAGATGATTACCTTATTGAAGGGTGGAATAAAAATCATGGCCCGTTAATTGAACTTGCATCACAAAGAAAGATGATAAAACTGCCTTACCATGCCATTTTCCCAGGACCATACATTCCTTGGTTACGGGGAAAAATGGGTATAATTGGAGATACGGCCTATTCTATCTTTATTAAAACAGTAAGTAGTGTAAAGCAAAGAGTTCCAGATATAAAAAGAATAAATGAGGTTCAAAATGGATACACCTATAACAATGATTACTTTCCTATTATAAAAAAAATGGCTCTGCCTAAAGCAGAAAATTGGCATTTTAAACACATCGAGTGCCCGTCGATTGATGGAGTTTATTTTCCCCTTCCTCAAATTTATAAATATCAAAAGAAAGATATTACACAACTCAAAAAGAGCATTAACCTTATTGAAAATGTGTGTACATCATTTTATAAAGCGCATAACTCAAGTAAACATAAAGTCAGTGGAAAAGTTCACAAAATAATTTCCTTTATCAGATGTGTTCAATATCTGCATACCCCTCATGTGCGGGAAACAGAAGTCGAAGTATTTGGAGAGATTTTAAATTATTTTGAAAATAAAAAAATATCTCATAGAAATGTTCCCGGGCTGTTATTTGAAATAGATCATGCCGTATCATATCTAAATAAATTGAGAAATAAAGAAATAATATTTTCTGGAGTTTATGGCATGAGTTGGATTGATGTTATAAAGCTCCCTATAGAAAATCTCATCGAGACTGAGTTTGCTGATATTGAGAGGGTGCTTCGCGAAATCAGATCTCTTTTCTCCATAGGATGGGCGCCTATTTTAGTTCATCTATCAGGCACTCTTGCGTACAATATCGATGGAACACACCGTCACTATGCACTGCTTAGTGTTGAACTTCTTCGAAGACTCAAACATAAACTTCATGTACCTCTCCGAAAAATTAACTTAAATTCAAAAGAAGCCACTGAGATTATCACTGAATTTAGCTGGAGATATAAAAAAGTAGGATTAAGTTTGAGGGAAACTTTAAGAACAGTTAATTATCTGATAAATAGTCAAGTTGAGTGGCCTTATTTACATTTTATGGAAGAGGAAATAAATAAAATCATTGATACCGAGCTTCAATATATCCCTGTTATCTATCTACCTGAATGGAGAGCACGAACAGTAATAAAAGATCTTTGCGATGAAGGCACAGCACTTGTAGGAATACCTCCTATCAATATTGAAATCGTTGGTA
>CAYITZ010000002.1:0-37492 GCA_964366485.1 uncultured Gammaproteobacteria bacterium
TGTGTTTATGGAATCCAGTATTAGACTATGATCATTGTTTTCTTCACGCAACTACTGATTGGGTAAAAGATAAAGTAGGTCATATGAAGAAAGATTTTGAGGAAAAGGGCTGGACTACCTTGGGAAGTGCGAAGTTTGTCATTGGCAAACAATTATTTGATGAAATGGAAGGGCTTTTTCCATACAAAGAGTTGAAAAAACTTAATATACCAATCACCATCATCCACGGAACAGAAGATAAACATGTTCCCTATGAGGATAGTAAACGATATAGTGAGGGAGTTGGTGAACTAGTGACGATCGTTGGTGCAAGTCACGGATTTCATGAAAAAGGAGAAATTCAGGAAAAAGCTTTTATGGCAACCCTGGCATTTTTTAAGGAAAATATGATTTGATGTAAATTGTTGTGTTTGTAGGGACAGGTTTAAAACCTGTCCCTACTGTAAAATGGCATTATGTCCTCGTCAGAACGAGTACGAAAAACCAATAGACTTCGTAAATACGATTATTCTCAACCGGGTTGGTATTTTGTGACAATTTGTACGAAAAATAAAGAGAAGTTTTTTGGAGAAGTTATTAATGGAGAAATGGTATTAAATGATGCAGGAAATATCGTCAAATACTGCTGGTATGATTTAACAAATCATTATTTAAGTATAGAATTAAATGAATTTGTTATTATGCCCGACCACATTCATGGAATTGTGATAAAACATAATTCATGTATGGATGTAGGGACAGGTTTAAAACCTGTCCCTACAGATAAAATAAAACGCAACCATGATTTATCTGAAATAATTCGAGGGTTCAAAACATTTTCATCGATGAATTTACATTACAAATTGCATTTGAATTTTTTCTCCTGGCAACGCTCCTTTTATGATCGTATTATACGCAACGAATATGAGTATCTGTCAATTCGCCAATACATAAGAGATAATCCGAAGAATTGGGGAATGGATGACGATGTTCTGGCTGTATAATATCGTATGATCACCGAGGAGCGAAAAAATAGATTTCAAAATGTTATTTCCCGACGTTTTCAGGACGTCATTGTCCTTGAAAACATTCATGATCCTCATAATGCACTTGCCGCTTTGCGCAACTGCGATGCGTTTGGAATTCAAACCGCCCACTTTATTTTTGAAACGGAAAAAATCTTCAATCCTACGGAATTGGGTAAATTAACATCCGCCTCGGCCAACAAATGGATTGACACAGTAACCTGGAATTCCATGTTTCAGTGTAGTGTTTCACTAAAGCAGAAAGGATTCAAAATTGTTGCGACCGTAATAGACCCAAAAGCAAAACCATTGCAAGGAATAGATTTTAATAAGCAAAAAACAGCCATCATCTTTGGTAATGAAGGGTTTGGAATATCAGAAACCGCAAAAAAGGTAGCCGATGAGCTCGTCTATATTCCCATGAATGGTTTTGTTGATAGTATCAATCTGTCTGTATCGGTTGGCATTTTGCTTTATGAACTTTCCAGACAAAGACAAGGCAATAATAAGTTTCAATTAACTCAAGAAGAGCAAGAAAACCTTTTCATGAAGTGGTCCAGAATTGATTTAAATAAAAAACTACGTGTTCATGGAGTGTCGAGAAAAGATGTTTCGGATTAAAGAACTGCGATTTCCCGTACCTTCTTTTAAAGTGAGAAACACCCACCTCTTTGAATGTTGCTCCTGCTTTTTTTAATTTCATGACCAGCTCCAGACAAATAAGCCCTGAGTGTGAGGAAAGCTTAAACTTTTTCAATGTTGATTTTTTAATTAATCTAAAATCACAGTCTACATCGGAAACAGGCGGATGATACATCAGTCGAAGAAGTTTATTGTAGATCCATCCAATACATCTTCTTGCTACCGTATCTTCTCTTTTCAATTTATATCCATTCACAACATCTGTTTTTTCATCGACCACTTCAACAAGTTTGACTAATTTCCCCGGGTCATACTGACCGTCTCCATCAGTATAAAAAACCCACTCATTTTTTGCTCGATTAAATCCTTCAATAAGCGCACTGCCGTATCCTTCGTTTTTTTTGTGATGAAAAGAGCTCAGAGCCGGATATTTTTTTTCTAATTCCGTCAAAACTTCCGGGGTATTATCAGATGACCCATCATTTATCACGATAATTTCATAATTGAGAGCATATTTTTTAGCCACATCATCTGCTTTCTTAATCAACTCAGGCAATATCTGAGCGTCATTTAACGCGGGAAAAAAGAGGGAAAGACTGTTGAGTTTTTTAACCATAAAATTCGTGTAATTTTTTCACCACATAATCAATCTGCGTTTCCGTAATAAACGAATGAAAGGGAAGACTCAGACAATTTTTACAAAGATATTCAGCTTGCGGAAAATCCCCTTCTTTATATCCAAGCGTATGAAACGCAGGCACGAGGTGAATGGGGAGTGGATAATGTATATGGGTTTCAATACCTTGATGAGTAAGATAGGGTCGTAATTTCTCTCTTTCTTTAACTTCAATCACAAATAAGTGGGGGACCGGATCAGAGTCGGGATGTGAGAGAAGGGGGCGAACAGGAACCCCGATTTTTGTTATTTGATGCTCATAATATAAGAATAATTCTCTTCTCTTCTTAGAATTTGATTCTTGTTTTTCTAAGTATATATTCAACGCTCCGGCCTGTATTTCAGGAAGTCTACTATGGCCGGCTATAATCAGGCTGGCATATCTCGATTTTTCCCCATATGATTTAAGCATTTGTATATTATCAGAATAATCTTTGTTATTTGTCACAATAGCACCTCCATCACCCAAAGCTCCTAAATTTTTTGTCGGGTAGAAAGAAAAACATCCTATATCACCAAGAGTCCCCACGTGTTTATTGTTGAAGGTCGTGCCGTATGCTTGTGCACAGTCTTCAACCAATATGATATTTTTTTCCTTTGCATATTCGATTATTCTTTCAATATCTCCGACCTGTCCATACATATGAACGAGTATAATAACTTTTGTATTTTGAGATACCTCTTTTTTAAGACTTTCAAGACTCATTTGTCCATCATTATCGACATCACATAGGATCAATTTAGCACCTGATAGAGACGCAGGAAAAGCGGTAGGGTAAGCATTGGCAGGAACGATGACCTCGTCAGTTATTGAAAGCTTAAGCGCGAAGAGGCATAAAAGAAGCGCGTCATGACCTGATGCTACTGTGTGTACGTATTGTATACCCAACTGGTTGGAAAGCGTTTTTTCTAATAAAACATTCTCTTTTCCGTTTAAAAATATGCCTGACTCAATCGCAGACTTAATGCGAGTAATAAGTTTATCCTTGTTTACATGAGTGCGAAGATAGGTTTCGTTAAAGTAGATTTTATTTTGAATGGTCATATTCTAATCGCGTTCAGGAGTCCAAAACTCTTTTCCCGCCGCGTCCCAGTGGATTCTCTTTTCATCAGGGTCTTGAGGATTGAATTGTTGGTTTACAAAGTAGAAAAGCTCAACGGGATGTCTGCTTAAATTCATCGATCCGTGCGCAACTCCTCGGGGGATAAAGAGCAATCTTGAATTTCCCCCTCCCAGATTAATCCTCATCTTTTTTTTGGCAGTTGGAGAGTTTTTCCTCACATCCCACAAGCCGGCAAACAGTTGGAATGCGGGAGGGACATACCAAATCTCATCCTGGTTAAAGTGCATGTGCCACGCTTTGACTGAACCGGGGAAAATATGAGTGCGGTTTATCTGAGCTATTTTAAATCCGGGCACCTGCACAAGCTCACCCTTATCATCAATTCTCACCACTTCAGCAAAATCGCCTTCGTCACTGATATAGTGTTTAAAATCAACCACCTTTACTCCATCAATAACTGGCGCCGATGAATAATCTTGCTTGTATACATGAGAACGAACTTGCTCGACAATATCATCAAGGGTCAGTATATTTGACATATATTGATATTGTAGGCAATCAATGCTTTTTTGTCAACAACCCGTTTACTCTTTCATTTTACTCTTTTCTCAAGTTCTTCTTCAATTTGCACAAGCGTTATCTCCCTATTAGTGAGCAATATTAATAAATGAAAAATAAGATCCGCGCTTTCTTCAATAACCCCTTTACGGTCGGAATTTTTTGCCGCAATAACCAATTCGACTGCTTCTTCTCCAACCTTTTGAATAATAGCATCAGTACCTTTTATAAAAAGAGACGCAACATAAGAATTGTCTGGCATCTTTTCCTTACGATCTTTAATTATGTTATATAGTTCGCCTATAGTCATATTATTATGATAATTTATAATTAAAACAAGATTTATTTCCTGTGTGGCAGACTACCTTACCTTGCAGTTCAACTTTAATTAAAATTGTATCCTTATCACAATCAATATATATATTCTTAACCATTAATATATTACCCGATTTTTCGCCTTTCATCCACAGTTTCTTTCTGCTTCGGCTATAAAACCAAACATTTCCCGTCATCCTTGTTTTCCGCAATGACTCTTCATTACTATAACCTAGCATATATACCTCAAGTGTTTTATCATCTTGGATGATGGTGGGAGTTAGCTTATTTTTCATAATTACTTTAATCTAATTGGTAATTGTTTATTTGATAAATATTTTTTCAAATTTTTTATTTTTAACTCCCCAAAATGAAATAGTGATGCGGCGAGTGCGGCATCAGCCATACCGTTAGTAAATACATCATAAAAGTCCTGCTTATTTCCCGCCCCTCCTGAGGCTATAACGGGGACATTTACCGATTTTGATATTTCCTTCGTCAATGTAAGATCATATCCTGACTTCGTTCCATCTCGATCCATGCTGGTTAGAAGGATTTCACCAGCCCCAAGTTTTACTCCTTGTTTTGCCCATTCGATCGCGTCTTTTCCTGTTGGGGTCCTCCCTCCATTCACAAACACTTCCCATTGGTTTTTACCGCGTTTCACGTCTATTGCAAGGACAACACATTGATTCCCAAATATATTTGCACACTCACTTATCAGATTTGGATTAAAAATTGCCGAAGTGTTGACTGCTGCTTTATCAGCTCCAGCAAGAAGAGCAGTTCTCATATCTTCGACCGTCCTAATCCCACCTCCGACCGTAAATGGAATAAAAACCTGTCTGGCTACTTTTTCAACAACTTTTATAATAGTTTTTCGATTATCACTAGAGGCAGTAATATCCAGAAAAATTAATTCATCAGCTCCTTGGTCATTATAAAATTTTCCCAACTCAGCAGGGTCACCTGCGTCGCGCAATTTAATAAAATTTATTCCTTTTACGACTCTTCCGTTATCAATATCGAGACAGGAAATAATTCTTTTAGTTAACATAGTCAGATACCTCCTTTAAATTTATTTTTCCTTCATATAATGCTTTACCAATAATGACTCCATCAATATTCATCGCATTTAATTTTTTTATCTGCTCAATCGAAGAAATTCCCCCGGCGATTATGAGACTCATCTTCGTATTTTTTCTTATAATTTCAACCATTTTATAGTTTGGTTCAGTCAATGTGCCATCTCGTGCAACGTCGGTATAAATAATGGTCCTAATCCCCATATTTTCTAACTGCTTTATTAACTTCATTGGATTCAAATTGCTTTTTTGTATCCAACCATTTTTCATCAGTTTCCCCTTATTGACGTCCAACGAGACTATGATCTTATCATCGAAAAGATTAACCATTTCTTTCAATAAGATAATATTTTCTAACACTACTGTACTTAATATTATCCTTGACACACCTGACTTAATTAATTGATTAATTGAGTCAAGACTGCGAATGCCGCCACCGACTTGAATAGGAAGATCAACGTCGTTTATTATTTGTTTTACCATATTAACAATTTTAGACTTCCCTTCTTTTGCTCCATCCAAGTCCACGATGTGGAGCATTTTGGCCCCTTGCCCTTTCCACTTTAAAGCCATGGCAACAGGACTATCCGCATAGATAGTTTCCTTTGCATAGTCACCTTGGAAAAGACGAACGCATTTTCCACCTTTTATATCAATTGCCGGTATTATTTGCATAGACGATATCCTTAAAATTATTTAATAACTTGATACCATTCTCTCCGCTTTTCTCGGGATGAAATTGAACTCCAAAAACATTTTCATTCTCAAATGCACTGCAAAAAGTTGCCCCATAGTCGGTTGTTCCTATTTCCGTCCGTCTATCCCCAGGTTGGCAGTAAAAAGAATGCACAAAATAAAAGTAACTATTCAACTTTATTTTTGAAAATAATCTTGAAGTTCTTTGATTCACTTGATTCCACCCTGTTTGCGGTACTTTTAGATCTGTTTTAAACTTTTTAACTTTGCCATCAATTACATTTAAACATATGGTATTACCTTCCTCGCTTGAGGAAAATAATAATTGCATCCCTAGACAAATTCCCAAAAAAGGTTTCTTTTTCTCAATTTGTCCTCGAATTACTTTATCCAATCCAGATTTTTGCAAATTCTTCATTCCTTCAGACGCTGATCCGACGCCGGGGAGAATAAGGCCATCTGCTTTTTCAATGTCAGTTGTTAATTTTGAAACCATAGAAACGATACCAAGCTTGTCCAGGGCATTTTTCACACTTCCTAAATTTCCCAAGCCGTAATCGATGATGACTATCATAATTTCCCCTCCATACCGGTACCTTTTAACCCAATAGTGGTTCCAGCACGATAAGGACATGGGGATAATGAATCTCGTAACGCTTCACCAAACGCCTTAAATGTTGCTTCCCATGTGTGGTGAGAATCATCACCGGCAAAAAATTGGATTTGCACTACACATCCCGCCCCTTGAGCAAAACCCTCAAAAAATTGTTTTAGATTGGTCATTAAGATATCTTCAACATATTCAAGTTTCATTCCTGGTACTTCATTTCGCATGAACGTATAAGCTCGACCATCAAAGGCCAGTGTTATACCAACCAATGCTTCATCAAAAGCAACCGTATAAAATCCTCTTTGATTTACACCTTTTTCTTTTCGAGCATCCAACATTTCCCTTATTGCTCGGCCGAAGGTTAAGCCGGTATCTTCAACAATAACGTGATCGAGTGGCTCGGAAATTGTTGCCTTATAGTTGATATCAAGATTCAAACAGGCTCTAGAAGCAACACCGGTCAGCATGTGATTAAAAAATTTAATTCCTGTCTGAATTTTATAATCACGTCTTTGACCATCTTCAATAGTCACATCAATTTGAGACTCAAGAGTCATTCTGGTTAATGACACCTTATTTTTCGAAACCTCGTTTATAGTTAATCCCAATTTTTGGTTTTTCATAAAAATTTTATAAATTTATAATGTTTCCGAAAACCTTTTCTTTTTGTTAATTCGGACATTTATGCTATTCCAGTGAGCATCCAGTTTTTCTATACCAGATACCACATCTACAATTTCTTCCAGATTATTGAGACCTTCTCTAGTTAAATACTGGATTTCAGATGTTTTTTGGAATGTTTCTATACCTACTGCTGAAACCATCTTTGACCAAAAGCCAGTTGGTAAAATGTGATTTGTTCCACTGGCATAATCACCAATTGCGACCGGTGCATATTCACCTAAAAATATTGATCCGGCATTTTTTAGTTCAGGTAACATGGCAAATGGATCCTTAACTAAAACCTCTAAGTGTTCTGGACTATATTCATTGGTAAAATCGATTACTTCTTGCATGCTTTTTAATACGACTGCACCGGAATATTTATCTAATGATTGTTTAATAATTACCCTTCTACTCAAGTATTTAATTTGACGATCCACCTCTTTTTGAGTAGCTTTGGCTAATTTTTCTGAATAGGTTACTAAAAGTCCGGTTGCGTCAGGAGCGTGTTCTGCTCTAGCTAGGATGTCAGCAGCGCAGTATACAGGGTTTGCAAATTCATCAGCTAATATTATTGCTTCTGATGGTCCAGCAACCATATCAATGGTGACCTGACCATAGACAAGTAGTTTGGCTGTTTGCGTGTAAATGCTTCCTGGTCCCGCAATCTTTAGTACTGGTTTTATGGTTTTTGTTCCATATGCCATTGCTGCAATTCCGGCTATACCACCTACTCTGTATATTTCATCAACTCCTGATAGATCAGCTGCAATAAGCATTTCAGGATAATCGCCGGTTGGAGGATAACAAGCAATCACACGAGGGACACGAGCGGCTTTAGCAGTAACCGCTAATATTTGCATAACAGTGGGTAAAGGTACTTGACCAGCGGGTACTGTTAGACCAACTGATTCGATTGGAGTGATTTTGTACCCAACCTGCACTCCAGGGACAAATGATTTTAAAACAGTTTCTTGCCTAGCTTTTGATAACGCATTTTGACGCGAAATATATATCTGCCTTTTTATGACATCAACGACTTTTGAATTAACATTTTTATAGGCTTTTTCAACATCACTCCTGGTGACTTTTAAATCCTTTAAATCAAACGATTTATTATCAAACTCCCTGATATATTTCACAATACCGTCGTCTCCTTCTTTTTTAATAACTTCGATCCATTTAGCAACATACTCACGAATTTCTGATATGTCAAACATAGCTCGATCAAGTATCTTTTTCCTTGTTTTTTTGTCTGTTTTAGACCAGTTATAAATATTTAACATATTATTTATTAAAGAAACATTTTTAATATCTGATTAATCGTAGTATCATTGGGGTTTAATGTAGGGTATTGGTCATTAAGAAAAATACAAGGGATATTGGCGCGTCGACTCGCTTCAACGTCTGATATATTATCGCCAATATAAATAGGGTTTATTGCATTAATTCTTCTTTTTGCCTCAAGAATTGGTGCGGGGTCAGGTTTGAGTTTGTCAGTATCTTCGCGGCTAACTACAGTATCTTCACTGAAATAATCTTCACCAATGAGACCTTGGGCTTTGAGTGTAATTATCGCCTCAGCATAAGGGCAACCAGTTGCAATAGCAATTTTGTATCCGGCTTTTTTGATATCACGTATGAGTTTTTTATCAACATAGCTTGTCTCAAGCGTAATAAGACCTGGGCTGTACTCAAAAGGAGGATTGCCATTTTCCAATTTTCTAAATAACTCAGAGCCTAAATAACATGTTTGGAATATGTTGTAAAGTTTTTTGAAAAGTGGGTCATTTTGATTTATGGGAAGCAATTTTTGAGCTTCTTTTTCCCATTCATTCAAAGGAATTTTATTTTGAATTAAAGTAACTAAGGCATATGAGGTATCCCATTCGTTGTTGTATCCGATTACTCCTTTTATCCTTCTTATTTCACCTTGTGTGATAACAGTACTTTTTAAATAATTGTTTACCGTTAATTCAATGACACGTAAATACGACTGTCTTGAGTTGATTATGGTACCCGTTAGATCAAAGATAATTGCGTCTATATTGCTGATGCATGATTGATTCATATTAATATTATTAATTTATAAAAAACCCTTTGTTGATTTAACTTGATTCATAGTTGATATATCAATAGTGCAAGCCATTCTGATGGCGTATGCTACCCCTTTAAATATCCCTTCAATTTTGTGGTGATCATTTTTCCCATATTCTGATTTAATGATGAGATTGGCTTTCACATTTTGCGCAAAAGCATCCCAAAAATCATAAATGAGTTCAGTACTCAAATCTCCCACTTTCTCTCTTTTAAAAGAAACATCAAATTGAAAAGCATAGCGGCCAGCAAAATCAAATACAGCTGTCGTAAGCACTTCATCCATTGGGAGCATAAAAAAGCCATATCTATTAATACCTTTTTTATCTCCGATTGCTTGAAGAAATGTTTGGCCCAACACAATGCCAATATCCTCAACGACATGATGATCATCAACATACGTATCTCCTCTCGCATTGATTTGAAGACTAAAGCGACCATGAAATGCAAAGAGCTCCAACATGTGATTTAAAAAACCAATGGGAGTCACAATCCGAGTATTTTGATTATTATCCAAATCTAGGGCTATTTCGATACTGGTTTCTTTTGTTGTACGATTTAATTCGGAAATACGTGAAGAGACTGAAGTTGATTTAAATAATTTTTTTGATAGTATCAACTCTAATTCATTAACATTTTGTATAGAATATCTACCTCTATCATTGATACCAATATTGATACTTGGTATGCTTGCCTTTTCTGCGGCAATGGTGTCATTTATGGTATCACCAATATATATCGCACTTTCAGTCATGAGTCTTTTCTTGCATAGTTCAATGGGTGTAGGATCTGGTTTTTGTTTTGCACAGTCTTCAAGAGCGATGATATTTTTTGTTTTTATAAATGTACCAAGAAGTTTAAATTTTCTAAAAATATACAAAGCTTCAAATCGAGGTCTTGATGTCACTACACCAATGACATATCTTGAACTTAGATTTTTCATAGTGTTTGGATTCATGAGGAGGGATTCATTGTCAATTAGTCCATTGACATTTTGTATCAGAGGTTTTTTCCCATAGCATTTGAAATAGAGTTTTTCTCCGAGATAATATGTTTGAAAAATATTTTTTATTCTTTTATAAAAAGGTGATGATTTAGTTAAAATATTAAGAGGAAGAGTTTTGGGGCTTGGTTTTCGATTTGATTTATAGAGTTTTATAAGGGTATATGTGACATCCCAGTCGTTATTAAAGCCAGGTGTCTTTTTTAACATTTCAATATCACTTTGGATAACAGAGGACTCCTTTTTAACAAAATATTGAATCGTCTTTTCGATTGCCATACGATACGATTGTTTTACATCAATAAGAACTCCATCGATATCAAAGATGATTGCCTCTATATTATTTAGTTCATCATTTCTCATAAAATTCGTTTATGAAGTTGATAATTATTTGCATTTCCTCCTTTTTACAGATATTAATCCTGAATACATTTCTTAAAAGAGGCTGATTAATAAATTTGAGAAATATACCTTTTAATCGAAGAAATTCATACAATTTTTTAGCAGATCGTTTAGGTTTTACTATGATGTATGCACCTTCTGATGGATAGGGAATTAAATATTTATTTTTTTTAAGCAATATAAAAAGATCAACCCTTTCCCGAGTAAGAGTATTGAGTTTTTTTAATACTAGATTTGCATTATCAAAAGTATCGCAAGCAATTGATTGTGCGAGTGCATTGACATTATAAGGAGGTTTGATTCTCAAAAAATAGTTGATTACATCTGGTCGTGCTATGAGATAACCGATACGTAAGGCGGCTAACCCTGCCCATTTACTCATAGTTCTCAATACAATTAAATTTGGATATTTCTTCAGTAATTTGAGAGATGATTTATTGCAATATTCGAAATAAGCCTCATCGGCAACTACCATAACATTTTTCTTGAGCAGTTTTTCAATTAATAATGAAGTTGTATATACACTTGTTGGATTGCCCGGTGAGTCTATAAATATAACTTTGGTTTTTGGGGTGATCGACCGAATAACTTCATCAATGAGAATTTCAAAGCGCGTACCTCGATTAACCTGCTTAACAACACAGCGATTAATCCTTCCAAATATTTCATACATGGGGAATGTAGGAGGGCATATAATGATTTCTTCACCTGGGTTTGTAAATAAACGAATAGTAAGGTCAATCAGCTCGTCGGAGCCATTTCCACACATGACATAATTTTTAGAAAGCCCTATATATTGAGCTATTTTTTCTCTTAAGTTCTGAGCCAATGGATCAGGATAAAGATATAATGTACTTTCGACATAACTATTTTCTCCCGTATCGAGCTTTAAAATATTTTTTTTGTCAATACTGTATTTCTTGATCAGTTCAAAGAGAGTAGGTGAGGGTCGATAGGGTACATATTCATCAATGTCTGTTCTCATTAGTTTATTTATCATTTTGGTTTGTTTTATATTTAATAAATCGTATAGATACCGATTGTCTGTGGGCAGGTAGTTTTTCTACCG
Source organism: uncultured Gammaproteobacteria bacterium (assembly GCA_964366485.1). Classification (GTDB taxonomy): domain Bacteria; phylum Patescibacteriota; class Microgenomatia; order UBA1406; family GWC2-37-13; genus YC2-FULL-38-9. Next base: position 11,885 of record CAYITZ010000002.1, read on the forward strand.
TGGCAATTGCTTCAATTGTTTTTCTTATACTTCCCAACCCTTCTTTAGTGCATCGTTGAACCTGCATCCATTTGCCAAAAGAATCGACACCCAATGGGGGATACATCTTCGCCATGCCGCCAGTCGGTAAGACGTGATTTGCACCCGTTGCATAATCACCGCTCGACTTTGTAGTCCAGTCACCCAAGAACACAGATCCGGCATCAGTTATTTTTCCCACAAGTTTTTCTGGATTTTTCGTCATTATTTCCAAGTGTTCGGGTGCATATTCATTGGCAAACCTTATGGCATCATTCATAGTCCTAACTACCGCAAACAATCCATATCTTCTTAATGATTCTCTTATTCTGGTTTGTGTTTCAAGATTCACCAGTTGTTTTTTAATTTCAATAATCGTTTGATCGGCAATATTTTTAGATGTGGTGAGTAAGACACATGCAGAGTCTTCACCGTGCTCGCCATCTGCCAATAAATCTGCCGCGATAAATGCAGGATTTGCCGTTTCATCTGCGATGATAAGCACTTCTGAGGGGCCCGCTGGCATATCAATGCTTATTTTTTCTAAAGCCAACATTTTAGCTGCGGTAACATATGAATTTCCTGCGCCAAAAATTTTACTTACATTAGGAATGGTATTGGTTCCATAAGTCATAGCGGCAATAGCCTCTGCCCCCCCAACTTTATAAATACTTTTTAAACCGATCATATCTGCGGCAACAAGGGTCGCTGAAGGAACTTGACCATTACTTCCTGGTGGAGAGCACATGATTATTTCAGAGCACCCCGCAATCTGAGCAGGAATAGCACTCATAAGTACCGATGAGGGATAGATGGCTTTGCCTCCCGGAATATATAACCCCACTTTTTTTATGGGGCGCCACTCTCTCCAGACCTTAATTCCTTTTTCTGAACTGACGATTACATCCTTCTTTATGGGTAATTGAGCTTTTTGGACAAGAGTGATGTTTTTAATCATTTGCTTCAATGCATTAATTGTTTTTTTATCAACATTTCTATACGCATTTTTTATTTCGTCATCTGTTACTTTAATTGTTTGATAGTTATTAGGGCCATATCGTGTTTGATATTTTTCCATAATTACCACATCTCCTCTACTTTTTATATCTTTCATAATTCTTTTTATACCAGGCAAAATCTTTTCATTGTTTCCGGCAGAACGGTTCACAATTCTTTGATAATCCTGTTTTGATAAATCGGTAAGATTAACTACTTTCATTTGATTAATTTTTCAACTGGTAACACTAAAATACCCGATGCACCTAATTTTTTGAGTTTTTCGATAGTTTCCCAGAAAACATCCTCTTTAATCACGGATTGAATAGATATCCATCCGGGAGTTGCAAGCGGAGAGACGGTGGGTGATTTTAAGCCAGGAATGGTTTTTTTAATTTTTGGTAAGATCTCTTCTTTTGCATTCATTAAAACGTACTTGTAATTCTTTGCTGATAAAACACCTTTGAAACGGGTCAATAATTTATTTATTATTTTTTTCTTTTTAGCATCTTCAGTTGAAGTTGGATTGGCGAGGAGAACCGCTTCGGAATCGTACAGCTTTTCAATGATTCGAAGATCGTTTAATGCGATGGTACTTCCCGTGGAAACCAAATCAATGATGGCTGAAGATACGCCCAAAATGGGGGTTATTTCAACTGATCCGTTAATTTTGACGATACTTACTTTAAGATTTTGTTTTTCAAAAAAATATTTTGCTGAATTAGGATAGCTCGTAGCAATGGTTTTATTTGACAAATCTTTAGCTGATTTTAATGTTGATTCTTTTGAAACAGCTAAGCACAAGGAGCAGAATCCATACCTGAGATTAAGTAATTTTTTTACCTTTGGTTTAGTTTCATTTATGAGATTTTGCCCAACAATACCTAAATCAATGGTTCCGGACTCCACATAATCAGGGATATCATCATCACGTACATAGATAATTTCCAAAGGAAAGTTACGGCAAGTTGAAAATAGTCTCTGACCATAACTTTCAAATTCAAGCCCCGCCGATTGTAGAAAATCTATTGTTTCCTCGGTTAATCGGCCTTTTTTTTGGACTCCTAATTTTAAGTTTTCATTATTTAATTTTTTCATAGATATGTTTCATACAAATAAAAAACCCGCGGCGTGCGCGGGTGGGTAGGAAATATAATTTAATTACATGGTTAATTCCCCGCGCAAGAAATGCGGGTTATGATGGAAGGAATTTAAAAAGAATGTTTTCTGTTTCATGTTATCATATTAACACACTAATATGCCATTGTCAAGTTGATTTGTTCCAGTGAAGTGTTACACTGGAATTATGACGAATAATCAAGATGAGTCCTATCAACCTAAAAATGAAAAGGAGAAGAGGCTGGTTGAAGCGTTTGCATCATTAAAAACGAAAGATGAAGTAGCTAATTTCTTAAGGGATTTGTTGACTATTGCCGAAATTGAGGAGTTTGCAAATCGACTGGAGATGGTGAGGCTTCTTATCAAGGGGTATTCATATCAAAAAATTGCAAAAGAGACGGGATCGTCAACCACCACCGTGACTCGTGTAGCACATTGGCTGAATCACGGGTGCGGGGGATATAAGCGGGTAATTGACATTTTGAAGTGATTTCTCTATGATGAAAGGATGAATAACAAACGCAATTTTCTTTTAACCTTCCTGGGATTGATTATTGTCTTGACTTTTACCGCGCTCCTTCTCATACTTTTCCAGAAATATAAACCCCTTCTTACCTCAGAAACTCCTCAAATACCGATTCAAAAGACCATCACCTCAGTTCCCTTCGGTAAGCTTGAAACGTTCAAAACAGATGCGGAATTCAAGGAGTATATGCAAAAAAGCACTTCTTCCGATACTTTCAGCGGAGGGATTGCATTTTCGCAGAGCGTACGCATGGAAAAATCGATCAATGCTCCACTTGCAGTATCAGGCGGGGGAGGTGAGCCCGACCGAGTATCATCAACGAACGTCCAGGTATTAGGAATAGATGAGCCTGACATCGTCAAAACCGATGGTAAAAATCTGTATTATTCTCAGCCAATCCAAAGAATATATGAGCCCATTATCTTAAACGATAGAAAAGGCGTTGAATTACGAACTGAACAATCTTCAAAAATGATCGCCCCCGACTTTCTTCCGAATCCATCAAGTATGCCCACAAAACAAACGGGTGGAATTCTATCAATCAAACCCTTTCCACCAAAATCGATGGTCAAACTTGGACAGATCCCTGCATCGGGAGATCTACTATTAGATAAAGATATTCTTGTGGTATTTAACGAAGGCGATTATAACAAGCGCGCTGTTGAAGGATATGATGTGAGTAATCCAGAAAAACCAGTTAAAAAATGGAGCATGGTATATGAAAAGAATTCGTCAAAAGTACAAGCACGACTTTATCAAAATAAATTGTATTTGGTCACCCGCATTAATTCAGGTGGAGATATGCCTTGTCCTATACGGCCATTTGACATAAAAGATAGTCGGGGGTTTATTCCTTGTACCCAGATCTATCACCCCACAACCTCTGTGAATAGTGACACCGTATATACCGTCTCAAAAATTAACCCGATCGATGGGGCTATTGAAAAAAACGTATCTTTTGTGGGTTCATCAAATGATTCAACAGTTTATATGTCAGAGAACTCTCTTTATTTGTCATATTATTACAGTGGTGACATAACTCAAATCATGTATACGTTTGTCAGTGAGAATGCCGATCTGTATCCTTCATACGTCTTAGATAAATTGGCAAAATTGCAAAGCTATGACATAAGTATGCAAGCAAAGATGATGGAAGTGACGACACTTCTTGGTAAAGTTACGATGGGGATGGGTGATGATAAAAGACTTGCGTATGAAAATAATATGCAAAACCGTATGAAGAAATTCATGCTCGGTCACGCGCGTGAACTTGAAAAGACGGGCATCGTGAAGGTAAACATTGGTAGTTTTGACATTGAAGCAACCGGAGATGTACCAGGAAAAGTACTTAATCAGTTTGCCCTTGATGAATATAAAGGAGATTTGAGAATTGCAACGACCGTGGGTCAAAACAGTTGGTTTGGCAACTTCGGACAACTCACCCAATCTTTCAGCGATGTGTATGTTTTAGATCGAAGTCTTAGAATGCTCGGCTCTGTGAAGGATTTGGGGAAAACGGAGCGTATTTATTCAGTTAGATTTGTAGCAGATCGTGGATATGTGGTAACATTTCGTCAAACTGATCCATTTTATGTGCTTGATTTATCCAACTCCAGCAATCCGCAAGTTAAAGGGGAACTTAAAATTCCCGGATATTCTTCCTATTTACATCCACTCAACAAGAATCTATTAGTTGGGATTGGAAAAGAGGATAATTTTGTGAAGATATCATTATTTGATGTAACTTCTCCTGAAAACCCACAGGAAGTTGATAAATTTATTACCACCGAATACTGGTCTGAAGCACTGAATAATCATCATGCATTTCTCACTGATGAGAAGCATCAAGTATTTTTCATGCCGGGAAGCCAAGGAGGGTATGTATTTTCTTACCAGGGAAATAAACTCGATATGAAAAGGGCAGTAAGTGATACTCAAGTACAAAGAGCAGTGTATATCAACGATTATCTCTATGTAGTCGGTCAAACTAAAATAGTTGCACTCGACGAGAATAATTGGAATAAAGTTGGAGAACTTGAGCTCTAATGAATATCACTATTCATGAGGGATCGCAGGTTGCTGGAACTGCACATGTTGTTTTATTAGCTGAAGATACTGCCAAGATTGAAACTTTCACGGTAATGCCGAAATATAGAGGAAAAAATGTTGGGAGATCGCTTATGGAAAAAATTGAAGGCTATTTAAATGAAAAGAATATCAAAAAAAGCATTCTTGACTCCCCAAAATTTATTAAGGGGTTTTATGAGAAGTTCGGATACAAACAAGAAGGATCAGAATTTATGGTCAAAGATGTGCCGACGGTAAAGATGGTAAAAAACTATTGATCACTTCCAGTCGGGAACATAGTATTTTCTTCCTTTAAGGTTCTTCGGCATGTATTCTTGACTAACCTGCCTGCCGGCAGGCAGGTTTTTTTCCTGGTTTTGTTTTTCAACTTTCCAGGGGTATCTGACATGATCTTGTCCATATCCCAGACCCTTCATGACCTTATTGCTTGCGTTCCGAAGATGGAGGGGAATCGGATCAAGATTATTTTCATCAATATCTGATAATGCCTGTTGGATTCCAGTCGTTGATGCAATGGATTTTTTTGCCGTTGCCAGGTAAGTAGCCGCTTGGGCTAATATTAATCCCGCCTCAGGCCACCCGATCATATGTACTGCTTGCATGGCGGAAGTTGCCACAACGAGCGCAGTAGGTTGTGCATTGCCAATATCTTCACTTGCAAATATAAGCATACGTCGTGCAACAAAAATAGGGTCCTCACCGGCCTTTATCATCCTCGCCAGGTAATGAAGAGTCGCATCAGGTTGTCCTCCCCGCATACTTTTTATAAATGCTGAGATCGTATCATAATGCCAGTCGCCCTTCTTGTCATAATAAATTGCTTTTTTTTGAATAGCCTCTTCGGCAACTTTCAGAGTTATGTTCTTACTTAAAGACGCAGAAAGTTCCACTGCATTTATGACTGAACGCGCATCACCATTGCTACTTTTGACCAGATGATCTATCGTATCTGGGGACCACTTATGTTTTGGATAGAGTTTGGTTGCGTTGATAATGATTTTTTTTATTTCCTCATCGGTGAGGGCGTAGAGGACGTAGAGTTGACTCCTCGAAATGAGAGGGGCATTGATTTCAAATCCGGGATTTTCGGTAGTGGCACCAATTAATATTATCGTTCCATTTTCTACATGGGGGAGAAAGGCATCCTGCTGGCCCTTATTAAATCGGTGAATTTCGTCTACAAACAAAATAGTTTGTTTCTTGAAGAGGGATTGATCATTTCTTGCTTTTTTGACAATCTCGCGAACTTCCGCGACTCCGCCTGTGACAGCAGAAAAAGAAACAAAGTCAGCATCGACATATTTTGCAATGAGTCGGGCAAGGGTCGTCTTTCCGCACCCGGGAGGTCCCCAGAGAATCATGGAAGTTACTTTTCCCTGCTCCAACATCTTGCGCATAGGTTTTCCTTTGCCAACGAGGTGTGATTGACCTACGACTTCATCAAGGGTCTTTGGTCGGAGTTGTTCTGCTAAGGGGATCATAACAAACCCCCTTTCCCCATGAGTTTGTTCGTTACACACCCCCGGCCCCTCTCGAGAGGGGAGTTTAAGTTGTGAGAATTGTTAAAAGTAATACTCATTGGTGCCCTTTTCATCCCCTCTGGAGAGGGGACTGAGGGGTGTGTTAAAGCGCGATCCTTAATCCATGAGTCAATTGACTTTACAACTTCTTCCACATTATTTTTTACCTGTTCATCAGTAAATCTAAGAAATTTGACCCCTAAACACTCAATTCTCTTTTGTCTTTCCTTATCATATTCATATTTTCCTTCATGACTTATTCCATCAATTTCGATGGCAAGAAAAAGCTCATTACAATAAAAATCAACTATGAATCTATGAAGAGGCTTTTGCCTATGAAAATCATACCCTAATCTTTGTTTTTGCCTAAGATATCTCCATAACATTATTTCAGTCGGAGTACTCTTGTTTCTTAATTGTCGTGCGCGTTCTTTTAATTGAGGATAATAGTGGATAATAAATCTTTTCATTAACTACATTGTACACTTTTTTTGTCCATGTCAAGAACGATTGTTCACCTAGTAGTTGAAAGTTGAATATTTATTTGTAATACCCATTTTTTCTCTGATCTCCATCATTTTTTTTGCAGATTGTGAACGGGCTTTATTAGCCCCTTCTTTAAGAACAGATTTAATTTTTTCAGGATTTAATTTTAACTCGTTGTAAAGTTCCCGTTCTTTTTTAAATTTAGCTAGTATTGCCTGAAAAAGTTTTTCCTTCACATCCACATCAGAGACCGTTCCCGTCCTATATCTATTTTCCAATTCCTTGACTTCTTCTTTATTATCATTAAGTAATTGATGGTATGTGAACACCGGATTACCTTCAACCTGTCCCGGATCGGTTGCTTTTTTACGATTAGGATCAGTATAACAACTCATAACTTGTTTCTTAATTATTTTTTCGTCGGCAAAGACCGCAATATAATTATTCAGGCTTTTGCTCATTTTTCTCTTTCCATCGGTCCCAACAAGCCTGGCACTTTCTTTTAGATTATAAATATCTGGAAGAATAAATGTATTTCCATATGTTTTATTGAAAAAACCCGCAATGTCACGGGTTATTTCAATATGTTGTTTTTGGTCATCACCAACGGGAACATAATCGGGGTCATATAAGAGAATATCTGCCGCCATAAGTACGGGATAACTAAAAAGTCCCATGTTTATATCCTCAGGATCTGCGCCTTTTTGCAGTTTATCTTTATATGCGTGAGCTCTTTTTATCAGAGAAAGAGGAGTTATATTATTCAATATACTTTGTAACTCGGTATGTTGCGGTATATCAGATTGGCGGTAAAAAACTACCTTGTTCGTATCTATTCCAAACGCAAGGTAAGAAAGCACCAAATTTTCTACATTTTTTTGCATTTCTACTTTTTTCTGTACCGTTGTCAATGCATGAAGATCGGCTATAAAAAAATAAACTTTATCAGCTTTTTTTTGCAGTTCTAAAAAGGGGACAACCGCACCCAAGTAATTGCCAATATGAACTTCACCACTTCCGGAAGGAGTGATGCCGGTAAGAATTGAATAAGAATCCTTTATTTTTTTTTGATGTTCTCCTCTTAATTCTGCAATCGAGACTATCCTACTGTTGGGTATTTTGTGTAGATCAGACGTTTTATAATTGATGCTGACGGTAAAGCTTCCAGAACCAGCCTGGATAAATTCCTTCTCCAATATTTTTTCATCAATATAAGTTTGAGTAATCTGTGGAATATATATTCTTGCTGCTCCCGGCTTAAGTCCGGTAAGTGCTTTGAATTCCTCATCAGTCGCCATGCGAATAGAGTCAATACCTAATTCTTTCCGAAGTTTTCCCATGTTAATCTTGCAGTCGTCGCGACGAATAACTGCTATGTAGCCCTTATCAGTTTTAAATACTAAAGTGGAACCGCCGTCCGCCAAAGTTAACTTGCAGTAGTCTAATACATCAACAACCTCTTTCAAATGTGGGTGCTCGGTAAAATAATGCTCAATACACAATTTCTTTAATTGTTCGCTATAGTCTGTTACTTTTTCATCTATCATATAGTTATTTAATTTTAGCATAAATTATTAAGAAACTTTGTAACATTACTATTTATTTGATCTTTTTTTGAATTACTAATCACCTCAATGATAGCGCTACCAATTACTGCAATATCGGCATAAGGGGTAAGCCTCTCAATATGTTCCTTTTTTGAAATACCAAACCCAACGGCAATCGGCACTGAAAATATTTTTCTTACTTTTTTAAGATATGAAATTAAATCAGGATGGAGTTGATCTTGGGTACCCGTTATACCCTGCCGCGCAGTGCAATAGACAAATCCATTCGCAACTTCGTCATTTTTTTCCAGACGGTCATCCGTAGATGCGGGTGAAATAACTTGAATATTATGTAAGCTGTATTTTTTACAGTTTTCTAGGAAGTGTTCTTCACTTTCCTCATCTATTGCCATATCTGGGACTATCAAACCGTAAGCCCCTGCATCTTCGGCGTCTCTACAAAATTTTTCTACACCGTATTTAAATACGTTATTGTAATAAGCCATAAATAACAAAGGTATGGCAACCTGCGAAGATAATTTTTTCATTACCATAAATGCGTCAGCGACTTTTGTTCCGTTTTCTAAAGATTTTTCACAAGCACGCATAATGATTGACCCATCGGCTAATGGGTCAGAAAAGGGAATCTGTAATTCTATAAAATCTACTCCATTTTCAGCCATTGTTTTGACTAATTTTATAGTGTCATTAAGCGTTGGATAACCAATTACAACATGAGTCATAAGTTTTATTTTTTTCATATGCCTTCCTCCACAAGATTTTTCATAAACTGATAGAAGTTTTCGTCTTTAAAAGCTTTGGTCAGAATAAAAAGATCTTTATCTCCTCGGCCGGACAAATTGACTACCATTATTTTATTCTTTGAAAGTTTTGGTGCCAATTTTATAGCATAGGCAACTGCATGAGCAGATTCTAAAGCGGGAATAATACCTTCAGTTCGGGCTAATATTTTAACTGCACCTATTGCTTCCTTATCAGTTGCGCTTGTAAATTTGACTCTTTTAATGTCATGAAGATAGCCCAATTCTGGTCCAATACCCGGATAATCAAGTCCTGCCGAGATACTATGTGTTTTTTGCAGTTGACCGTCACTATCTTGCAAAAAATAGGATTTGAATCCTTCAACTACACCAACACTTCCGGTGGGGAAACGTATTGCGTGCTCGCCAATTTTTTTGCCTTTCCCTCCCGCTTCAACTCCTATAAGCTTGACCGAGGACTCTTTAATAAATTCAGTAAACGCACCCATCGCATTACTTCCTCCTCCAACGCATGCAATAACATAATCGGGTGATGTATTTTTTGTCACCTTTAACTGTTTGCGTATTTCTTTACCTACAATAGATTGAAAATCACGATTCATAGTTGGAAACGGATGAGGTCCAACCACAGAACCTAGTAAATAGTGAGTGTCAGTGACATTTTCAATCCAGTCTTTTATGGCGGCATTTATGGCATCTTTTAATGTTTTACTGCCAAACGATACAGGTACAACCACCGCACCAAGTTGTTCCATGAGAAAAACATTTGGACGTTGACGCGCCATATCAATTTCACCCATATATACAGTGCAGGAAAAACCCAGCTTTGCGGCAACTGTTGCTGTTGCAACTCCATGTTGACCTGCTCCTGTTTCCGCAATCAGTCTTTTTTTCCCTAATCTTTTCGCAATAAGTGCCTGTCCAATACAATGAGTGATTTTATGAGCACCCGCATGGTTTAGCCCCTCATTTTTTAGATAAATTTGTGCACCTCCGAGTTTTTTAGTTAGATTTCTTGCAAAAACAAGCGGCGTTGGTCTTCCCGCATAATTGTTCAATAAATCTACAAAATCATGATGAAATTGTTTATCTTTTTTAGCCTCATCGTATGTTTTTTCCAACTCTTCCAATGCTGGGATGAGCATCTCTGGCACGTATCTTCCTCCATATTTTCCAAAATGTCCTTTCATATAGTGACTCCTTTTGATTTTCGGATGAAATTTATAATTTTTTGTTTATCCGGTATTCCATTTGTTTCTATTCCGCTTGCCACATCAACCGCATAAGGCATGATGTTCTTAATATTTTTTTCAACGTTTTTAACAGTTAATCCACCCGCAAGAAACAGTGAAAAACTACGCGCTATTTTTTGAGCTTCCATTTTATTTACCATTTCTCCCATTCCTTGTACAAGTCGATCTAAAAGTAAAAAGGCAGGTTTATAATCTGCAGGTATTTCCTGCGAACTTCTTATTGTTTTAATAATGGGCGCTTTTATATTTCTTATAAAAAAAACATCTTCATTTCCGTGAAGTTGTACAAAATCTAGTTTTAAATCAGTAGTTATATTGTTGACATATTCCAAGTTAACATCTTGAAACACACCAACTGTTTTAAATGTTCCATTTATTTTTGTAATAATTTTTTTTGCTAAAAGTGGGCTAATAAACCTTTTTGAAATTGGCACAAAATTAAACCCCAAAAAATCAGCACCAGCGTCAATAGCTGTTTTTGCATCCTTTAAATTTCTTATGCCACAAATTTTTACTTTTACCGTCATATTTGTTTTAACTTAGAAATAAATTCTTTAATGTTCTTTGCTTTCATTAAACTTGTTCCAACGAGGACAATCTGTGCTCCTGCATTTTTATATTTTTTTACTTCATTGACAGAATGAATTCCAGAAAAACCAAGCTTTATGAAGGTGGCTGGAATTTTTTTCATCAAACGACATGCTCTATCAATATCCACAATAAATGTAGTTAAGTCACGCGCATTGACTGCAATATAAGTGGCGTCAGTAGATAATGCTTTTTGAAGATCTTTTTCATCATTTATTTCAACAACTGGCTCTATTCCTATTTTTTTTGAAAGAGAAACAAACTGTTTCAACCTTTTTTTATCTACAAGGCGGGCAATAAGTAATAAGGCAGATGAACCGTATATTTTTGCTTCATAAATTTGATAGGGATCAATTACAAAATCCTTTTGAAGGATAGGAAGGGAAACTTTTTGTTTCAGAAGGGTAATAAAATCAATCTTTCCTTTAAAATAATATTTTTCAGTAATGACAGAGAGAGCAGAAGCTCCCGCTTTTTCGTATGCAATGGCTCTTTTCACCACGTCCTTCTCTGATCCTAAATAAGGCTCGGTGGGGGAAGCGAGTTTGATTTCCGCAATAATTCTTATCTCACCTTCTCTTGGGCTAAGAAAAGTATTAATATGTGTATTCAAATCTTCCCGCTTTTTTTCTATTATCTTCAATAAGATATTATTCATAGTCTTGAGTCTCCTTCCTCAAATTTCTTAAAACTGAATTTGCTACGCCACCATCTATTGATTGTTCAGCCTGCTGTATTCCTTGTTTAATGCCACTGGCAATGCCGGCAACATATAACGCGAAAGCGCTATTCAAAACGACTATATCTCGTCTTGGTCCTTTTACTCCTTGTAAAATTTCCCTTATATAGATTGCGTTTTCTCTCACACTTCCTCCAGAAAATTCTGTCTTGGAAGTCTTTTTAAAACCAAAATCAGCAGGACTCATGACTGATTTTTTAATTTTTGCATTTTTCACTTCGTAAAGAAATGTTTCGGTAGATAGACTGATTTCATCCATACCATCTTTACTCGTTACAATAAGAAGATGTTCATATTTCAGCCGACTGCCTACTTCTGCCAATTTTTCAGCAATTTCTTCATTTGGAACTCCAATTAATTGTCTTTTGACTGATGCTGGATTAGCAAAAGGACCGAGAAAGTTGAAAATTGTTCTTATTTTCAATTCTTTTCTTATCTTGACGACGTTTTTCAAAGCTGGATGGTAAAGAGGGGCAAATAAGAAAACAATTCCTATCTTTTTGAAGACTTTTTCTGTCTGTTGAGGCATGAGATCTATATTTACACCCAATTCTTCTAATACATCGGCACTTCCACACTGGCTACTTGCCGCGCGATTGCCATGTTTGGCAACTTTGACACCGGTACCTGCCACAACAAACGCAACGGCAGTTGAGATATTAAAACTGTTACTTGCATCCCCACCCGTACCGCATACATCGATTGCATTATCAATATTTACATGAACCATATTCCTTCGCATAGTTTGTATAAACCCAAAAATCTCATCAATAGTTTCACCCTTCGTACGAATAGCCGTAAAGATAGCACTTAAGAGGATAGGGGAAATATTTCCTTTCATTATTTTGTCAAGTAATGAGGATGCTTCTCCTGTTGTAAGGTTTTTTTTCTGAACTAATTTATGTAATGCCAGTATTTCATCCATAGCTATTTGGGTGTAAATAGAAAATTTGTTAATAGTAATTTGCCGCCTTCAGTTGCAAAAGACTCAGGGTGAAATTGAATTCCTTCAATTGGAAATTCTTTATGGCGAAGGCCCATTATTTCTTTTGTATCATTGGATAAAGCTGTTATTTTCAAGCACTTCGGCAATGTTTTTTTTTCAGCAACCAGTGAATGATATCGCATGACTTCTATATCTTGAGGGAGGTCTTTAAAGAGTCCTTTTCCATCATGCTGTATATAACTTGTTTTTCCATGCATAGGCGCTTTGGCTCGAACGACTTTTCCACCAAAATAATAAGCCATACCTTGCATACCCAAACATACCCCAAGAACAGGAATTTGCCCCCCGACTTCAGTTAATACTTTTGCACAAACACCGAAATATTGAGGATCACTTGGGTCTCCAGGACCAGGTGAAATGATAATTTTTTCGTAGTTATTTTTTTTAATTTTTTCAATAGTAATTTCATTGTTTCTTGCAACATCAATCGCAAAATTTTTGTTGTTATTAACAAGGATCTCACCTACGCATTGATAAAGATTAAACGTAAATGAATCAAAATTGTCTAATATGAGTATATTCATAGTTCAAGCACCTTTCTCATCGCCGCTAATTTGCGTTGAATTTCCTCGTATTCTTTATCTGGTTTTGAGTCGTAAACAATTCCACCACTTGTTTGGGTGTAGGCATATTCCCCATCAACAAAGAGCGATCGTATCGTAAGAGCAAATGTACAATCCCCATTAAAACCGAAGTGTCCTACTCCTCCTCCGTAAGGTCCACGTGCTTGGGACTCGTTTAAATCGATTATCTTAATTGTTTCAATTTTTGGAGTGCCACAAACCGTGCCCATAGGAAAGTTGCTGGCAAGGGCGGAAAACATGTCTTCGTCTGGGCGAATGATGCCAACAATCTCACTCGAAATATGTTGAACATGACTAAATTTTTTTATAGTCATAAGGTCTCTAATCTTTACTGTTCCAAACTGCGCAACTTTGCCGATATCATTTCTATGCAAATCCACTAACATGTTATGTTCGGCAATTTCTTTGGGATCATGAAGAAGGGTCCGAGTCAACTGCTGATCTTCTTTTTCATTTGTACCTCTTCGGATTGTTCCCGCAAGCGGTCTAGTCGTCATTTCGCCATCTCTAAGTGAAAAAAGTAGTTCGGGGCTTGCTCCAATAATCTTTTTATTTTTAATTTTCATGTAGTACATGAATGGAGAAGGATTAACTTTTCTTAACCTTCCGTAGATTTCTAAAGTATTTCCTTTTATATTGTATTCCGATTTGAATCCAACTTCACACTGAAAAGTGTTTCCTGCCTTGATGTGTTCTTTCACTTTTTGGACCATTTTTTTATGCTCTTGTTGAGATAAACTATCTCCGGTAAACTTTATCTGTAGGGGCTTGTCCTTCTTCATCTCTATTTGCATGATCCGCTTTAACAAATTACTTCTATCTAGGTTGTGATAAAAGTAGAAGATTTCATTGGTGTGTTTATCGAAGATTAATCCATCGGTATATACGCCAAACATAAACTGATCAAAAAGCTCATGAGTTTTGATATGGAGTGATGGTTCAAAATAATTTACAGCCTCATAACTAAGATATCCAACTAATCCTCCCGCGTAATTTTTAGCAATGGTATGATTTGGCATGATGGACCGCAATGCCACATAGGGATTCTCTACAGAAAAACTTTTCCCATCAATTGTTAATTTATTTCCTCGGGCAGAAATCATATGAACTGGGTCAAATCCGATAATTGAATACCGAGAAAATTTTTCTTCTTCTCCAAGTGACTCGAAAATAAAACAGGTGCCAAATCTTTGTTCTATTTTTTTAAATAGTTCATAAAAATCTGTATCTTTAGCAAACTTGATATAGGTAGGCTTTTGAGATAGTTTAATTTTTAGTAATTTTTTCATAATAATTTTTTAATTTATAGTAATAAAAAAACCTCCCGTATTTGGGAGGTTTAAGTCAAGTGAAATAATAAAAGACTAACCCCCCGATTTGGGAGGTCGCCAACCTTTTTCAGTTATAGAACTAAATCTACCTTTTGCAATTTCCTTTGATCCGCGGGTGACGGTTGCAACTCCAACACCGAGCTTTTGTGCGATTTCATGCTGGGGGATGCCTTTCTTGAGGAGTTTTACTATTTGCAGACGTACCGGTATTTCTTCCAACTCCTGAGGAGTTAAAATACCATGTAAAAAATTCTCCATTTCTTTGGGGGATGTGATTGAAGAAAAAACATTCACGAGCTCTTTAAAGTATCGAGATTTCATATAAATACTATTATACTAGTATGCTAGTATTTTGTCAAGTGATATTATAATTTGATCAAGGAGAAAGGGTCTTTGTCATGATTACAATCGACGCAGTACTGAGAAAACATGTCTTTCAATATTGTTTTTTCCTTCATCTCAATATTCGGGTCATTGGCGGGGGCAAGTTTGTCTTGATCTTTGTATATAGGAACTGTTTCTTTCGTCGCACCGCTACCTTTAGGCTCGGTGCCCTTGATAAAATATTCAAACCGAGCCCCGCAACTCTCCTTACCTTCTCCATCTTTGGTCATAATCGCACCGGAATCATTACAAATTTGCATTCCCACCACATTTTCCGGTTTGACCGGCCAGAGATTCGGTTGATTTTTCAAAACATAAGTCATGACTTTATTCCAGATGGGTGCGGCACCGGTGACTCCCGAGGAAAGGTATGGATTCATGGGCGTTGAGTCATTATTTCCCACCCACACAGAGACAAGAAAGTTAGGAGTATATCCGATAGTCCAGTTATCCTTCTTATTATCAGTCGTTCCCGTCTTAACGGATACTGCGCGTCCAGGAACATCCAAATAAGAAGAACTACCAAACGACGCTTCTCGTGCACGATTGTCAAGTAGGATGTGGGAAATGAGATAAGCGGTTTCAGTCGTTATAACCCTCTTCCCCGGGATTGCCACAGATGAGGGAAGTGAGAGAGGCTTTTTTATATCCTCAATATAATTCGAATCAGAAAATTTATAGAGCTCTTTGCCAAATTTATCTTGGATTTTTAAAATTGATTGAAGTTTGCGCGGTATACCTTGATTCGGGAATGTTGAGAAAGCCTGAGCCATCTCAGTCATACGGACCTCACCACCACCAAGCGTGATTGAAAGTCCATAGTTTTCTGGTTTTTCAAAAGAAGTGATGGTAAATGCAGAGGCGGAGGCAATGAAATTTTTTACTCCGTTAAAAGCTACCATTTTCACCGCAGGAATATTGTATGAATTTCCCAGAGCCATGCGCAACTGTACCGGTCCATGAAACTGCCCGTCATAATTTACCGGACAATAAGCTCCTTCTTGTCCTCCTGCGGTAAAGCAAGTGGGAATATCTAAAAACATTGTGCCAGGAGTGACCAGTTTTCGGTCAATGCCTATTGCATAATTTATCGGTTTTATGGAGCTTCCCGGTTGGCGGAGAGCTGTGGTCACATTAAATGCTCCTGATCCTGTTGCAAAATAATCCACGCTTCCCACCATACTCAGTATCTCACCGGTTGGGGGACGAGTGACAAGAAGCGCGCCGTTTGACACGTCAAGGTATTTGATTTTTTCAAGTTCGCTCTTCAGGATGGACTCGGCTTGTTCCTGAACATCCAAATCAAGGGTAGTAGTAACTTTCAATCCACCTTCCTCGACCTGTTTTATGCCATATTCCTGTTCCAAAAGTGACTTGATATAGAATACAAAATGGGGCGCCTTAATAGATGTAACTAGTGGAATGGCGCTTACGGATGCCACGATTGCCTTTTGCATCGACTGGTTATTAATATATCCTTGTTCCTCCATTTTCTTCAATACTTCATCCCGTCTTGCCTTTGCAAGTTCGGGGTTGTTATACGGGGAATATAAAGAAGGTGCTTGAGGGAGACCGGCAAGTAAAGCCGCCTCCTCAAGAGTCAAATCTTTTGCGTGTTTACCAAAATAAGTTTTTGATGCCTCCTCTATGCCGTAAGATGATCCCCCATAAGGTATTTGATTGAGATACATCTCAAGAATCTGGTCTTTGGTAAATAGTTTTTCTGTTTGCAGGGCAAGGATTATTTCTTTCAACTTGCGTGTGAGAGTGCGTTCGGGAGTGAGAAGAGCTCCTTTTACCAATTGCTGAGTAAGAGTGGAACCACCCTGAAGATTGTGTTTAAGAAGCATGTCTTTTATTGCGCGAAAAACTCCTGAATAAAGAGATACACCACCATGCTTATAAAAATCTTTATCTTCAACCGCAATGGAAGCCTGATATGCGAACTTGGGAACATCATTTAATTTAATGGGTGTCCTGTTTTGATCTTTATATATTTCATAGAGGGGTTTTCCGGTCCGGTCATAAATATGAGTCGATAAAGGGACCGACTTATAATCTTTTAATGTTTGCGGAGAGGGGAGTTTATATAAAATAAAATAATAAAATAATGCGGCGCCGGAAACAAAAATAATTACCGGGATGAGAATAATAAGGGAAAGTTTGAGGAAAAAATAATTCTTTCCCATACTCATGTAAGTCGGGGAAATAATGGGGCGATCTTTGAAATAGATCCCTGAGTTGATTGTATGATTTTTTCAGCGGTTGAAGGAATAAAGGGGGATAGTTGCCGCCCAATCAGATGGAGTTTTTGCAGAACACCAATAAGAAATTCCTTCCGTTCACTTGGCAATTTATTCCACGGCGCAAAATTATTCGTCTCTTTATTTATCAGTTTTATATCTTCCCAAATCTGCTCTAATATAATATTAAATTGAAAAGCGTCAAACAATTCATCCTGTTTTTTTTCAAACACATTATTATTTTCAACGATGCAGGTGATACCGTCTTTTTCAGCTAAAGTAGTGATGCGGCTTACCAGATTTCCCAACTCATTTGCCAGATCTGAATTGTATGTTTCCTTCATGCGGTTGTCCGAATAATCACCATCTTCGGTCGGAGGAATTTCTTTTAAAAGATAGTATCTCACCGGGTCAACTCCGTACTGTTTGATTAAATGAAAAGGATCAACCACATTACCCAGGCTTTTGCTCATCTTTTGTCCGGCAGAGGTGATGAATCCATGAATGATGATTTGTTTTGATGGCTGAAGGCCTGCGGACATAAGCATGGCCTGCCAGATTGCACTTTGTTGGCGGAGATTGTCTTTTCCCGCCACTTGGACTACCGGCCACCACGTCTCAAATTCTTTTTGGTCTAAAGGCCAGCCGATGGTTGAAATATAAAAAACGAGGGCGTCAAACCATACGTACATAACGTGTTTTTCATCTCCCGGAACATCCACTCCCCACGGCATCTTTGTCTTCAACCGCGAGATGCTGAAATCCTGAAGCCCTTTTTCCACAAATGTTTTTATCTCCAGTTGCCGATGAGCGGGTATGACAAACTGAGGATTGTTCTCATACATTTCAAGCAGTTTTTTTTCATAGTTTGAAAATTTAAAAAAATAGTTTTCTTCTTCGTAGTTTTCAATTTCCATGTTGGGATGCACGGGGCAACGGTTTGAAACCAGTTCTGAATCGGTTTTTTCAAGCTCACAACCCACACAGTATTTGATATGATAATTTTTTTTATAAATATCCCCGTTCTTAAGACAGCGGGTCCAAAACTCCTGTGCGGCCTTAATATGACGCTCATCAGTTGTACGGATAAAGTGGGTAGTGCTCAAATTGAGGAGTGCTTTCAAGTCGTCAAACCGTTTCGCAAAAAAATCACAGTATTCCTGAGGATTTTTTTTATTCTCGAGCGCCTTCCGGTAAATCTTTACCCCATGTTCGTCAGTCCCGAAACCAAATGCAACTTCATATCCCGCCAATCGCTTATACCGAGCAAGAGCATCGGCCTGTACTATTTCGAGTGCAAAACCGATGTGCGGATCTGCGTTCACATAGGGGGCGGTTGTGGTGATGTAGAACTTTTTCTGCATGTCCTATTGTATCAAAAACCGCACTCCAAGTACAAAGGAAAGAAGAAGAATCATATTTATAAGGTTAAACCCGACTGCATAATTTATGAAGCAAAATAGAAGGGTGAATAATGCAACAAAAAGAGAATCAACGTGGGATAAGAAGAGTGATGTGAGAGTAAACAGCGTGAGTGATATTAATAAAATGAAAAAAGAGATAATGTATACATTACTGGGTGAAATAAAAACAATAAGCGCAAATTGAATGAGACAAAGAGAGGTGAGAATAAGTACTTTTTTATGCTTGTTCATTTTTTTCCAGTTGAATCTTTCGAGTCAATAAATTATAATCGTGATTATATGAAAAAACTACCAGATGATAAGCAGAAGATAATCGAGCTATTTGCTCAGAAATCAGGCGATACCGGATCTCCTGAAGTACAGGTTGCGCTTCTTACCCAGAAAATTGAGGGTCTTACCGAGCATCTTGATATCAACAAAAAAGACAATCATTCCCGTCGTGGGCTTTTGAAGGTGATTGCAAAAAGACGAAGGATTTTGAATTATTTGCTGAAGCTTGATGAAAAGCGATACAAGCAATTAATTGAAAAAATTGGGTTAAAGAAGTAACTTTTTCCTTCATTCTTCTCATAGATACTTATTATTATTAACAACGGTAGGGTTTGCTTGTAGATCGGCTATGTTTATTTAATCATTATTTTTTTCTATGAAAATCTTTGAGAAATCTCTTACCCTTCAGGGCGGTGAATTAAAACTTCAGTTTGGGAAACTTGCTCAGGCGGTTGACACTTCGGTTTATGCCACACTAAACGGCGCGGCGGTACTTGTCACAGTCGCAGTTGGTCCTGAGAATCCGGCAATTGACTATTTCCCTCTTTCAATTGAATATGTTGAAAAACTTTACGCGGGTGGATTGATTAAGGGATCACGATGGGTTAAACGCGAAGGAAGACCTTCAGATGAAGCTGTCCTCACGGGTAGACTTATTGACCGATCGGTGCGACCTCTTTTCCCCAAGACATATAAAAAACAGGTTCAAGTGGTGATCACTCTTTTGTCAGTTGATGGAAGCACCCCTGTTGAAATTCTCTCCTCAATTGCCGCATCAGCCGCATTGGCAATGTCAAGCATTCCTTGGGATGGACCCATTTCGACCACTAAAATTGGATATGACAAAGCATTTCTCGTGAACCCAACTGAACAACAGATGCAAACATCCTCACTTAATTTAGTCGTTTCCTCGACAAAAGAAAAAGTAGTCATGATTGAGACTGAGGCTGACGCAGTAAAAGATGATATCATTCAGGAAGGCATTGAAGCCGCAAAAAAAGAGAATAAAAAAGTCATAGAATTTATTGAATCATTAACAGAAGCAGTTGGTAAAAAGAAAAGCGCTGTGATTGAAGTTGAAGAAAACAAGGAGCTTTTGGAAATTATTAAGAAATCATACTCTGGAGAATTAATTGAAGCATTAAAAGAGGCCGCCTCATCTGCGGGAAGTAACAGCGCGCTTCTGAATGGAATCGTTGAAAAAATGTATGCGGAAGTAAGCGGTAAATATGATAAAAAACAAATTATAGCCGCAATTACGAAATATAATTACGCGCAGATAAAAGAAAATGTATTGAAAAAAGGGCAACGGGTAGATGGCCGAAAAGCTGATGAAGTGCGGGAATTGTATATTGAGACGGGACTTCTTCCCCGGACACATGGGTCTGCATTATTTCAACGAGGGCAGACTCAAGTTCTTTCTATTGTCACATTGGGGTCAACGACTCTTGAGCAACTTATAGAGGGCCCCGAAGGTAAAGAAGCAAAGAGATATATCCATCATTATTCAGATGGTCCCTATTCATACGGACAAACGGGTCGTATGTTTGGGCCAAGTCGCCGAGCAATCGGACATGGAGCACTTGCTGAAAAAGCAATTGAGCCGGTCCTTCCCGACTCTGAAGCATTTCCTTATGCAATACGAGTAGTTTCTGAGATATTGGCAGAAAACGGTTCCTCATCCATGGGTTCGGTTTGCGGTTCCTCTTTAGCCCTTATGGACGCGGGTGTTCCTATTCGTGACGCAGTTGCGGGGATTGCTATGGGGATTATGACTGACGGAGATGATAAGTATGTAGTATTGACTGATATAGTCGGCTTAGAAGACTTCTCAGGGGAAATGGATTTTAAGATTGCCGGCACCAAAGACGGTATCACCGCCATACAGCTAGATGTAAAGAATAAAGGCTTAACCGGCAAGATGATAAAGGACGTATTTGAACAAGGCAAGAAAGCACGCTTGCACATCCTTGACGGGATGAAAAAGGTCATTGAACAGCCGCGAAAAGATATCTCAGAATATGCGCCCAAAGTGGTGATCATCACTCCTCCTCAAGATAAAATCGGTGAAATAATAGGACCGGGAGGAAAAAATATACGGGCGCTCATCGCACGAACTGAAACCGAAATAAATATCGGTGACGATGGGAAAGTTACCATAAGTGGTCTGGATCGTGCAAAGGTTGCCGAAGCCGTTGAGTCTATCGCAAATATTACTCGCGAACTTCAAGTTGGAGAAGTCTTTGACGGAGTGGTGATGCGTGTATTACCATTCGGCGCATTTGTAGAGTGTCTACCCGGAAAAGAAGGCATGGTACATGTTTCCAAAATGGGGAAAGGTTTCGTACGGGATGCCAGCAAAGTTGTTGAAGTCGGCCAAAAAGTGAAGGTAAAAGTGTATCAGGTTGACTCCCAAGGACGAGTGAACCTTGAGATGATATAAGAATCATGCTATTATAAAAGATATGGCACGAAGAAAGTCACTTATAAAGATACCTTTTGTTAAGGTCAAGATAAATAGCAAGACGATTTTTAACATCTTGGGTTTTTTTCTTATTGCCCTTGCCCTCATCCTTCTGATCTCCTACGTGAATCTCTTTTTTCCCGCCTTGGGCGGTAGGGGAATACTTTTAAAACGGGTGAATGAGTTGCTTATGGAAAAATTTGGCGGATTATCCATCCTTCTTCCCTTTGTGGTGCTTCTTTTTGCAGGCCACTTTTTCAATACAAAAAAATTACGGTTTATTAAGCCGAATATCACCATAGGGATAGGAACAATCTTCGTGTCACTCTTCATACTTTTTCAGACCGGCACGTGGGGGAAGCTTTTATTTGATCTTCTTGCTTTGTACATATCAGGCCCTGGTACTTTTTTAGTTCTATTAATACTGTTTGTCATCGGACTCATTCTCTTTCTCGATACCTCCATTGACGTATTTTTTTTGGGAGTGTTCAATCTCGCCAAAACGGTAGTGAACTTTTTTAAAGAATATGTTTTTAAAGGACTTCTCAGTCGGAGTACCAATAAAAATAATGAAAAAAAAGGAGAATCCAAGGAGCAGGAGTTTATCAAAGATCAGCGCGTATTTGAAAAGCCAAGCTTGAAAGCCCCTCCTACGGCCAGCATCCGCCCCATTCAAACTTCCTCATCCTCAAACAGCAATAAGGATTTTATAGTCCAACCCCTCAGTCAAACCGCCTCATCAACATGGGTATTTCCGCCTTTAAATCTTCTCACCGATGTCAAACAAGCTGAAGCAGACCGCGGAGATGTGAATCATAATGCCGATGTGATTGAAAAGACATTGGACAGCTTTGGAATCCGCGCGCGCGTTGCCGAAATCAATTATGGACCCGCGGTTACTCAGTACGCGCTTGAAATCACGCAAGGAACCAAACTTTCTAAGATTACTTCATTATCTAATGATTTAGCCCTCGCACTTGCCGCCTCCACCGGCCAGGTGAGAATTGAGGCTCCCATTCCGGGTAGGTCTCTTGTGGGTATGGAAATTCCGAATAACCGACCACAGATTGTTACTCTCAAAAGTCTCCTGGCTGACCCCATTTTCACCAAAAGCAATGATCCACTTCTGGTTCCCTTAGGACTTGATGTATCGGGAAAGCCGGTTGCGGCAAGCATCTCAAAGATGCCTCACTGTCTCATTGCCGGTACTACTGGCTCGGGTAAGTCGGTCATATTAAATGCATGGATCAGTACATTCCTTTTCCGTACACGTCCTGAAGAATTGCGCCTTATTCTGGTCGATCCAAAACGAGTTGAAATGACCTCATATAACAACATTCCCCATTTATTGACTGAAGTAATTGTTGATACTGAAAAAACATTACAAGCCTTGAAGTGGACGGTAAAGGAGATGGAGTCCCGCTATAAACTATTTGCGACTGCGGGGGCCAAAAATATTGAGGGATACAATGTTATCGAGGGTGTGGAAAAGAAACCCTACATCATATTTGTAATCGATGAGTTAGCGGATCTTATGATTTTTGCGCCTGGAGACGTGGAGGGGTATATCACTCGTATTGCACAGATGGCACGAGCTACCGGCATACATCTCGTTCTTGCAACTCAAAGACCATCGGTGGACGTAATCACCGGTCTTATGAAAGCAAATATTCCTACCCGACTTGCCTTCAATGTATCTTCAATGATCGATTCCCGTGTTATCATCGATATGCCAGGTGCTGAGAAGCTTCTGGGAAAAGGAGACATGTTATTTCTACCTCCCGATCAGGCCAAACCTCGGCGTATCCAAGGTCCCTATATCACGGAAAAGGAAGCATCACAGTTAGTTAAGTTCATTCGTTCTCAAGGGCCCGAAGTGCATTATACCGAAGAAATTACTGAAGGAACTGAAGATTCTTTTCCTATGCTCAGTGGTCTCAATATCCCTGGAAAAGCGAGTGATCGCGATCCACTTTTTAACCAGGCAGTACAAATCATCTCCACTTTTGACAAAGCCTCAGCATCACTTTTACAACGGAGACTCAAGATCGGATATGCGCGAGCCGCACGTGTACTTGACGAACTTGAAGCGGCTGGTCTTGTATCCCCCGCTGAAGGCTCAAAGCCTAGGGAAGTCATGAAAAGACCGGTACAACAGGATACGACGCCCCTTTCTACTGAGAGTTAATTCTTTACTGTAAATACTTCCTTATATTCTCATTATGCTCTTCAAGTGTCGTCGCATAATGCATATTGCCTTTTTTGTCTGAGATGTAATACCAGTACTTCGTATTTACGTCCGCATTGGCAACAGCAACCAATGACTCAAGTCCGGGATTACATATTGGGGCAGGAGGCAAGCCCGCATACTTATAAGTATTATATGTTGAATCGACTTTGATATCATCGACTGTTAAGTCTTTTTTCCACCAGGTTTTTTCCTTCTTTTGATATCTGAGTGCATACTGAATAGTGGCATCAATTTGGATCATCCAGTCATCTTTAAATCGTTTATATATGATTCCTGCAACCTTTTTTTTATCCTCGGGGAACTTCGCTTCTTTCTCAACGAGTGAAGCAAGGATAAGTCCTTCCCGTTCAGTCATTCCCAATGATTTCACCCTACTTTGAAGATCGGGCGTATATTTTTTATCAAAATTAGCCGCGAAAATTGAAAGTATTTTCTCAATTGTTGCATCTTTCGGAATAAGATAGGTGTCAGGGAAAAGATATCCCTCCCGCGCCTGTTCAATAAACGGAATGGTGGGAATCTTAAAATTTTCAGTCAGAATTTGTGCAATCTCTTCTTTTCTCAATCCCTCGATTATCGTCACCCACACGTCCGCGGTCCCATGTGTCAGGTTCTGCGCAATCTCCTCTGCATTCATGTTTTTGGAAAGCCGGAAATCTCCCGCCTGCATGTTTTTTTCAATTCCCAAGCGCTTTACAATAAGATAAAATACGATCTTATTCCGGATAATATTCTGGTTGCTCAAGTTTTTTACAATACTGTTCAGGCCTTCTCCTTTACGTATCGTAAATATCTCAACTCCCTGATTCTTGCGATCTACAGGCAGGGATCCTTCCTGGTAGAACATATAAAAGGCAAGGGTTATCAATAGGAGCACGAATAGAGAAATCCTGAGTTTTTTCATAGGATATTATTCAATGATATAAATGGGAAACATTTTTAACGTTTCGTTTGCCTCCCTTACATTATATGTTTTTGATGAGTAGAGTGTGAGACAATTCTCATTTTTTTCAACCTCATCGCCTATTTTTTTATGCATATATATACCTGCGTATCGGTCGTGAGGTGCTCCCAAAAGCTTTGCGATACTACTGAGATTGTAATTATTGACTCGAGTGACAACTCCTTTATACAACGCTTTTACATGATGGGAATTTGCATGAATTTTAATTGTGTTTGAAGTGATTCCATCATCCCCTCCCTGAGCACGGACAATTTGTCTAAATTTGGTAAGGGCAGTACCATCTTTGAGTATGCGTTTTGCCTCCGTCATACCATCTTTTTTTTCACGGGAATCTTTATAGCATAAATCTAAAAGTTGAGATGCAAGCTGGAGCGCCCTCTCCTCAAGTTGAATAGGTCTGTCTCCCGTCTGTTCGAGCACTTTGAGGACGTCACGAGCCTCAAGTGTCGGTCCTACTCCGTTTCCCGCGGGTTCTTTGGTATGGGTTATATTTCCGACCACTTTGATTCCGAAACGTTTTCCCAGGGTTTGGAATTTAATCAGGATTTTTTTCGCGTCTTCCTCGTGGCGTATCTTCATCGTTTTCCCAACGGGCAGATCCAACACCAAGTGTGTTGAGCCAACCGCCACATGTTTTGACATAATCGAAACGACGATCTTATCAAACGATTCAAATGAAAGAGGTTCCTCAACCCGGATGATGATATCGTCAGCCGGTGCTATCCCCAAGTGACCGTTCCAACAAATACATCCGCCAACAGTGTGTACGATGTCTTCCAAATCAGATGGGGAAAATTCAACTTTTGCCAAAACTTCCATCACATCGGCAGTTCCTGCAGGCGAAGTAATTGCTCGTGAAGATATTTTTGGCATTTGAAATCCGGCAGAAATCACAATGGGTACGACGATCATGGTAGCCCGCGTTCCCGGCAGTCCTCCGACTGAATGTTTATCCGCAACAATACCTTTAAAATGAAGCCTTTTGCCAGTTGCAACCATAGCCTTCGTAAAATGATACAGTTCCT
>CAYITZ010000003.1:0-36451 GCA_964366485.1 uncultured Gammaproteobacteria bacterium
TAGCTTTTAGATTATATAACAATTACGGCTAATTGAGAAATGCTCTTGATATATTTCATTTCATCATATAACATGTGTATACATATGTTAACCAAACGAACCAATATCCTGTTTAATGAAGAGTTATTTAACTACTTGGTGGCTTTAGCGCATAAGAATAGCACATCAGTCGGTGATCTGGTAAGAAAAGCTGTGGTTAAAATTTACTGGAAACCTGAGCAAAATGAGGAAAAGATGGAGATTTTTAAAAAAATTATGAAATTAAAAAAGGGATTGGGTCGGATAAGCTCTAAGGAAATAAAAGAACTCATTAGCTATGGCCGCAAATACTAACAATATTTTTGTAATTGATGCTTCCTTTGTTCTTGCTTTTCTGTTGGACGAAGGAAATGTTGAGGTTGAATCCATTTTTGAAAAGCAAGCACGGGGAGAAATCCGTTTCATTGCCCCATCGCTCTTAAAGTACGAAGTAGGAAATAGTTTGAGAACAAAACTGATGAGAAAAAAATTGAAAAAAGAAAAGGCCCAGAAACTATATCAATCTTTTTTGGCAATGAAGACTCAAGAAGGAAGTATAGATTTTTACCATGTCCTGCATTTAGCTTTAGAAAAAAATCTGACCTTTTATGATGCTTCCTATCTCTATTTAGCCCGAAGCAATCATGTTTCTCTTCTGACCCTAGATCATTCTCTCAAATAATTTTTGTATTTACACTGAAAATGTTTGCTAAAAAGCTAGGCTTTTTAATTTGCACTTGCAAATTGGCAAACATTTCTAGTGCCGGAGAGAGGAGTTGAACCTCCACGCCCTTGCGAGCACACGCTTCTGAAGCGTGCTTGTCTGCCATTCCAACACTCCGGCAATCCTACTCTTTTTATCGTTCCTTATTCAAAGGGATTTACTGTCAATAGATCAAGACGTTTGAAGACAGAAGTATCTGCAGTGTAGATTATTCGAATATGATTATCTATCAATATGGCCGCAAGGTGAACGTCATGAATTTCCGAGGACTTTATTTTGTATTTTAAAAGGAGATTGACGATTGTCTGAGCTGTTTTTTGTTGGGGCGTGATGATATGGACTTGTTTTGAGTTTATATAGTACAGCAGTATATTAACTGCTTCATGTTGGGTAAGTGGAGAAGTGACTCTCTTGGGATTGGTAACAATTGCATACAATTCCATAAGGTTTTGTACCGTCAAATAGATACCTCCATTTGATAGGGCGGACACAAGGAATGCGCGCGCCTTATCATGAAAGGAAGAGCTTACATCAAGGGCATATATGAGGATGTTAGTATCAATAAACTTGATATTATTCATAGCTCATACGCGTCACTACGTCTGATCCTTGCGCTCATTAAACCTAATTTATACGTAGGAAAAATTTTACTCAGATTGAGGCGATTGATTGTTGTTCGCATCGTGCCCATTTGTTTATTCAGGAGTTTTTGTTGCAAGGCTTCATTTATAAGTTCATATAAAGATTTACCTTCATCAATCGCCTGTTTTTTTGCACGATTGAGTAGGTTTGGATCAAAATAGGTTGTTGTGCGTACTAAATTAGTGCTCATATGATTATCATCATATCATCTTAATGACTTGATGTCAATCCTCTTTTCAGGCAAGACAAAAGAGGGAAAGCCGTATGTCATCCGCCATCTTGAGGCGGGCGATACGGAGGCGATGATGAACTACATCAATACACTCTCACTTGAACAGACGTATATTTTACGCCAAGGGGAGCAATGCACGTTTGAAGAAGAAAAGAAATTTGTCGACGACCAGCTCAATAAAATGAAGGAACGAAAGGGGCTCTATCTGGTGATTGAATGTGAGAATCGCATAATTGGAGCAACTCAAATCAATCTAAAAGAGAAAGTACATAGTCACGTGGGCCATCTAGGTATATCACTTGCTGAAGGTTATCGAGATCAAGGATTAGGAGCGAAACTTCTCGGAGTTGTCATTGAGCGGTCAATGATAGAGGTTCCTTCGATGAGGATAATAGACTTGGGGGTATTTGCCATCAATGATCGTGCAAAACATCTCTATAATAAATACGGTTTCAAGGAGTTTGGACGGCTCCCAAAGGGCATTCTCTATAAAGATAAGTACGTGGACCATATTTATATGTATAGGGAGGTTTAGTTTGTCAATTTCTTCTCAAAATCCTTTTTAAACAGCCAGAGTTGAGTAGGGGAGATGATTAATCCTGTTTTGTTTCTACGGATGATGGCAAGCTGGAGCGTTTTTAAAGCAAATTCAAACGGGAAAAACAAAAAACTTAAAAAAGGGATCCCTTCCCGCAAAGGCGGGACTCGGGATGACAAAGAAAGGTCGTTTATTGCATTTGGAAATATTTTAAATACCCATCCATTCGCCTTCAAAAATCTTTCATAAACGTGTCCCTTATTCACTACTGGCTTCATCTGTAGGATCTCATGGGCCACATAGGGTGTTTGTTTATGTTTTGGAATAACCAGGTTGCATTCATCAAAAAAAAGATTCAAACACACACTATTTTTCCCTTTACGGACGTTAAAAATATATGAAAACAGGATGGCAAAGAAACGACCTATGAATAAGCAGTTTTTACTCGTAATAATAAAAATATCCACATCATCATTCGGTGTCGTGTTTCCCATCGATGCTGATCCTGTAATGCCAATGAATCGTATAAAGGGGAACTTTTCCAATATTCCAGTGTAACACTTCACTGGAATAAGTTTTTTTTGACAAATTGATTGTCTCATGGCTCTATTCTTGAAGTGAGTAGGATACTGGGGGAGAGTATATGAAACGTTAGTCGTTAGTCGTTGGTCGTTGGACGTTAGAGAGCCATTTATACTATTGTAACAATCTCTTGTCATCGCGAGGGAATCCTCCGAATCGGAGGATGACCGTGGGGACCTCTTTTGAGATTGCTTCCCTTCGACACGCTCAGGGTAAACTTCCTCGCAATGACAAAAAATGATTTTTTGTCTGACCAACGATTGAAGAAGGATCCTTAGCTTATTTTTCGTTATTTTTTCCGGGAAAAAGGTGTGTATCTCATCAAGTGAAGGGGGATACCCGAAAAAAGAGAAGTAGGATATAGTATTGAGAAGGTGTTTATCCAGATTTTTTGATTTCAAGGGCTTCATGTACTTTCTGCTTTATAACAAAGTACACAAATATAATCAATCGGAGTTGACGAATGACGCGCCAGGGTTGTCTGATCAACCGTATCAGCCACTCAATTCCCCACATTCTAAATAGCGCTTTAGGCCGTTGCATTCTTCCAGAGAGGTAATCAAAGGCACCACCCACACCCATACAAACACAACCCGAAAACAACCGTTTATTCTTATATAACCACAGCTCCTGAGACGGGGAACCAAAGGCAACAAACACTAATTGGGGTTTACTGGTGCGCACTATACGGTATATTTTCTTCTCTTCCTCCGGGGTAGGTTTCTTAATATTTTTGATTCCTTGCAATCCAATAAACTTGATTTGAGGGTAGTTTTGACGGTAGCACTTAGCAAGTTCTTTTGCTAAATTTGTTTGACCCCCCAAAAATAGCACTGTCAAGCTCATATTGGAAATATGACTTATAAGGTTATTCATGAGGTCAACACCCGGATACCGCTCACCAGCCTCAATATTAAGCATTTGGGCCGCCATCTCAATCCCAACACCATCAATGATAGTGAGTTGGGCCGATTTGATAACCCGTTTGAACGTCCTATTTTGTAAACCAACGACCATATTTTCAGGATTTAAAGAGACTATATGAAAAAAACCCCTTGGATTTTTTATGTACTTTATAATTTTCTCTAGGGTATTCTTCCTGGTGCGGTTGGGGAGCTCGAATTCTCCGAACAAAAGATTAGACATATGCTTTCTATTATACTACAAGATTAATAACAAAGGATAAAAAAATAAGATTTACACGGTTTTGTTCAATTAAATAGAACATAGTTTATGTTGTTATTATATTCTATATCTGGCTGTTATTCGTAATAATAGTTATAATATTTATAATTACTATATTAAAATTATTTATAATATCTTGACTTCCCCTATATATAAAAGTAATGCCTGCCACAATATCTACTACTTACTATAGGTATATACTATACCGTTTTGTTATTATTCTAGACCGTCAGATCAATCTATCTAATGGCTTCTTTATAACTTGAGAGGTTTTCAATGGCCATTCCGACCCCCCGTATGACACAGTAAAGCGGTTCTTCAACAACGAAAGAAGGGACGTTGGTATAGTATGTAATGTAGCGATCAAGGTTGGTCAAGAGGGAAGTACCACCTGATAGAACGATGCCTTTGTCCACGATGTCCGCCGCAAGCTCGGGCGGAGTCTGGCCCAGCACTTCCTTTATGCCCTCAAGGATTTGTTTGAGAGGTTTTTGGAGTGCCTCCGTTATCTCCTTATCACTTATTTCCATGACGCGGGGGAGACCGGTTTGAAAATCACGCCCCTTGACCTCCATAATCCGTTTTTTATCAGAGGACTTTTCATCAACTAGGGCGTTACCAATCTGCATTTTGACTGCCTCAGCAGTGCGTTCACCCACGATGAGGTTGTGTTTTTTTCGGAGCTCTTTCATGATAGCCTCATCAAACTTGGTACCCGCCACGCGCACCGTCTTATACGCCACCAGTTGGCCGAGGGAGATAACCGCAATTTCGCTTGTACCTCCGCCCAGGTTCACAATCATGTGGCCTGATGCGGCTGAGATGGGGATTTTGGCCCCGATAGCGGCCGCCAGCGGCTCCTCTATGAGATACACATCACTTGCCCCCGCCTGTTTGCAAGCCGCAACTACCGCCCTTTTTTCCACCTGCGATGCCCCCCCGGGGATGGAAATCATAATTTCAGGCCAGAATACCCGGCCGTGGAGTGCTTTTTTTAAAAAATAGGTGATCATGGATGCGGTGGTGTGATAGTCGGCAATTACCCCTTCTTTCATAGGGCGGGAGGCGATGATGGAGCCGGGAGTACGTCCTAACATCTCTTTTGCGTCGGCTCCAACCGCTAAAATCTGTTTACTTTCCAATGAATAGGCCACCACCGTCGGTTCATTTAATACAATTCCTTCAGAAGCCACGTAAACGAGTGTGTTTGCCGTACCTAGGTCTATACCAACTTTTTTGCGGAAGAACATGATTTTTGGTCGTGTAACCCTTCGACTAAGCTCACTTCGTTTCCTCAGTGTAAACAGGGTAAACGCGAAGCGTGTAACGTGTAACGTATATATTGTATAATATCCTGAACAAATTATGAAAATGATTCAACGATTATTACTCTTTGGCCTCTTTGTGGCAATCCTTATCCTGGTGATTGCCTATGCCCGTGGTTACCGGCTAGACGTGAAAAAGAAGTCAGTGACCGCAACGGGGATTATCGCAGTTGACTCCTCTCCCAAAACTGCCAAGATCTATGTGAATGGAGAGCTAAAAGGGGTCACCAATATGAACCTGGTTCTTCCTCCGGGCAAGTATACGGTCGAGGTGAAAAAGGACGGATATATGGACTGGAAAAAAAATATTTCACTCAAGGGGGAATTAGTCATGACACTTGATGCGACCCTTTTTCCCCAAAATGCGTCCCTGACTCCTTTAACCAACTTGGGAGTGGGGAAGATCATCTCAATCGATCAGACAGGCAGGCACATTTTATTTTCCCAAACCGGCACACCGGAAAAAGACGGTATCTATATCTTTGACCAAAGTAAAAGGCCCTTCTCCCTTTTTCCTCCGCTTAAACTCCTCATTTTGAAAAAAAATCTGCCGGCTGACATAGATTTGTATGAAACGAAAGTCACCTTCTCACCCGACTATAAAGAGGGGATATTTGAATTTATGGTTGGTGACCAGACGACAGCCTATGATATGGGATTTGATGAAGAAGTAAAGACGCCGTTTGATGTGACTACTTCCCAAGCGTCTCTTTCTCAAGCTTGGAAAGAAGAACGCGTGCGGGAAGCGGTAAAGATCCTCGAGGCACTTCCTAAAGATATGCGCGCCATCGCGTCTGATTCTTTTCACATCGTATCCTTTGCCCCGGACAAGACAAAGTTTTTATATGAGGTAACAAAAAAAGAAGGGCTACCTCCCATCATTATTCCACCACTCATCAGTGCAAATCAAGAGACGGAAGAGCGAAACTTAAATCCTGGCGACCTGTATATTTATGACATCAAGGAAGATAAGAATTTCAAACTAAATGTCAAAGAAGAAGATTTTGACCCTGCCTCAGGAGTCGGGGGAGATACGCAAAAAAAAGATGTTGAAAATTGGAAGATGAATGTAGAACGGTATATTGTGTGGTATCCCGACTCCCAGCATGTTGTACTCAACGAGCAAAAGCAGACTTCGATCATGGAGTATGATAATAGCAATAAGCAAGTTATCTATTCGGGTCCTCATGAGCAGAACTTTTTGGATATTGCCCTGGACGGCAAGCTTCTCATCCTTGCGAACTTAAATCCGCAGACGAACAAATCTCCCGACGTCTATGCGGTGGGGATAAGGTAAGAAATTCATTAACTATAGTTTTACTCCCACACACAAATGTCTGGGGGTGAAGAATGTCCAGCTTTCCTTCAATATTTTGCGCAACTCCACCGGCTTCTTCAACTAAAAGACTTGTGGCCGCTATATCCCATGGCTTCAAACCCTTTTCAAAATATAAAGATAATTTACCCTCAGCAACGTAAGAACAGGCGATGACAGCGCTTCCCAGTATAATAAGTCGTGCACCAGCTCCATGCACTCTTTTCATCAACCTGTGAATGGGGGCAAAATTTTCACTCGAGTAAGGTGAACCTGCACAGACCAAAGCGTTTTTTAATCCCATTTCCCTGATAAAAAGTCGGGCTGGGGAATCTTGCGCGGATGATTGGACATATGCTCCTTTTCCTTTTTCTGCCCAATATAGTATATTACCAGGTACATTATATATTCCCCCCATTTTGACTTGACCATTTTGTGAAAAAGCAAGGGAGATTGCATAGTGAGGGAGACCATAAAAGGCATTCGTAGTCCCATCAAGGGGATCGAAAATCCACAGATTCCTTTTATCAAGTGCATCTACATCTTGCTCCGACTCCTCAGAAAGAACAGTATGTGTAGGGTATCTATCACGGATAAGGTCGATGACACATTTTTCTATGGCGATGTCTTTTTTGGTTACCCAATTGCCGCCGCCCATCTTTTGTTGAAGGATTTCGGTATCCGCGGTGTGAAATACCTTAGCGGCTTTGATAAGCGTTGATTTGATGAAGTCAAGCATATTAGTTGAGTGAGAATTTATCGACCACCATCCATTCAAGCACATCTTTTTCTTTGACGATCGGGCCACCTTCTTTTGAAATAATCATGACGCGGTCCAGTAGAAGCCGCGTAGGAATTTTAATCCGCTTTTCTTCCTGTTTCTTTCTATCTTCATTCATATCATTTTTATAGATAAGGCTCAAATGAGGAGCGAGCTCATAGGGTTGAACGGAAAATGGCTTTTTCAATTTGTCAAAAAGAGATTGCAATGCGCCCGAGATGCGGTAACGGGCATATAAAGTCTTTGTAAATTGATCCGAGTGGAAAAGTCCTTCCAGGTCAAGATAAAAAGGACGGACATTTTTACTGCATGTTTTAATTACAGGCAATATCTCATGGAGCGGCATGGAATTTTTAAGATGGTAAAGCGTGATATGCGGAACGAAAGGATATGTCTCGTATTGACGGGCCAAATCGTTGATAGTCTTTTGGAGATCACTCTCCTGTTTTTTCTCCGGGATAAGCCAAATAGATATGTCTTGCATATTCAAGTACATTTTACAATGTTTTGGTCTGAAGTATTGTGCTAAAGGCTTGAGGGCTGACAATCTGAATATCTTTATATTGTTTTAGATCCTGAAGTCCGTAATCGCCAGTTACAATATATTTGGCTTTGCCGCTCTCTGCCGTTGCAAGTACAATATCATCTTCCGGATGGGTTGCAACTCGTGGCATCGGTGCCGTAATAGGCGCGATTGTTGCGCGTTCTCTTACAAGATGTATGAATGACTGTGTCTGTTTATTGGTTAATCGAAGTGATCATTTCTACGTCGTCATTTATCCACGCATCGATTACGAATGCTGAGGGTCCTTGCGGACTAACAGTTCCCGATACAAGAATATTGGTGTCATAGGTAGCTTTTATCACGATTTATGTTCCTTCCGAACTTTTGCAATACTTCTTATCACTCCTTTATTTATTTGCTCAGGGGTTTGATCAGCAAATGTAGTCCTAATTTGGCTAATTAATGCAAAATCTTTTTCTCGCCTGAGTTTTAGTTCTTTGAGCTTGAGATAATCTTGAGTAGATATTATTGCTACAACAGGAATGCCACTTTTCTCAACAAGAATCTCAGTTTCGCCACGAAATACTTTACTCAGAAGCTGACTCCAATTTGATCTGACATCCGAAGCTTTAAGTGTTTGTATCATATACGTACAATATAGTACAGTTTTGTACAAAAGTCAATAGTTTCTTTTTTCTGGCAGGTCCGCCGCGAGTCGAACGCGGAACAAGAGTTTTGGAGACTCCGATGATACCATTTCACTACGGACCTTATCACTCTATAAACACTTAATTATAAATGAAGATGGTGATATAAGCAATTTACAGAAAAAATCCCTATTATTCATGGGGCTGCCTCGTCTTTATCTTCGGTAGTTAGGTTATGAGGTAGCTCCTAATTAAACATTAAATGAGAGCAGGTGTGTGAGATGAAATATGGTTGATAACAATCATGAAGAAGATAGTAAAAATAAATTATTCTTCAGGAGGAGAAGGTGGTTTGTCTGTAGTAATAACATCATATACTTCATTATTCACTACTCCATCTATCTCTGCTGCAATAACAACAGTTGCTTTGTCACCTGGTTCAGTGGGCAATTTTGCTAAAGTTTCCGAGGGAGGTTCCGGCTTTGGTTGATTAGATATGTTTGCATCTAAGGGAGAAGTGGCGGCTGGAGCAATCAAACGTCCTGTTGAAACTTTTGCTGGGGGGGGGTAGAGGTTGTTCTTCAGACATAATAATTATATTAGCAATTAAATAAGGAAATGCAAGTGATTTATGATGAATATCATTTTTACAACTGTGGATCGGGGATAGTGGGCATTCCTGGTGTTGCAGGAACAGCCGGGGGTGGAGTAGGAACTGCGTTTACTTGTTGTTCGAGGCTGGAGAGGACATTTGCGAGCGGATCAGGAGTAACGGGTGTTGTTGGTGCGGCGGGTGGCGAAGCTGGCGGCGTTTCAACTACTGGTGCGGGTGGAGGAGTTGGTGGAACTGCGTCAACAGTCACCGGGGGAGTCTCAACCACTGGTGCCGGAGGAGTTGGTGCAATAACCGGAGTTGGCGTTGATACGGGGGCCGATTCAACCGGTTTAACTGGTTCAACTGAGAAACCGAGAAGTTTATCAAATTCTTCTTTTGTGAAGCCTTTTAAAATTGCAATCTGTCCGTCATCCTTTTCAACTTTTGTGACCGGAGTACCGGCAAAATTGTTGGATACTGCAAGCATTTCAGTCAGGAATTCACGGTTTGTCTCCAGATTTTTTTCTTCAAAGGTGAGGGTGTGTGACGAAAGATATTCTTTTTCCTGCTTGGAAAAAGGACAATCAGTTATCGTGTAAAGAGTTATTTTCATAGTTCGACAAGCTCACTATAAATTGGTATATTTCATTATTGATGAAGCGAAAGGGTTTGTCAAGTACAATGAAGTTATGGGCTCAAAATATCTGAAAATTAGTCTTGCGATGGGAGGAGCGTTCCTCATCATTTTCGCTATTCCCGGTTTTCTTAAAATGAAGCCCCATATTCCGAGTAAAGACGAAATAGATGCCTATAAAAGATCTATTTCGATACGTTTTACTTTTCCTACTCGACCGCCTGTACAGATAATTGCCAAGCAGATTACACCAACCACAACACAAGATAATTACTGGGCGCCAACATTTACTCCAGCACCTCAACGTGCTCCTACTGATTTCAACCGATTTCAACCGATTTCAACTCAAACACCAGTCAAAGTTCTTTCACCAACAGTACGGCCAACTCTTTATATCAAGCCATCAATAATTCCTACAAAATATATTCCACCCTCCTCAACCCCCATTCCCACCCCAACCTTGCGACCGACGGTTTACATCCCTCCTCTAACCTCAACTCCCATACCTCCGGCTCCAACTGAAACAATAAGAACTCCTGATTATTCCCAAATCCAAAGCATGTCTTCCAATCCACCCGTCATCGGATGCCGCGGAGGGACCACGAGCGGATGTGCGGTTGAACAACTTTACTATACCGCCCTTGATCGTGGTTTAGGATGGGCTACTTATTATGGAGATGAGCAAGCCTACGGCTACAGTGTAGTCGCCGATGTTATTCATAATAGAAAAGGAATCTCAATGAATGACGCACATTCTTTTATCAGTGAAACATTTATGGCAAGACAATCTGATCTGACTCCTGAGCAAGCTCGGTCAACGGGAAAAGTGATGGCCTATGGCGCAACCCGGGGACCTTCAGATCTGTGGAGTATCAAATATCTCTTTGGAATAGATGATGCAAGTAATCCTCAACCGCGTTTCATCGGGAGAGTTATGATTATCGACATGGCCGCTCCTCAAGACTGGTCTGGGAATTTGGCAAAACTTACGTATAGTTATAAAGGTTGGAGCGGGTTAAATTGGATCGTTGATTTATCAAAAAATGGTTTTGTCCAACTTCCCACCGGATATTCAAATGAACCGTACGATCTGGGAGGGGGAAGGCCGGGAGTAATCCTCATCGATGAGAGTGTTATTGATCAGTACATTTATAAATAATGAAAAAGACAATTATCATTATTCTTTTTCTGATAGGGGCTTGTGTCATTTATGTTAACAAAAATAATAATAAGACAAGACTTCCATCAGTAATTAAACCTCTCATAAAGGTCAAAAATAATAAGATCGTGCATCGTTCTTCCATATTTATACCTTATTGGGCTCTGGGACAAGGTAATTATGTTAATTCTTCCTATGACGCGTACTATTATTTTGGAGTTGCTTTAAATCAAAACGGGGTCATAAAAACGGAGCCCGGATATACCGGTTTGGCACAATTTACCTGCCCAAAGACAAAGAAGTGCTACCTTGTCATACGGATGCTGGACAACGAAATAAATAAAATTATATTAGCAAATACCACAATGCAAGAAAAAGTCATAGAGCAGACGCTTGATATTGCGGATACATATAACTTCTCCGGAATTGCACTGGATCTTGAATTATCAGGTATGTTTAACGATGAAGTGACAGGTCAAACAAACTCTTTTGTTCAAAGTTATTATACATCAGCAAAAAAGAACTATAAGACGTTATCGTTCATCGTTTACGGTGATAATTACTTCCGTAAACGTCCTTTCAACATCAAATCCATTGGAGCACACGCCGATGAGATTGTGATTATGGCATATGATTTCCATAAAAGCTACGGTGAACCGGGACCAAATTTTCCTTTTCAAGACAAAAATAAATGGGGATATGACTTTCAACAAATGATCTCCGACTTTTCAGCAGACATTCCCTCGGAAAAGCTAACGATTATTTTTGGTATGTATGGATATGATTGGACCCTCAACGAGCAGGGAACGCCGCTAAAGAGGGGAGAGGCGGTGACGGTAAGTCAAATAAATAAAATCCTAAACTCTAAACCCCAAACCCTAAACAAATCCCAAAATCCAATTTCCAAAGAAAAAAGAATAGAATACATAGATTATGAAAATTTTAAACACGTAATTTATTATGAAGATGAGGAATCTGCACGAGTTAAACAAGATTATCTTGAGGGGCACGGGATAGGGAGTATTTCCTTTTGGGCGTGGGGTTACTTCTAGTTGAAATCAGCTAAGATCAGTTGAAATCGGTTAAAATCAGTTAAGATAAAGTTATGAGCGATATTCATACGCTGAGAATATATAAGGATTCACTTCTCTTAATAAAAGAGATCTATGAGTTAATTAGAGAAAGTAAAAATTTGAATAACGACTTTTCATTATGTGACCAAATTAAACGTGCTTCTGTGTCAGTTGCATCAAATATTTCCGAAGGATATTATCGAAGTCAAAAGGTTGCCAAGAATTATTTATCAATCGCTTCAGGTTCCACTAATGAAGTCGCTACTCAACTTGAAATCATTGAATTAGTTTACAAAATTGATACAAAAATATTGCAAGAAAAATATAGAGTCTTAGGAAGACAAATCAATTCACTCTCCTCACATTTCTGATGTTTTTTTACCGATCTTAGCCGATTTTAACTGACTTGTCCGATTGGCGCTGAACGCGCCAAGCTCTTTCAGCTTCCACATAAATAAGGCGCCTTTTCTTCGGGCATGAGAATCGACCACAAAGCGCAGCGCTTGTTCCAATACCGGCCGGGGGATAGTTTTTGCCAGTTTAATGTAAAGACTTTTGCGGGGCTCATCCTGGAGTTTTTCAGCTAAGTGAACACCAAAGGATTGGTACTCCCTTGAGATATATTTATCTTCCAGGGGATTGAAGGTTTTGAGGATATCTGCGATGGTTTTCAAAGGATGATTTTGAACTTGCCACTAAGATATTGGCGAATCAAAGTCGCAACCAATGTCTGGTAGGGAAGGCTGTTTTCAGCGGCCTTTTCCTTAAGAGCAAAGACATCTTTTTCTGCAAGGCGAATATTGATATTTTTGGTTTTTCGCTCCGCCTGGGCAATAGCAATCTTTTTTATTCTGGCTATTTCTTCTTTGACATTGGGAACAGACACAAATTTACCAGCTTCAACATCTCTCAGAATTTGTTTTTCTTCTACGTCAAGTTTGTATTTTTTCATACTTAAATATAATTTATAAATATTTTTTTGATGCTTTTCTGCTTGGAATGATCGTTTTAAGATACACATTGTCTGTATCTTCTACAAACGGTATATAATAAATATAATTATTTATTTTTACCACGAACACTTGTTGGTTAGGAAAATTTTTACTTGGATTTTTTATTACATCTAAAAATAGATCCCTCATCAAAATATCAAACACATCTTCAAAACCAATACTTCGTTCCTTCTTCAGTCTTATATTTTTCTTCTCATCCCAAACTAAATTCTTCACAGACTCTATTGTATGACAATGTATATGCAATGTCAATATGTATGGAAAGCACTAGAAGTCATTTCAATATCTATGGATATGGATTGTCATTGCGAACCTCCGAGTCGGAGGTGAAGCAATCTTTTCAAATGATGAGATTGCCGCGTCGCTACGCTCCTCGCAATGACATACGGCTAGGCATTGAAATAGCTACTAGGTTAAACTTTTGAAAGCGTCTTTTTTGCCAATATTTCTTTATATACCTCGACATACTGGTCAACCATGTGTTCTACCGTGAAGTTTTTTTCAACATGGGCACGGCAGGCGAGTCTCATCTTCTTATATTCTTCCTCCGGCATTGCATAGATTCGTTCCACCGCCTCACATAAGCCTTCTATACCCGTTTTCTTTATGATCCAGTCGCCTCGTATATCATCATCACTTGGATTTACAATGAATCCTGTTTCACCATCCTTGACAATTTCAGGTATGGACCCGCGTGCATACGCAACAACGGGAGTACCGCACGCCATGGATTCAATAAGAGTAAGACCAAATGGCTCTTCCCATTTAAGAGGAAAGAGGAAGAGTTTACTATTCTGATACTCAGTTATCAAACTTGATCTGGCGACGTTAAAATCAATATATACTTTGACAATCTGAACCAATAAGTCACGTTTTTTAATAACTTCCTCATGGAACCATTGTAAATACTCATCCCTAAGCATGGGAAAAATTTTCGTGAATTTTTTTAATTTTTTGGCTATCAATATAACAGTATCAAGTCCCTTTTCAGGTACTGCGCGTCCCGTCCAAAGAATATTTTTACCCCCCACAGAGTTAAATGTGTATTTGTTTGCATTTATGCCATGGTGGATTGTTTTTGTATAGTTAAGCGAAGGCAGAAATTTTTTTTGGTAGTTACTTATAGGCACAAAATGTACATGTGGGAGAGTTTTAAATAAAGAAAAAAATATTGAAGCATATTTTTCATCTGTATTACCATGAAGGGTTATCACGATAGGCTTTTTTGTAAATTGAGCAAAAGGTAAAATATATTCCCCGATATGGAAATTTGTATGAAATATATCAAATTTTTGTTGTTGGGAAAATGCTTTTGATATGAGAGCGATATCAAAGTATGTGTAAGTATATTTATTTATATATTTGTGGGCAAGTGAAGGGCGGTATATAATACTTTCTTTTTTAACTGCCACTTGCGAATCTCCTGAACAAAAGGCAGTGACATTTAAATCCTTTTTTCCAAACTTTGCGAGTCCATTAATAAGAATATAAGCAAATATTTCCGTACCCTGTTTGGTATACGGACCAATTCGCACAGAAGTGCTATTTAATACGGCAACGTTAATTTTATGATTCATATAAGAATTGTATATTATTTTTTTGCCAATATTTTTTGGTAGGCAAGCTCATATCCTTCGACCATTTTTTCAACCGTGAATTTACTTTCAATCCTTACTCTACATGTTTGACGACTGATTTTTCGTATATCGCCAATGCGAGCAACCATCTCATCAACTGAGTTAACCAAGAAACCACTTACTCCATCTTCAACGATTTCAGGAGCTGCACCATTTTTAAAAGAAATGACAGGAGTGCCCGTTGCCATGGCTTCAGCCATAACCAAACCAAACGGTTCATTCCATTGGATCGGGTTCAGTAATCCAATTGCATTGCCGTATAAATCATTTTTTTCTTTGTCTGAGATTTCACCAATAAGTTGGATATTCGTTCCATCAATATATTTTTTTGTATCTAGATAGTATTGGTAATCTTCACCCTCAAGCTTATCAACAGCTCCAGCGACTATGAGTTTAACCCCTGCTTTTTTTGCCGCCAACACTGCCTCACGAGTTCCTTTATCCGGATTGAATTTCCCCAGCCAAAGAAAATAGTCTTTGGGGATTGGATTAAACTTATATAGATTTACATCAACGCCATTGTACACGGTGTCAACCCAATTTATATTATCACTTCCCTGTCTTTGTGAGTTTGAAATGGAGATATAATTCAAGTCATGATACTTTTGAAATACTTCAGTATTGCCTCTCCACGTTTTATTAAATTCATAGGGAAAATGGAGGGTAAAGACAACCTTTTTCTTAAATGATTGACATAAGGGCAAGGCCATGAAATCGCTTCCTTGATTTAGATGCATATGAATAATATCAAACTCCTTTTCGTGCTCAAAGGCATCGGTGATATGTAAAAGAGGGTACATCACATTCCACCAGGGTATCCCATCCCGAAAAAGGGGACGAGGATAAATTGAAACTAATTTTGCCTTTGTCTCTGCCGTTCCACAAGCATACAAGGTCACTTCATGCCCATTTTTTACTAATCCCTCAGTGAGATAATGTACGATCCTCTCCGTGCCACCATATTTTGGAGGGGGAATATTTTCCCACAAAGGACCGACTTGAAGGATCTTCATATATTTTTGTTTGAACTGAGAACTTGTATGTATACTTCCTCATATTTGTCAACCATTCGTTGTATTGTAAAATTTTCTTCTACGTGTGCACGACATGCTTTTCTCATAATTAAGTATTTATCATGTGGCATCGTATAAATTCGTTCTATAGCTTCACACAAACCCTCTATGCCTGTTTTTTTGATTACCCAGTCACCGCGGATATCATGGTCTGAAAAGTTAACAAGATATCCTGTTTCCCCATCTTTGATTACTTCAGGAGCAGAGCCTAATGCAAATGAAACTAAAGGTGTTCCTACAGCCATGGCTTCGATCATAACAATGCCAAAAGGTTCATCCCATCTAATGGGAAAGAGAAACAATCGAGCACTTCCTAAAAATTGAGATTTTATTTGAATATCTTTCATTTCTCCTGCAGGTGAAACATATCCTTGTGTGAAGTGTGGCTTGATTTCTTTTTCATAATATGGGATGTCACCCGTATCAATATAGCTTGCCAGAATCAACCTTTTCTTTAAAATTTCGGCCGCCTTAATCCCAAGATCAACGCCTTTAGTAAAATTAATTCGACCGATCCAAACCATATCATCACCCCCCGTTTCATTAAAATCAAATTCAGAAAGAATCAAACTATTATATATCGTCTTTACAAAGTTTAATTCCGGTAAACCCTCACGTTGCTTATCAGAGATTGAAACAAATGGGAACTGTTTAAAATTTTTCAATAATTCCCGAGTAGAATGGAGAGTACCGTATGCCTTGAATAAATCATCGGTATTTTCATTTAACGGGCCATGAAGAGTCATAACCATGGGTATATTTGTTAAATCAGCAAAATATAATGATGCTTCCCCCATATTGTCATGGACGATGTCATACCGTTTTTTTGCATCTTTATAAAAATGATACATATGATCCAAGATAAGATAAGGATTAAGCTTGAGATTAAAGTGATTGCCAAGGGCTTTAGGATAGAGATACTGCAATTTTGAAGGAACGATTGAATCACCGGTCGCATAAAGAGTTACATCGTGCCCTTTTTCCTTGAAACCTTGGGTAATATTATATACGACTCTTTCAATGCCTCCATATCCTTGCGGGGGGACAGAGATCCAAGGAGGGGACGTAATAGCAATTTTCATTGTATTCAGTATAATATAATGAGTAATTAATATGGATAGTAATTGCATACTTTTAATCAACGGATCAACCGGAGTAGGAAAGACAACAGCGGCTCAGGTAATCGCAAAATCTTTCATAAAAGGAGTGTCGATCGATGTAGATTCAATCAAAAAATTTATTAAAACGGGTGATCCCGGCATGTTGGGATACAAGAAAGAAATAGAAATGATGAAACAAAAAGATGCCTATTATGTATTAATACATACAATAGTTTGCGATATTGCGATTCGATTCATTCAAGATGGGTATGTGGTAGTTATTTCTGACATGATTTGGGAGGAATGGATAATTGAAATGTATAAAAAAAGGCTGAAAATGTATCATTTTTTCCATATCCTCCTTCAATTACCATTTGAAGCCCAAAAACAGAGATTGGCTAATCGGATTAATAAATTACATGTGTCTAAATACAATCCGGATTTTGTCGACAGGATTTTGCATTTTTCTCATGCAATAGATAATTTGCCTAAAGTAGATTATATAGCGGTCAATATTGAAAGCCTTACATCAAAACAAGTTGCCCAAATGATTATTGAAAGGATTAATCGAACAGCGTTTTCTCAATGAAATCTATGGCCCATTGATATATATTTTTTGATTTTAAATCTTCGCGCATCTTTATGTTTCTTTCTTTCTTTTCTTTTGTTGGCATGGTGAAGGCTTGATAAATAGCGTCGGCACCTTGTTCGATATCATAGGGATTAATGAGGAGTGCGTGGCGCAGATCGTTGGCCGCACCTGCAAATTTGGAAAGCACAATCATTCCATTCTCTTCCTCACATGATAACGCGTATTCTTTAGCGACTAAATTCAGACCGTCATCCAAGGGAGTGATGAGGCATAAATCCGCATTTTTATAATACGCGATGACTTTTTCACGAGACATACCTTCCAGATTGAGCTGAATCGGTTCCCAGTCATTACGTGAATATTTCCAATTAATTTTATCGCATAGATCAGTAACTGCTTTGGCATAGTTTCGGTATACGGGGATATGAAGGCGGGAGTAGGGCATGATGCCGTAATAGATAAATTTTTCCTGAAATTCCGGATATTTTTCTAAAAACCGGTCAATCATCTTAAAGCGTTCAATCAATCCTTTGGTATAGTCTAGACGGTCAACCCCTACCGCCAAGTATTGTATACGCATTCCCAATTCACGATTTAACTGCTTTTTCAAGGTTAATTTAGCTTCTTTCTTTATCTCAAGAATTTCTTGATAATCTATGCCGGCCGGAAGGGATTCAATCTTTGACACGTGATCTTTAAAAGTGATATGAGATTGATCAAAATCAATTTGTGCCTCAATCATCCGCTGAACACACTGAATAAAATTCTGTACATGATATCCGCGGTGAAAACCGATAAAATCCGAACCAAGCATACCGGTCAGAATTTCTTTCCCCCATGGATTTACGCGAAATATTTCATACGTTGCCCAGGGAA
This sequence comes from uncultured Gammaproteobacteria bacterium, assembly GCA_964366485.1. GTDB lineage: Bacteria > Patescibacteriota > Microgenomatia > UBA1406 > GWC2-37-13 > YC2-FULL-38-9. Next base: position 18,247 of record CAYITZ010000003.1, read on the forward strand.
TATGCCAGAATGTGCCGACTTTGATATTCTTCCCTGAATCTTTCAACATTTTAGGTACGAGGGCGAGGTGATAATCGTTTACCCACACAAACGCAGGTTTATCACCAACTTCCTCTAAAATAGCGTCTGCAAATTTTTTATTTACTGCTTGGTACGATTCCCACCAGGAGGTGTGAAATTCAGGCTTTACAAATACTGCGTGAGACAAGGGCCACAACGTCTGGTTGGAAAAACCATAATAGAAGTTCTCCATTTCTTTTTTGGAAAGAAAGACGCGTTTGAGCGAATATGATTTTGTTTTTGGAGGTACGGGTACGATGTTGTGTTTGTTTACGACACTTTTATCAGCATTACCTGAACCGTGTGCCACGTAGATGGCATTTGAGGCTTGTGCAACTAAATCAAGAAGAGTGTGCACTCCGCCTGCCGTTTTGGTAACTTTTATTCCATCAGGTGTTTTGGTGTGAATATAGGGCTCCCGATTGGTGACAATAAAAAAAGTTCGATCTTTCAGACTTTTCTTTATGAATTTTTCAAAGTTTTCTTTACTGATCATATTGATTTAGATTGCCACCCTTCGACTCCGCTCAGGGTAAACTTCCCCGCAATGACACGACTAGCTTTTAGTCAATTATACCTATTACTTTTTATAAACTCAACTATGCTTTTTGGGCCAATAGCTTGAGGGAAGGCTATGTCTCCCATTATTATCTTACGTTTAACGTTTATTTTTATGGTATTGCGGAGACTTGATCCGCCTACAATGAGACAGGTAATTTTTGCACCAGGCGGAGTTCTCATTTTTAATCCCACCTCAAGATCGGGAGGACTATCGCCGATGATGAGAATTTCAGCAAGTGGTCTTTGAAGACTGGATATAACATGGTTGACTGCGTCAACTTTTCCTCTTTTTGGCGTGATATAGCCCATAAATAGATTTTTTTTTGGATTGCTATCATTCGTAAAATAAAGATTGCCCTTTTCTTTTATTGATTTTGACAATAACAATATGTTTTTATAGGATGTAAAAATAAGCTGAATACGATAGTCGGCAGGAAAAATTTCTGTTTCATTTTCTTGATAGGTAACTTCTTTTTCAATGTGACCATAAGAAAAAAGAATATTTAAGCCAGAAAGATACGATGTTATATTTTTTCTCCATATTCTTGGATCAGGAAAATCATTTAGATAGAAACCCTCATCAGCGGCATAACCTCCGTTTTCCTGAAGTACATTAATACATGCGCCAGAGGATGAAATAATAATAGGAAGGTCAAGAATCTTTTTAGGAAAATAATCTTCAGGTTTAACATAAAAGTGCTTTTTATTTTTATCAATACCCATATGGGGTTGAGGCCGGGAAAATCCAAAATTCTTTTTTGATAACACATATTGCGCTTCACTCATACACATTTCAGCCGTCCGTGAAGTATTTAACATGCAGGTGAATCCTTTTTTTTGCAAATCAGCGATGGCTTGATTCGTCAGATCTTTATCAAGTAGGTCTTTTTCATTTGTATCGCCGGGATTAGCGGTCAAGGTACCGTCAACATCAATAAACGCAAGTTTTTTTGAAGCTATCGATCGGACATATTGATAGATAGATTGGGTCATAAAAATATGATATACCCATCTTACTCCAGTTTGAAGCCCGATAGGGCAAAAAAATGGATTAGATGGGTGGATACTGAAAAAATAAGTGTAAATTTTAGTTTTTTTAGTATACAGTATAAGTATATATGGACGATTTGCTAAAATTGAGACAATTACTTCTTCAAAAGACTGTTATTGTAGATCCGCCAAAGAAAAGAGGGGATCTCTATCAATTCTTGGGGAGTACTAATGAAGAGAGAGCAAATAATTTAGCAAAAAAGATCCTCGGCGAAAATGTATCTGAGAGCAGAAAAAAAATCTTTCAATATATCATCGATTTTTGGGAAAGATCTACGATTGAAGTGCCATACAAAGCCCCAGGATTTAAAGGTATCAATCTTGCCCGTCGTCCATTTGTAACCCCAACTGGGAGTAATGACGCGCAATCATTTGCTTTTGGCGAACAGTATCGTTGGGACACGTTTTTTCAAAATAGGGGACTCATTCTCGCTGGAGGAATGGATTTAGCGTTAGGTCAGCTTCTCAATCTCGTCGATGTATTTGATGAATTTAAACGGATACCAAACGCACTTGTGTCTCCTTTTTTATCCCGCCCCCAACCGCCTTTTGAAATGGCGGGTCTCATGGATTTGTTATCTGCAGGATTATCTTTTGACGGGCACGTTTCAAGCATAGTGAAAGCAGTTGAAGAAGAGTTAGTTACCGAGTGGTTTGATTATCGATCTGGGAAGCAAAATCATCGCCAGTCAGAGGAGATGATAAAGAAATATGGAATGTTGACGAGGTATGAACCTCATTCAAACCCCTTTATGGTAGGGTGTGAAGACGGGAAAGATCATAATTGGATTATAGCAACATATAGTTATGAATTTTTACCCGTCCAATTAAATTCAATTCTTTATGGAACTTTAACTTCATTACATCAATATTATTCTTCGCTCACATGGGGAAATAATACCGAAAAAGCCGCGTTGTACAGTTCGCTAAGTAAACAAATGCTTGTAGATTTTCAGAAAACATTTTGGTGTACAACCGAAAAATGGACGGGATTCCGGGATTATTCTTTGTTGAAGGGAAAAGAAGGCCACATTTTATTTGGCGATTTGTCTGCCGAGATATTCCCGCTTTTTTTCAAACTTGCAACACCCGAGCAGGCGGAAAAAACAAAAAATAATCTTGCGACCTATTATAAAGGCGATATTGGACTATCCTCCACAAGTTTGGAACTGAGAAAAGAGGGAAGTATTCCGCTAGAACCGGTTGGTCCATGGAAATTCCAATGGGAGTACCCGAACTGTTGGCCACCCCTTATGATGATCGCAGTTGAAGGGTTGAAGAATTACGGCTTTGTAAAAGAAGCCCTAGAATATGAACGGAATTGGATAACCCATGTGGAAAAAGAGTTTGAAATCATGGGCGGATTTGCCGAAAAATATCCTTTCTCAACTGAAACAAAAATCGAACCGGGGTATTACGGCAATATGAAAGGGTTTGGCTGGACGATCGCAACCTACTTATGGTTTATGAAAGACCTAACAAGAGTTTGATTCCTCCGCGAATACTGTGATGGCGTATGGGGCTGAATTTTATCGACTTATCCACACCAAACATTTTCAGATATTTTCTAAGCATAGCTTTATATTGCCAACCTTCCCAAAAAAGAGCCCCTTCCATCACAAAAGTCAAAGGACCGCGGGTAGTTTGTTGTTTAAACTCAACTATTCCGGCTATTTGACAGGCGGCAAGGGAAGCAGAGCGCTCCAGAATGATTTGAGCAAGTTGTGACGCGCCGCCGTCATTTTTTTCGGCAAGTTGGGAAAGTTCTTTGGTCGATGCAAGCGGGGAGAAGGGGGGATTATTTTCTTTTGCGATGATATTGAAGTGTCTAAAAAGATATGCTCCGGCGATTTCTTTATCTGTCATCCCTTTTCCTGGATTTATAGATTCCTGATCGATTATCTTTCCCGAGGGAGTTTGGGGAATTTTATTAAAGCTTCCACTTTGCAAATTAATAACTTGACCATTCATGCCAATCGCATAATTGGTGCCCGTTCCAATAATACCGGCAACCGTTGTATCCCAAGTTTGAGTTGTGGCCTCAGATATAAACAAGCAAACAGTATCGTTGGCAACGGTTACCCACACCTTTCGTTTTAAACGGGAGAAGACAAAATCTTCAATGGTCTCTCCAACTTTTTTGCCAATAAGGCCGTCAAAACGATGTTCTTTTCCTCCTCGGACAAAGATGCCGTCAAGTAAATTGTTTCGAAAAACTGGATCCAGAGGATATGCAAGGTTTAAACTGAGATAGGTTATAGTCGGAACAAGATGTTTAACAATAAATTCAATAAATATCTGTTCAGAGTTAAAAGTAGGTATCGCGTCATCATCTTCACTTAAGACAATGGTTGTGTTTCGTTGTTTTTTCACCAGGGCTGTTTTAAAAACAGAGCCTCCAATAGTCATAACTTGAAATGTTTCGCCGTCTTTGAGAGGGGAAGTTTGGGGGATAGTATGACGTAAAAAAGATACACTGCTTTCCTTTCCCCGACTTGCGTCTTGAATTTCCTGAACAAAACTATTTTTGATCGATAATAATTCTTGCGGAGGTAACAGAAGTTGATCAAAATAAGCAGTCATAAAATCATTATACACCATCCAACCTCGTAGGTTAAAAATATATTGTCATAATAGGCCAATATATGCAAATTGTTGTGTATAGTCCCTGGACAAAAGAAAGAAGGTATGAAAAAGTAATAGTATGCGACCAAAACTTATGAAAGGAGAGATATATCATATCTGTAATAAAAGCATAGTCAATTTTGGTATTTTCAAAAGCAAAAGTAATTGCCAACGATTTATGAATGCAATAGATTATTACAACAATATTTTCGTATGGACAAGTTTATCACAGGCGATAAAAAGAAAAAAATATGTCTATTCAAATTTGATATTTCCAAAACAAGATGGAATTATTAAAATAATTAGCTACTGTCTGATGCCAGATCATTACCATCTGTTATTTAAAGTTCAAACGGAGTATCCAATATCAAAGTACATTAGCGATATGGAAAATAGTTACACACGTTACTTCAACGTCAAATATAATAGGAAGGGGCCACTTTGGCAATCAAGATATCGGTGTGTATTAATTAAATCCGATGAACAACTACTCCATACCTCTCGCTATATTCATCTCAATCCAACAACCAGTGGCTTGGTTAAATATCCTGAAGATTGGGAGCATTCATCATATAAAGATTTTATTTATAGTCAGAATACCTTAGACAATCTCAAAGAGATATCTATAAAAAATTGCACGGCCTACCAAAAATTTGTTAATAATAATTTGGATTACCAAAAAAGCCTAAAACGGATAAAAAGCTTAATACTCGATTAATTATTGGGTTGTTGCATTGGGCCGTTGTTCAACCTCGTAGGTTGAACAGGACTCGAGCGGATTAAAATTGAAAGGTTTGATATAATCTATTGCATGAATACAGCTTTTCATAGCAATGTATCCTCTCTTTCCATCCGGTTTGATAAATCCCACCTTTCCTCAATTGGGGAGCGATTATATAGTCAGAGTCTAGACCTCATACGCGAACTTGTTGCAAATGCGTATGACGCAGACGCGACGCGGATCGATATCAAAATTGATGATCATAATTTGACCGTTGCAGATAATGGATCGGGGATGGACCGCGCCGGACTTGAGCAGTATTTTACGATCGGCTCTCCCCTGAAAAAACAGTACCCAATAAGTGCTTTGTACAAAAGAGTACGAATAGGTGAATTTGGTATCGGGAAATTCGCGGTCTTATCACTCTGTGACCGGTTTGAACTTTTTACATCCTCAAATAATTATTGTGCGACCGTGATCTTTGATCGGGCGGATTTTGAAAAACAAACCGACTGGTCAGTGCCTGTAATAGAACATGAGAAAAAAAAGGATTATGGCCTTCGCGTAACCCTGATTGAACTCAGAAAAACACTTTCTTTATTTGATATTGAACGGTATCTTATTTCTATTTTTCCGCTAACAGATAAAAACTTCTCTATATTCCTCAATGATCTCAAACTTCAGCCAAAATATATTGCCGGCCAACGGTTTAACATAAGAGAATCAACAGAACATGGGGTGATAAAAGGAGAAATTATTCTTTCGAGCTTGGCCTTACCTAAAGAATTGTTGGGGATTGGGATCAGAGTAAAGGGAGTGTTGATAAAACGGGAAACTTTCGGGATGGAATCAAGTCACGATACAGGATCGCGCAGACTCACAGGTGAAGTCTCTGCCGATTTTTTACCCATTACAACGGACCGCAACAATATCATCATAGATACTCCACAGTATCAAGAATTTTTTCCTATCATGCAGAAAAAATTAAAACGGGTTATCAAACAGATGGAAAAATCAGCCGCTCACTATCAGGACAGCAAAGCCGAGCGGATGCTTTCAGATGTACTTCTCATGATTCGTGAATCTTTAAAAAAAAATCGTGATATTTTTATCATGGGAGATCTGCCGCTTTTTACTAAAAAAACGTCCAAAAAAAATGAACCTCATCTGGGCGATACGGTAATTGGAACTGCAATTGCTCAAAAAAAGAATCATGAGCAAACAGAGTACAATCAGCCAGAAAAAGAGTTAAAGAATATTGTCAAAGAAGCTATAAGGAATCTCAAACCGCGTTTCCGAGGGCGGATTAAGACATTACTTAAAGATGAGAGAAGGATTATAAAAAAGGTTAAAATTGGAGGAGCGGAGTTCCTCGTTTCTTTTGCGCATCTGGGAGCTGAAGAAAAGGAAAGTTTTGTCGAAAGCGGGATTATCTTTATCAATCGTGATCATAAGATGTATCATGCCGTTGCAGGGAAAAGTGACATGCATTATTACCATCTCATGCGACTTATATCACAGGAGTTGGTCAAGTTCGCCATGCCTAAAAATCTCGAAGTTGCCTTTGACTGGCAGGGTAAACTTATCAAAGATGCATATATGGGTCTTAAAAATATTGCTTCAACTTAGTGTTAGTGACACCCAATTCTAACTAACCGCTAAGATTAGCGGGGGAGCTTTAAAGAGATATTAATATCGGGTTGTTACATTAGGCCGATGTTCAACCTCGTAGGTTGAGCAGGCGGTGTTCCTCAAATAAAGTAATTGCGTATGTAAAATAGTGCTACAATGGTAAGGAGAAAGAGCTTGAAAATGGCCTATAATAATGGTATAATTACCCTTTATGCTTAAAAATATTATCAGCGAAGCGCTTCATAACGCAAAGGTTGTTTCATTCACCAAAGATATCATTAAGGCGAGTTATATTCGTTTCTTCCGTGGCCATAAAAAAGAAATAGAAGAAATGGTAGATCTCGCATTCCAGTTACTAGTGGAAAATCAAAATAAGAAAAAAAGCATCTCTGGTTTGACTAAAACCGCTTCATTAATTGGAAGAACCATTTTTCATGTCCATGATCCAACATTTTGGTTTGGTATGATGGAACAAAATTATTCCCAACATGTTCGCGTACTCAATGATTTTTCTGCAATAGAGCCATTTATTATTGGAAAAAGAGTTTTGGACTTTGGAAGTAATGGGGGCTATTTTGCACTCGAGCTTTCGCGTGGTGGATACGATGTATCAATGACCGATGTTCTTGATAGCCGAGTGCCGGATGTGAGACATTTACCTTTCCATAAAATGTCAAGCCCCACAGATATTCCCTATAGGGCAAATTCTTTTGATACAGTAGTCATAAAGACAGTCTTACACCACATTAACGTTGAAAATATGCCTCAAGTTTTAAAAAAAATCAGAAATATTTCATCTCGATTAATAATCGAAGAAGATGTGTTTGATGTTAGCAGCGTAGTAGAAAAAATAAAAGTAAAAAAAAGACAATTTAAAATAGCAAAATTTGCAAACCTTACTCCTCAAGAACAATATTACTATCTTGTACTTAACGATTATTTTACGAACGCGGTGATCCACGAGCGCCCTGGTATTAATTTTCCTTTTACTTTTCACTCAATCCAAGAATGGAAATCGATACTTTCGGATTCCGGTTATAAAATAATAAAATATATATACAACGGATTTCCTGGGTGGAAGTTAACAAAAAATAGTCAAGCATGGATTATATGCGACCGGAAGTAAGAAAAGCTCTATTCTCTATTTTTCTTCTTCATGTGCTGAACTATAAGATTGCGGATGAAGGTTGATTTTGTAATTCTTGTCTCCTTACTTGCTTCATCAAGATAGGTTAACAAAGAAGGGGAAATAAAAAAATTAAATCTTTTTTCACGAAGATCTTGTGCGTCAAGAAGCGCCTTTTTAACGATCTGTGCGATATTCGTTTCATCATAATTATGAATAATCAATTTTTCGTTTTCAATACCGGTAAGAAAATAGGGAGTTTGGTTCTTATAATAAAGAACAATTGTTGGTTTGTTAAATTCAAGTGATTTTTGAATAACGAACCCAATAGATAGACTGTGAATACTTGTTTCAAATACGCAGATATCTGCACTTTGGATTGAATGAATTTTTTGTTTATATAACTCGACACTCTTATTATGATCTTCTTCTAAGTTTTTATAAAACAACTCCGCGGCTGTAGAAAATACATCGTCTTTCATTACCGTGAACCCAAGCTTCTCAATTTCTTTATGAATAATATCGTAGAATTTACCGTACGTTTGTTTTCCTCTTTGAGATGCGGTGAAAAGCACTTTCATAGAAGTAAGTATATCAAAAAAAAGTTAAGAAGCTATATTAAAGTAGTTTCTCTGTTTTCATGAGATTTTCAATGAGGGGGAATGTCTTTTGAACAATTTTTACTTCCTCCTCCTCAAAATTCTGCAACACGTACTCAATTCCAGGCATCCTGTTTTCGGGAGGTCTATTATCTACCCCAATTCTCACTCTCAAAAAATCCTTCGTTCCCAGTTTTTCTTCGATTGAGTCGATGCCGTTATGGAGTTTGGGGCCGTAACCTTTTACAATACGAAATTTACCCAAGGGGATATCCAGGTCATCATGGACGATGATGAGGTCTTCAAGCCTGGCTTTGTGTTTTTGCATGAGAGCCTGGACCGATTTGCCTGAGAGATTCATGTAAGTGGTTGTTTTTGCTAAGATGAGGGTAGACGGTAGAGGATTGAGGATAGAATTTTGAAGGTGGACGTTGGAGGATAGATAATCAATAAACATATGACCCACGTTATGGCGGTTGTTTTGGTACTTTACTCCTGGATTACCAAGTCCGATGATGAGTTTCATATCGATATTATACTTGCTTTTTATTTGAAATATTCTTTATACTAGATATAGGCTAAATTTTTAATTTGAAATTCGAAATTTTTATTCAAATTTCAATATTCAATATTTAATGATTAAACTTTGAAGCATTTGATATTGATTTCAAATTTTAAATTTTAAATTTCAAATTGATTTGCTATGTCCAAATACGTTCCCGACGTCCTTTCCAGCCGGTGGGTGATCATAGCCCCTTCGCGTCTCAACAGACCCTCCTTCGCCGAGGCTTCGGAGGGTAAACCGGATACTAAAAAACTGAGGTGTCCTTTTTGTCCGGGGAATGAGCGCATCACTCCGGGGGAAGTGTTTCGCATAGGAAAAGGGGAGAAGGATCAAAAAGGATGGATAGTCCGGGTCATTCCCAATAAATTCCCCATCACCGATTATCATGAAGTTATCATCCACTCACCCCATGAGGATAAAGATATAGAACATCTGTCCGAACCTCATGTTGAACTCATTTTAAAAGCGTACCGCGAGCGATTTAATTATTATCGAAAGAAGGGTCAAGTACTTATCTTTTGCAATCACGGAGAGGATTCGGGAGCCTCAATCAAACATCCCCATTCCCAACTGGTAGTTATCCCCGGACAGATTAATCTTGACACCTTAACAAGGGAGCCTTTGAATAATATCGTCGAAGACAACACTTTTTTTTATACTTATTGTCCTGATTTTTCCCAGTGGCCCTATGAGATTTGGATTGCCCCGAAGGCGGAAGGAGCACATTTTGGTGATCTGACGGATCAACACCTGGGAGATCTTGCCATGCTCTTAAAAAAAACCTTGAAACAACTTGAAAAAATTTATGAAAAAAATAAATTCGGCAATATGTCCTTTGGTTACAATTACTATATTTATCCTCATTCCAACTGGTATCTGCGTATCATCCCGCGCTTTGTTCATCGGGCCGGATTTGAGCTGGGGACGGGGCTGAACGTAAACATCGTCGATCCCACCAATGCGGCTTTGGAGTATAAGGGAATGGAGATGAGGATGGTGAATGTGTTGGATAAACTGAAGAGGTTAAGATAATTTGAAATTTGAAGTTTGAAATTTGAATTGAAATTAAAAATTTCGAATTTCAAATTAAGAGATTACTTCATTTCAAGCTTTTTCTCCACCGTAGGCTTTTGGTTTCAGCAAGTATGATTTGACAATAGACTGGTCTTGACAAATTTGTCAATGTGTATTATCATCATAATATGCAAAATCAAACAATATCGGAGATGGCAAAAATCATGGAAAGAGGCATGATGGTCATTCCTCAAAAAATAAGAAAGATGGCCCATATTACCGAAGGGTCATACGTAAGAGTGGTTTTGAAAAATGATGAAATAACCCTTAAGCTTTTGCTTGATGAAGAATCAAAAAAAGATAAATCATCGACTATAAAGATACTCCAATCAACGTATACTAAAAAGCAAGGTTTAGAACTATTATCCCGGGCAAAATATCACTGGTCAAAAAAAGATGACCTATTTTTATCACAAGGAAGAAAACAAATGGAAAAAAGATTAACAAATAATTCTTTATGAAAGCACTCGTTGATTCATCAATTATCATAGATCATCTACGAAATTATCAGCATGGAAAAAATACGAGGTTTATGATTCTTTATAAAGAATGTGAAGCTATATATTTTTCCCTTATTACCATTGCCGAGATATGTAGTGGCTTAAGCGCAGTCAAGATGGAAGAACAGATCAATGATATTTTTTCGTTGGGAAATATTATTGAGCTAAACCCGCGTCTTATGGAAAAAGCGGGAGGAATAAGAAGAGAAATAAAAATATCTCTCATGGACGCAATCATATCTGCATGCGCCTTGGAATTGGGTCTGCCCGTAGCTACCTTGAACCTTAAGGATTTTGAAAAAGTACCAAAACTAAAGCTATTTACTTAATCTCCAACTTCTTCTCCACCGTAGGCTTTGTATTATCTCCCAGGAAGATTTGGTAAGTGATTTCGTGGGAAAGGTCAAGGTCGGAAGTGATGAGATGGTGGACTTTTTTTGGCTCGGTTGATACTTTTTTCACAACCTGTTTGCCGTTTGTCTTATCATTAAACCGGACTTCGGAAGTGAGGGCGGATTCGGTGATAAAATCGAAGAAAAGATAGTGTTTTTTATCGTCGGAAACGATGACAATTTTTTTGATCGCTTCATCTGCTTTGGAGCCAGTGGAGAAGTTCTTCGAAATTGCACCGTAGTTCATCATGACGCCTACCGAGAGGACGGCAAACAGGGAAAGCATAAAGATCGTCTTCGGTGCGGGTAAGAGCTTCATGGAAAGAGGGGAAAGGGGGGCAAGCTCACGTACTCCTTTATATTTCAACAAATCATCCGGATAAGCAAAAATGCCGTGGCAGGTGGGACATTCAAGCAGTATCGTATTTGCAGGAAGTGCCGGGTCATCCATTTTTTGTACGAGTTCGGTATGGTCTTTTGGGCAAAGCTTTTTACTTCCCAGAACATAATGACCCTGCGCATCCTCGGCAATCTTTCGCGCTGAAGATTGGGAGATATGTTTTATTCCATTGAGGTCAAAGAAACTGGAGCCGCATGTTGCGCAATGGAGGACGATTTCGTTATCGAAGTTCGATACCTTCATCGGTTGACCGCAGTTGGGGCAGTTCATAAGTTAGTTATTAGCTATTAGCTGTTAGCTTTTAGCAATTACACACTAGTATAAGTTATTTGAGAGAAAGGTCAAGTGATAAAAATCGATGTTGACAATGTACACAAAGAAGTATATAATCAAATTAAGATGAAGGAAGTGAGGTTCAATAAAGAAAAAAATGAACTATTAAAATTACAAAGAGGGATCAATTTTGATGATATTTCTGAAATTATCAAAAATAATAGTCAAATTAAGACCATTGATCATCCAAATAAAAAGAGATACCCAAAACAAAAAATATTATTGGTTAAGAGGGAAAAGCATATTTACGCAATTCCCTTTATTGAAGAAGATACATATATATTTCTCAAAACAATTTATCCAAGTGAAAAATATACACAAAAACTATTAAAAGTTACAAAACACATATGAAAAAAATAAAAAAATCTATATATGAGCCATTGGATGATTATGAAAGACAATTAATAAAAGATTTTAAGAATGATGAGTTTGTAGAAGTACCCAACCAAGAAGAAGAAACAAAAAGATATGTTAGTTATTTTGAAAATATGCCAAAAAAAAACAAAAGAATTACCATTAGAGTTGAAAGTGATGATCTCAAATTGATTCAATATAAGGCAATTAAGACAGGGATCCCTTACCAAACTTTAATCGCCTCAATTCTCCGCAAGTTTGCGAGGGGAAAAATAAACATTGGAGTATAAATCCCACACCACTTTTGTACGACCGTTTCAAAGTGGTTATGGGATATTGACAAAGTCGTTAGTAAGTAGTACTATCTAACTATATGAGCACAACACAAAAGATCCAAATAACCCTTACGCCTCAGGAAGTCGCGGCCATTTCTCTAAAAAGTAAAGCACTCGGATATAACGTGACAAAATACATAAAGTATATTGTTACTCGAGAGGCCGAGGAAATAGTGGAGGAATATCCAACATATAAAATGTCTGCGAAGACAGAAAAAAAAATATTAAAAGCGATCGCAGACCGCAAAGCGGGAAAATTTATACAGCTTGCATCACCCTATGATTTGGATAAACTATGAGTATTTATTATTCGCCCTCGTTTGTTGCAAAATATAAAAAGATATCGAAGAAAAACAAAAAGCAAGGTGATTTAATCAAAGAAAGAATAGCTTTATTTCTATCAAATAAGATTCATCCTTCCTTACGACTGCACAAATTACAAGGTAATTTAAAAGAAGCCTGGAGTATCTCTATCGACCGAAAAATTCGTATTCTTCTCTATCAAGATACAGATAGCATATCTTTTGTTGACATAGGCTCCCATGACGAAGTGTATAGATGATATATTGTTTACCACTTTTATACGATCGTTGCAAAGTGGTTATGGGGGTAGCATGTAACGCTCATGGAGGAGTTTACAGGAAGCAAGAGGGAATGGGGAAAATACCTATTGCAAGTGGAAAAACATTTGTGATAGTATAAAAGATATTATGGATTCAGTGAGTGAGCTACGTGAAAAATTATATGTACAATTGACGGAAACTCTCTTGAGAGGAGTGGTTGATGACGTTTTTACTCCCCAGGAATCAAAAGAGATATCTCGCTTTATCCTTGGAAAACTTGACGGGGTAAGAACAAAAGATGAGATGATCGAATTTCTTCATGATCTTTCGACGAGATGGGCTAAATATAATCCTTTTTATGTTGCTCTTAAGTTTGAGAATCAACAAAAAAGTGATGATGTAAAAATGGATGAGATCAAATCTAAATTAAACCAATTTATTAAATTTTCAAACTGATATGACAGCAACACCTGGTGCGGCTGAAGTGCGAGCTCCCGTAGTACACGTTGAGCATATTATTTCTCATTCGACGGCTGCGAATGTTGGTGTGGCAGAAAAAACCGCCGCCACAAGTTGGCTACAGGCTTTGAAAACATCAAAAAGTGCAAGTACAGAAGCACGGCGGGCACTTAGTGTGGTTGGATCAGATCGTAAGGCAAGTTGGGATGGTACTAAACCACAAAACATTGCCGATAGGATAACTGACCCAAACATCAAAGCAAAAACAGAAGTTCAGATCAAAGGCGCACAAGTTACTATGGCTGCAATAGACGTGTTGAGATTGCCTGTAGGGGATCAACAGTCTCGTTTAACAGTCCTACAGTCAGAAGGTAAGCTTCCGAATCCTCCCGCTAATGTAGCTGACCTGCAAAAACTTGCAACCGTTCACATTGTATCAAACAGCTTTTTTGCTGAATACTTTAAAAATCTACCTGCCGCGACTCAAAGAGATCAACTTGCTCTAGAAACATTTTTAACAGGCCCCATGTCAGACGTGGTACAGATCGCATTGTCTGAGCAAATAGGACTCATCGATCAGGCAACGCTTGCGTTGCCCCTTGTTCCGGAATCTAAAAAAGCAGAACTTCAGGCAAGAGTAACAAAAGCCGGAACCTTGCGCGATCTTGCGAAGGACGGTATGAAGGCAGAGGTAATAAAGCTTACCGGAAGTACATCGCCACCAGCAGATTTGGAACAGAAACTAATAGCCGCGGCAATGAATAGTGACGAACAGGCGCGAAGACTTGCGCTCACGCAAGTCATCGCAGAAGTAGACGGGATGAATACGACCCAAATTGCAGACGTGGTAAACAATAAGCAAGTAGAAAAAGACTTAGCAGATAAAAGATTGGCAAGAGCTAGAGAGACAGATCCTACCAAGGAGCCAATTATGGATGCTGCCATTACATCCTTAGAAAGTCAAATAACAACATTTAAAGGGCTAAAACAAGTGGATATTGATAAATATGACAAGGCGTTTCTCAATGCCGGTGGTACTTTGAAAGTTTTGGCGGTAACGTATGAACAGCAAAACAAGTCTGCAGTAGTTGACAATCTTGAGCTTCAGGCTACGCCTGCGAAGGGTCCTCTTACAGAGGAAGCCAGAAACCGTGCAATAGCCGAGCAAAATTTGTCTAGACAGATAGATCTTGCCACAGCAAAAGCACTCGATGAGGCCATTGAAGATCGGATAAAACAACTAAGTGAAGGAGGACTTAAAGATGAAGAACAAAAGGCTGAGGCGGCGAGAAAAAGCGGTGATGAGGTATTAGCAAAATCGATAACGGCATATAAGGACAGTCTAAGGCATGGAGATAAAGCATATTTTGTGACTGAAACGACAGTAGACAGCAAGGGAAAAACAAAACAAACCGAAGTGATGAAGATAGATAAATTAAGTAAGGCAATGAGAGTGATTGCTGATAATGATACCGCTGACGGATTTGACGGTACGAATTTTATGGTGGCTTATCACGCAGGATTGTTTGACAAAATGCCCGCATTTGTTCCTTCAACTGCGGTTCCCACAGAACCCCCCGCGCAGGTAGCGGTACGGGCGAAACATATGAAACTTGCATTAACAGCAGCCGAGGTTTTGAATGGTGTTACAGGCGCGGCAGCGGCTCTTGGCGCACTAGACGCAGATGGACAAAAAGCGCTGAAACAGTTCTGTACGCCTGAGCGAGTACAAGGGTTTACTAAGCACTTATTCGCGGAATATT
Source organism: uncultured Gammaproteobacteria bacterium (assembly GCA_964366485.1). Classification (GTDB taxonomy): domain Bacteria; phylum Patescibacteriota; class Microgenomatia; order UBA1406; family GWC2-37-13; genus YC2-FULL-38-9. The sequence goes on from CAYITZ010000003.1 coordinate 33,359, forward strand.
CCCGAGCGGAAAGATATGTAAAGGGAGAAGGGATATTTGGAATAGGGAATAAATTAAAAGGCATCGAGGTCAAATTTGAAGGTGATAAAAAGAGTCTTGATTTAATGGCAAATAATTGGGATAAGATATTTGGCATGCATGACGACCAAATAGTGGACGCAATCAAAAATGATAAAAAATCTTTAGCGTTTGTACAAAAGTTACGCGGAGAAAATTGGGTTACGGCAGATAGGAAGACGAAGGGCATTCTTTATGCACTTATGATGTTATTAGGATTACTTGTTGTTCCGGCGGGGATTGCAATTGCTCCGGGAGCCGCAGGTTTAGCGGGAGCAGGAGGTTTGGCCAGTGGGGCAGAAGCCATAGCTGGAGCGGCCGCTGGAGGTTTTGGGGCAGCAAAAATAATTGAAAATAATTCCTAATCTGTATGTTAACCGAAGAACAAAGAACAAAAATTTATAATGTGATGGCGCAAGTGTATGTGGATCTTATCAAAGATAATAAAATTGGCAAAGTTGAGCAAAAAGTGTTTGCATATAAAGTCTTAGAACATGTGGGAAAAGCGCAGACATATGATGATATACTGCATTTTATTGATGATATGGTAAAAATTTATCCTGCTATGCAGATTGCGCGTGCAAAATTACACGACGATGTGAATAAAATACATGAATCGCAAGTTCTAAATCATTTACAAACATTTCTCAAATCATCAATTCAACCCAACTAAAGTTATGACAGTCGGAGCTAATGCAGAAAAAGCAAATATTCAGATAAAAGACGTGGCGGTTGCCATGATGCCAGAGCGAGGGCGTGCTCCTAAGATGGATGCGAAGCTTCTTGAATTAAGTGAATTAGTTAAAAAAGGTAAAGGAGAATCAGTATTTAAAGCGGCTGTTGCTGAGAAAGATGACGATATGTATGTAAACTTTACTGAAATGCGAAATATGGTGGATGCCGAAAAAGATCCGAGTAAAAAATTAGATGAAGACCAGCCAGACCGTTGGAAACGTCTAAACATGAAACTCAGCATCTATGATAAATGGTTGAATAATAATTTGGATAAAGCATCAGATGAAGAAGGGGCAGATATCCGCAATGTTTTAGTCGACATTCCAGGTTTTTGTGAATCCATCGCAGTTGCAACCGGAGGAAAACTTACGTTTGATCAGGTGAAAAATTATTTAACAGGTCATGGCTCAACAGGAGTAGGCGCTGATGAACAAAAAACCATTGCCGCTATTTTAGGTCGATTTGTAGGGGATGGAGAGTTGAAAAGAAGGATGGAGAAAAGCCTTTCAGGACTTTCTTCAATCATAGATGAAAATGACTCGACTACGGCACACGAGATCAATGACTTAAAGGATAAAATAAAAGGCAAAGACGCCCTTCTTTTAAGAAAAAAATCCTTAGAAGACAGTCAGAGGAAATTTACCGCGATGAGTGATGAGGATCGACAAAAAGCTGAGAGTTTATTTGACAATGTTAATAAAATAAAAGAAGCAATTAAAGATTATAAACCTGCTTTGTGGACGGTGGGAGGAATAGATGTTGTTGTTGAGCAGTTAAATAAACAACTTGAAATGGCGCAAAAAGAAATTGATCAACTTGAGCGGTCCCGTTTTTCTCCACCTTCACAGACTACACAACAACAAATGGGCGGTGGTCAAAGTACATCGGTGACAACCTCAAGCGTAACTCAGGATCAAGAGGTTTCAAAGGCATATGTTCAGAAGCTCAATGAACAAACAGAATTAAGAAAAACAAAAACACAACTTGAAAATCTTAAATCAGTTTATGCAGATACCACAAGTAAAGATCTTCTTGAGGCGTATACTGCATTTCAAGATGCAGACAAAAAACTTAAAGAAAGTGTTAATCCGGACCTGACTAAAATATCAAATGATGAAAAAACATTAGCAGAAAAAGAAGGCAAGAGAAATAAATATGCAGATAAATATAAACGCAAATTGGAAAGAACAATGGGTGAGGAGATAAAGAAATTCTGGAATGAGGTAAAGCTGGCGGACGCCCAAAAGGCAAGCGAGGCAGAGGCTGCCAAAAAAGCAGAGGAAAAAGCAACCAGAAATGAAAAAGCAAAACTTCTCCTTGATAGGTATATGAAAATGTCATTTCTAAAATATAATAAAGATGGAAAAGTGGTAGGTTGGCGTGATAAGGCTCTAAAGGATTTTGTAAAAAAAGACATGTTGTCACAAAGTCCTGCACAATTAACCCGAAGTCTCTTGGAGCGGATTGACGATGAATCAAGTAATATGCCTCCCAAATTTGAAGAAGAGATGAGGGTAGTACTTAAAGATATGGGGGTGGGCAAAGGCGAGCCACCGCTTTCATACAGCAAAATGCTTGATAGTATCAGTGATGATGATTACTACAAGATGAGTACCGAAAAAGTACCTGAAATGATGGGGTATGCGCTGGGCCGGGGATACTATTTTGACCGGTTAAGGTTGAGTAAGCCTCAGGCAGAATTCATACGTCAGGCCTATCCGGCTGAATTTTTCACCAAAGCTATTGACGCACGAGATGAGGAATTTAAACAGGCGGAAAAAATGTTAAAAAGCGGTTTGCTCACCGGGGGGGCTATGACTGAGGCAAAATTGAAGGAGATTATTGGAAAAGATTGGGTACAGGGTTCATCGCGGCTCATGAAAACCTTGGCAGTTGCCGGAGCAATAGGAGCGGGGACATTTGCTTTGACTGGAGGACTCGGAGTCATTGATACCACAGGTTTAACGCATTTTGCCTTTTTTGGAAAACCCGATACGGGCGTTGTTCGTTCAGCCGCTGCTTTGCAGAATATTTATAATGCTGGAATTGAAACTACTGGTGCGGCAAGCAGGATAAGTGGAGCTGCGATCACTGGTGTAGCAAAGGGAGTTCATGATTTATCGAATGCGGCTGGAAATTTAATAAAATAAATCTATTTTCTATGTATGTTAGAAAGCTCGACACCACCACTTGCACACGAATTTACAGCTTCAAAGGCGGCGCCTTCTACAACATCGTCTGAAAGGACTAATGGAAAGGTAAATTTTACTCCTCTTCCCAAGCCAGAATTATTAAAAACAA
>CAYITZ010000004.1:0-36020 GCA_964366485.1 uncultured Gammaproteobacteria bacterium
CATAAGAGTGGTGAGATGGCGGGATTTGTGGGAATTTTACCGCTAATTATTATTTCAAGCTGGATTTATATGTCATTGCGAGGAGCTTTATCGACGAAGCAATCCAAAAGAATTATTAATTTATGGCTCATACTGCTCATTATCTTTGCCTTCATTTTCTCCCTCGGTCCGCGCATGAATTGGAATGGTCAATATCTCGTCACCCCTCTCCCCTACATGGTTATTCTCAAATACATCCCATTTGCAGGCATTATGCGTGCGCTGGCACGTTGGTATTTTGTAATTATCTTTTCAACAGGAATCTTGACGGTACTCGGGCTTGATAGAATACAAAAAGATCTTAATAATAATTTGTTAAAGAGATGGCTATTACCTATTGTTTTTATTATATTTCTTCTTGAGTTTTACCCTGCACCTGTTCAGGTTAGTAAGCAAGTATGGTGGACTCCTGCATACCAAAAAGTAAAGCAAATCTGTGAGAGGAACCCGGGGGCCATGCTCGAGTATCCATTTGAGTATCGTGCGCCAGATAGCGACGTGCTAAAAAATCTTTCGTATAAGACAGGAATATTACTCGCATCCATGGAACATGACTGTGAAGTTCTCAGCGGTTTCTCAGCATACGAACCCAAAAAATTCCTTGAGTATCAGAACTTTTTTCAAGAAAGAGATTTTGACAGGAGCACGATGAAGCTCCTGAATGATTTGAAATTTAAATATGTAAAATTTAATCTTTCCTCAATGAACGTAGAAGAAAAAAAATATATTTCATGGTTTGTTACTACGGAATATGTGGATGTATTATATAAAAATAAAGCAACCATCATAGTTGAAGTAAAAAAAGTTAAACCACTACCGAAATTAATAAAATGACGATCAATAAATCAGAGCACAAACCACTTGTTTCGGTTCTTATTTGCTCACATAATGCGGAAAAATTTATCGCAAGTACTCTGACTTCAGTTTTAAATCAAACCCACTGCAATATTCAAATATTAGTCCTGGATAACGACTCTTCAGACGAAACCGTCAAAGTAGTACAAGACTTAGCCCATCCCAGCGCGCCACTTTTAACCGCCCCGGTTGAATATGGCCCGTCAGTGCGCCTAATAGTTGGCAAAAAAAATATAGGACCTTATGCAGGGCTTAATTTACTACTTAAGCAAGCAAAGGGAAAGTATATTGCCATCAATGATCATGATGATATCTGGCACCAGGAAAAAATTGAAAAGCAAGTTTTATTTCTTGAAACTCATAAAGAATACGTAGGATGCGGAACCGCAATCATCAACTGGTATGAAAAATACGCAGCATCAGTTTATCGTGCGCGAAATAAAAAGGACGCCATAGCCTGGCACACATCCCTCGTATTCAAGAACGATGGCTATCGTTATAACACATCAATTCCTCTAGGTGGGGATTTTTATTTCATGGGAAAGATTCTTTGTGGAAATAAGAGGCTCATTTATAACTTTGAGGAACCGATGGTTTTAAGAAGGATATTCAATATTAAGAGAAACCTTTCAAGTGTATGGATGAGTCAATTTTCGTTGAAGGATTTATTAAAGTTGGATTTACCCATAACAGATAAGATAGCGATATTTAATCGTATAGTATTACCACGGGATCTCGTCGAGTGGATAATAGTCAAAATGTGGGGAAATAATATCCCAAAAAAATATCACGAATATGAAGCAACTTATCAAATCACTTAAACTCATTTTCCTTCATCCTATGAACAAAAATAAGCCCGTAAGGACTTTACTGCGACTCATATGGTGGAAAATAAACCAAGTTGTATTCCGTCTACCAGTCATCTGTCAAATAACGCCAAATAGAAAATGTATATGCTACCCGGATAGCTCCTATGGAGGACTCATCGTTTACTTAGGTATGCCTGAATATGAAGGGAACACCTATATATTAAATAACCTAAAGCCTAATGACACATTTATTGATGTTGGCGCTTGCATCGGTGATTATTCCCTCTTTGCCTCATCGATAATCACAAAGGGTCACATATACGCATTCGAACCCTATAAGAAATCAATTGAAATGTTTGAGGAAAATATTCGTCTCAATAATATAAAAAATATAAGTATTTTTAATGGTGTTGCGTCAGATAAAAACGGATATGAATATCTTAGTATTGAAAAAGAATCGGAAGTAAATCATATTGTCCATGCAAAAAATATTCATAATGGGGTAAAGGTTTCTTCAATAACCCTTGATAGGTATATTACCGAAAATAATATTAAACGAGTCGAGATTCTTAAAATAGACGTGGAAGGTTCGGAGATGAAAGTGCTTCAAGGGGCCAAAGAAAGTATTCGGGCCAAGAAAATTAAAAAGATTTTGATAGAGCTGAATAAAAACAATCGGTTTTTTGGAACGAGCAATCAGAAAATTATTACCTGGCTGAGGAAGCATCAATATAATATCTACCTGTTTGAAGAAGATAAAGTTAGGAAAATAACAAACTTTAAGGAAGTTGAAAATGACCAGATAGTCAATGTCTTAGCTATTAAAAAAGATTAATAGTCGATTATTCGTAAGAATTGTTCTTTAAAACTGATGGAAGAAAAATAATTACTTAGTATTTTAGAATCAATCATTATCTTCTCACTATTAATAATGATTTTTTTTGTTTTTTCAACTAAATCTTCAATGCTTGAAAAAAGGTGAAGATTCTTATTGTATCCAAGCAACCCAACAATTTCATTCAGCCCACCTCCATTAAATAATACGGGGATACATCCTGCAGAAATTGCTTCAATAGGGGCAATGCCAAAATGTTCAAATTTGATAGGATCGCGCATGGCATCCTCACCATATCCAGTCGCATGCCAATAAATTTTTGACTTATAGAGAATTTCTTCAACCTCTTTTCTATCAATATTGAAGTGAAAAAAAATTGGGTAGCCCTTGGCCATCTCCTGAAGTTTCTCTACAAAGCGGATGCTGGAGGGCTCATGACCGACGCCGCCGATGAGATGGAGTTGGAGATTTTTTAACGAGTTAACGGGTTCACGGGTTAACGGGTTAACGAGTTTCTTGAAAGCGTCAATCATAATTTCTTGTTTTTTGCCGTGGCCGAGTGTGAAGAAACGGCCGACGGAGCAAATCCAATTAAGTTTATTAACGGGTTCACGGGTTAACGGGTTAACGAGTTTAATAGGAGGGTAAAGGACAACGGCGTCTTTGCACCATAATTTCTTGATCCATTTTTTAACATACTCTGAGTGAGTTATGAATGCATCATACGAGTCCAATCTTTTATTCATATCAGGATAGATACCGGCACGGAGTCGATCATTGATACGTTCTCTCAAAAGATTAGGTAGAAGAAAATGAAGATTGGTTTTTTGAAAAAATTGGAGAACATAGTTAAACAGGCCTGAGCGAATCTGTGAAGGAAAATGAACATAATAGATATTTTTTTTCCCAATTCCATAGGAATAGTCCATGAAAGAAATGTTTATGAATAAGTTGACAGTTGATAGTTGATAGTTGATAGTTAATTGTTTTAAGCCCTGTTCATTTTGAACTTCCTCAAATTCAATACCTGATATATCAATACCGAGTTTGTCTTTTATAATTTCTGAAGAAACAATCTTTCCGCATGCAAATATTACTTGGTAGCCTTCATCTTTTAATACTCGTGCCATATTGCAGGCAACCACCTCTCCCCCGCCCATACCACTCAACCACTTGTCATAGATAATTGCGGTTTTTACCATAAGTTAACGGGTTAAAAAGTTAAAGAGTTAATGAGTTAACCTTTTTGATAATAAAACTGGTAAGTGGAGTATAAAATAAAGTGACACTTTTATATATTGCAGTTGCTGTGTAAACCGCTTTGGGTGTTTTGCTCCATATCCCAATCTCAATATTGATTTGGCAAAGAATTTAAGATACTCCTTGAGAAAGACGAGAAGGGGGAAATGAAAGATCATATGGAGAAGTCTTCCCCTCTCACTATGATAGATAAAAAAAGGGGACCATTCGTTACTCGAGGCGGCGTGGAGGTGGTGGACTGTGGCCTTGGGTGTATATATAATCTTGTAACCTTGTTTTTTAGCTCTTTCAGATATCTCCACATCCTCATAGTACAGAAAAAATGATCCGTCTAATAACCCTATCTTATCTAAAATAGACTTACGGTATAGCACAGCCGCTCCACAAGCGGCGTCAACTTCCCTTTCCTTATCATATTGACCCCTATCTTCCTCATAATCCTGAATCTTATTATTTGGAATGGCACCAATATCCTGGGCGTACCCATTAGCAAAGATTCGTATACCCGCGTTTTGGATTTTGTTTGTATTTCCCAAATATATTTTTGAATTCACCGCAAATATCTTTTCATCTTTTTCTGCCACTCCGACTAACTCCTTTAACCAATTTTTGTCTACAGTGCAGTCATTATTGAGAAGCGTAACGTATTTACCATTTGCTTGTTTTATCCCAATATTATTCCCCCCTGCAAAACCAATGTTTTTTTGTAGCAATATAGAGCTTATTGACGGGCCATTTTTAACCTCGTAGGTTAAAAGTGGCCCGTTGGGACGGGCTAGTTCATGGATAATTTCAGCACTTTTATCCTTTGAGGCGTTGTCAACGACGATGATTTCATAATCACTCTTTGAATAATCGAGGGCAAGGACAGACTCAAGAGTTTTTTTTAGGAATTTTTCTCCATTATAGTTGAGGACGATGACGGAACAAAAAGGAGGTTTCATATACTCCATTTTACTATTTTTTTCACCCATTTTTTCATCTCCCTTAAAATTTTTACATATGTATTTATAAACTTTAGTAACGTCATTCCAGTAGAGGCCCTTATAATACACATCGCTATTATCATTTATAGAAGTTTTCATGGTTGCTAAAGATCATACAGATTATATCCGTTAAACGAATCAATCTTTCTATATGTAGACGCTATAGGAACAATTGTCTTATCATTCCTTAGAACTGAATCTGCGATGATAAGCTTACAATTTTGTTTGCAAAGTTCTCTGTTTTTTTTATCCAACCGAATAAAATCCTTGTTTAATAATATCTGAAGCTCTGGACTTTTCCACCACCCGATATTATAGATGGTAGAATTTTTATAATTATTTTTAAGATAGTTTGCCGCAGTAATTTGATTTGAAAGGGCAACTCTAGACTCTAAAAGCGAAGGGAAAAGGAGAAAGGATAGGAGCGCGGTTCCCACTATAAGTTTTTTTACATGCAATGTGGATAAGTATTCCAGTGTAACACTACACTGGAATAAGAAAAGGAGAAGTTTAGGTATGACAAGGTGGCGGGGGGCAATAAATTCCCATACAAATAAAAAATATCCAAGGTATAACATAAACGAGGCAAACACTATTTTTTTTCTGAGATCATATTTATTCCATCCAATAATAATTATTATTATTCCAATGACTGCAAGCAAAAGAAAAAAAGGATCATACTGTAAAAAATGAGCGATCCTTGATCCCAAGGAGGAAATATTTCCAATCATGCCAGGATAGGCTTTTTGCATGATGGCTACTCCCTTAAAATCACCATAATACTCTTTTACATGTCTACCATATATCATAAGCAATGACCCCCCATAGATTATGAGCGGGAGTGCTCCTGTGACCATAAATTGAAAGGCAAGTTTGGCATTTTTTCTGTAAAAATAATACAGATAGCCCAATGAAAGAGGCAAGCACAAATAAATAAGTTGAAGCTTCGTGAGAACAGCTAAACCGATTGATAATCCCGCAATAAAGGGGTTTGCAAGCGCTAACCCTGCAATTGAGTAGAGAGCAAATAAATATGCCGGGACTTCACCAACGAAGTCAACCCCCAATATAACCGCATTGCTTAGCAATTGAGAAAATATGACAGTTAATGAAATGACGTATATTGCTATCCATCCAAACTGAAGTTTTTTTTGACTCCTCTGAATCAGTATCGTCAGGACAAGCGTAAAGAGAATAAAAAAAATATTCATCACTAGTCGGGGAATAAGTATGAAATTATCCACGAGCTTCATGAGTAATGCGGTAGGTAAGAAAACGGTAGGGCCAGTTGTGATCCATGGATCAAACCAATAAAATTTCTGACCGTCGACTAAATAGACACTTGTGCCATAAATTCCATGTTTAACAATGTTCTTGACCACGTTTAGATTGAATGAGGAATCAAATTCAAGAGCATGATTAGAATCATTTATGAGCAATATGCTCAAGAGCATAAGGCAGGAAAGAATGAGAAGAATTTTTTGAAGATTAATTTTCATTTTAATTTTAGACTGGATCCCCGTCTTCACGGGGATGACGATCGGGTGCCATTCTGAACGTTTCAAACAAGTATTGAAGAAACCCGATCGAAGTAAATATAAACATCCAATTGGCTACCTTCTCCGCTACCCACTCCATATGAGCCACAAGGAAGAAAGGAGTCCATATCAGGAGTAGCAATGCTAAGAGGATGGATGTTTGAGGTTTCATTTTATGGAAAAATATTCCTCCAATCCAAACGGTACTGAGTAGTAAAGCAAGCACGTTGTAATGATTTCGTAGTACAAACATATCAATAACTATTCCCAAGAGAGCAATCAGTGTTATCGGCTCAATATGAATGGCAAATGAATATTTTTTTCTGAAGAAGGAAACATAGAATAGATACACCGCTAAAGGGAGAAAGTAAGCAAGAATAACCCAAGGGGAATAGGCATTCTGCAATTGATATGAAATCTTTTGCAAGAGAAAATCAAACAAAACGTCTTTGTCCGAGAATAATACTTTCCATGGGAATATGTATTGTGATGTGATGATAGGCATCTGCTTGCTTAATTCAGGCGTTGGATCTCCCGGTACGTAATCGAGGATTCTGACTTCAAATTGATACGTCTTATTTTTTGAGTCCTTGATAACAGGCAGACCGAAAGTGTAAAGAGGCTTGATGTTATATTGGATGGTATCAATATTTGAAGTGTGATACCAATCAACGTTTTGTTTTTCTTTGATTCTGAATACCGATTTTTTTTCAATAATATCTTTATTATCAAATCGTAACGTTAATAAACCCAGATAATTATTGGGAGCGGTGAATTCTCCCTTTATTCCCCCATTGTCTTGTATCACATTCACAATTGTATGATCGTAGGAGATGACGTTGGGATTAATATCGGAGTTGAGAAAATAGACGGCAGATAAGACAATAGCGGTAAAAAATAGAATGAGAAGAAGGGCTTTGGACATGAGTCTATTATACTCAAAAAATCTCAAATCCTAAACTCTAAATCCTATTCAAACTTTTAAATCTTAAATTCTAAACAATTAGTTTGTTTTGAAGATAGTTTTCTCAAGTGCTCCGATTCTTTTTTCATGATTAGAGAGAACTTTATTCGCTTTATCGAAACCAGCATCCTGAATATTAAACCCTGTAGTAATAAGCTCAACAAGGAAGTCCGTATTTCTTTGAAGCATTTCACCAACTTTTGAAATCAATTGTGAGGTTACTTGTGCAGTAACTTGTGGTACAACCAAGGCGGTTATTTGGGGTACGACCTGTGCAGTAACTTGTGGCACTACCTCAGCAATAACTTGCGAGGTAACCTGTTCGGTTATTTCCCTTTTTGCATCTTTAAACATCGTTTCAAGCACGCCCAGGTCCTTCTTGGTTAACATAAGGGTAATATTAAACAAATAATAAATAAAAGTCTATTACATTATTTTTGATGTGTCCAGGGACTATATGCTACAAAAGGGGTAGTTTAGGTTGATATAAAAGGATAAAAGGGAGGATGGTACTTTGAAGATAAATAATCAAATAAATAAAGGAATGGTAATAGAATGACACAATCTTAATTATCGCCGACGTACTCCAGTAGGAGAAACTGAAATGATATTTCCATAGAGCTGTGTATTGTTTTTTCCAATATGTCTTATTAATTTGTCTATGAGCTTATTCGTATTTGTTGGATGTGCTGAATTAAGAATAACGATACCCGTGTTTGTTAAATTACACCCCTTTCCTTTGAAGGAAACGAAATCAAAATCGTTAGTGATAAGGATATATTTATGTTTTTTTGCATACTGAAATTGTTGCATATCCGTATTTTTATTATTTCCAACATTATTTGAATGCACGGCTTTGAAACGTCTTTGTTTTAAATGGCGTATGCTAGGTTCTGGGAAGTTTTCGTCGCAATAAAATGAATATCTTGATTGAAGATTATCAAGTTTAATCATATAAGGAGTGTTTTACTCCTTTATCTATAACGTAGGTAAGGAGATGAAGAAGCTCTTTTTTTCTCTCCTTGAGCCAGGGATAAAGACGAAAAAAAGAGTTTACATTACCCGTTTCTTTCACCGTGTTTACCAAAAACTCAACCGGAATACGAGTATCTTTAATGTAAACTTTTTCTGAGGAGGAAAAAGGTCTAATATCAACAAATTTTGACAAACCATTCATTTTTCGTATCATTTTAGCTTATTATAACAATCTAAAATTATATATAATAAATTATATCATTATTTGAATCGGAAATGTCAAGATATTCTAGGGTAGTCCGAAATTATAAATTTCTTGCGGCTTTTCTATCCTTGATCTTACCGTAAGTTACATACAGCAAACACGCTATCAACGTGATACCTGATATTAACAAACCTAAATAATAAAGTCTTTGCGGCCAGAATTCGATGATTAGTTCGAAGTCGTAGCCTCCATCCACGTTTTTAATACATCTTAATTGGTCATTCCCGCGAAGGCGGGAACCCAGTCTATTATTACAAATTTTATTTGTGTCTATAATCCAGCTATTCGCGTATCCATTCACCATAAGATGGTTTTTATTTTCATCAATCGGTTTTTTAAACCAGGTCTCGTTGATTGGGCCTGCAGGTAGGTTATCATTTTGAATCGTCCCCTGAATAATAGGAAGTTTATAGTTGGTAGTTGGTAGTTGGTAGTTGGTAGAACTTGATAAATATATTTTCCAACCATCGTGGAAGAATTCACTCATCACCAGAGGAAAAATTCCTTCCGCGTTATGTACACGAACTCTGTACTTCACAGGGCTGATCATCCGGTATTCTAAAGTGGTTTTATTGGGAATATTAGGGAGATTGGGGGTATTAGGGTTATTATTGACGTAAATTGCTGACTTTGTCACATAGTCATTTTGCGATACAATATTCGGTAGTTTACTCACGTCATTTGTGTAGAAAATCTTCAGTGGGATGTATAATTTGGGAAGAAATAATTCATCCGGAATTTTAATCAAGTCAATCTGACCGAAGGAACTTACATCGTTCGTATTTTGATAAAGAGAGTTCATAAATGTCTGATCGGGCACTGTGTACCATGAATTATTTTTGATATGAAGCAAGTTTGCATCCCTCTTATTCATAACATATTTCACATTCAATAGTGAGTTGAAATGGAAGAATGATTTTTTATCAATATTTTTCGTAGTTGTATCAGCTATTTGTGCTCCAATACCCGTATCCATTATTTGAGACTTGCTCAATATATTTACAAGAGGATCGGGTCCATTATATCCACCAGGGGGCCAATTATAAGCAAAATAACCCAATTTTGAAAAAGGTAAAGAAAATATACGATAGTTTAATTTTTCCTCATTTATTTTCTTTTTTAAATCGAAGACATACTTAGGAATTTCATATCTTCCCGCACCCAATAGCTTATTCCCTGAAGGAATAAATTGACCCGAAATAATAGGATATCCATATATCATAATTGTCAATATATACAAAATTGCAATGAATAGTCTTAGTTTAAATTTTTTTGTAAGTTGCGACACAAATACAAAACTATATGCAAGTAATACTGAGTAACTTATGACAATAAATATTCCTCCATGGACAGCTGGTGCGGAAAAAATAAGCAAATAATATTTTAATTTATCAGTCAGCCACAGGTTAAACGGATTAAACTTCCCCATACTGATGAAATATCCAAAAAGTAAAAGGATAAAGAAGAAAACAAAATGCCCACTTTGATTTAATTTTCTTTTCATCACATAAAGTAGTGAAACAAGCACTGAAACAGGGAGGAGGAAACCTATAAAGATCAACAAAGGATTCTGGTAATAATCAAGCCATGGGAAATGCAGGACTCCTTTTATATTTGCAGTAATGGACCAGTCTGCAAGTAAGCGAAGTGCTTGTACCATCGTTGAACTTGCGGTCTCAAAGGAACTGAAGCGGGAGTAATTCACTGCTTCATAGACCTGTATCGACCCTGAGACAGACTTTAGAATGTTCGTGAGGAAAATGAGTAGCCAGTGAGCATTTAATAATATATAAAGTGCAACAAGAACAATCATAAATGCAAGCACCTGTTTGATTCCCTTCCAGCCATAAGTGAAAAAAAATAACAAATAAAACGCGAATAGCAACCATAATAATATGAAACCACGAATATTCCAAAGAAAAAGTGATTGTACAAAATACCATATTAATGAGAATAGGATAAGATATTTAATTCCTTTATTTTCGTTCAATCCTTTAATATAGAAGCCAAGCAACAATGGAATAAAAGTAATGTAGGGAAAAAACATGGCAATATTTTGGCCCACCCAAGGATTAAACATAAAAAAAACTGCCGCTATGAAGGCGGCAATATACTTTTGTTCATGTTTCATAATGTTGATTACCAGGACGTATATTGATAAACCAAGGGACGTGAATAATAAATAGTTCCAGAAAATTTGAGAGTAAATTGCAGATAAACCAATCGATTGTGCTATGATAAGATGAAGGCCATAAGGTAATAGATAGTCTAATTGAAAGTAATTTATATATCCGAGAGACGTATTGTTCCAAGAATAAAAGAACGCACTAAGTTCTCGCATTCCATCAGTTGGAAAAAGAAAATCACCCGTGTTTAGTAAAGAATGAGAGTTAGTCCAAGTAACAGAGATTCCCCCGAGCAAAAAGATGAGGAAAATAGTAAGGTATTTAAAATACTTATTATTCATTGTTATTTTGCGGCCTCTCGGCCTAGATTTCTCTCCGCCAGATGGCGGATCGAAATGACATAAAATTCTTCCAAATATTTTTCATCTTAATGTAATGGGGATATAGTTTAAAATAGGCAGAGTCAGTGATTTGATTATATTTATCTTCTATTAGTTTTTTTTCGTCTATGATCTTGCGTAATCTGACGATCTCCTGAATTAATTTTTGAGTGTTATCATCGAAATTTGACGGAGGAACGATGAACTTACTGTATTTATCTTTATTTTTCTGAAGATATTGAGGGAACGTATGGTCAATTGCCACTTCAATATATTCATAGGGCCTCTCGAAAATATCCAGCCTGTTTTTCACAAAAAAAGGTATTTGCGAGATTATTTCCGGTGTATTGTACTCCTGATGAAAATATGCATCAATTTTCTTCTTCATTTTTTCGACACCACCTAAAAATGAGAAGTGCCATCCCCCCGGATCGATCAACGTGTATTTTTCCGCCTGTCTGATATTTTGTGGAAAGTCGATATTCTCATAATGAGTCATCTTAGTACCCATAATGGTTTCATTAGAGAGCAGATTAAGATAATAGTAGTAAACTTTTTGCTTAAAGCCCAACACTTCTCTCCTATTGATAGCCTTACTCAGTTTATCGACTGTTTGAGGTGGTGGGATTTCATCAAGGTCACTGATAAGGATAATATCGTCGGCCTTTGCGTGGGTGAGCCCCTTCATAATTGCGTTTCTCTGGATATTTTCTCTCTTTAGGTATTCCGAACATTCGGGCAGATAATCGGCCACTTTATCTTGAAGAAGACTTATATCCCCGATATCTTCAATTAGTACATAGTTTATTTTATGTAAGAATTTGCTAAAGCGTTTTTTATTTGATTGAAAATATAAAGGCTTTGCTTTTCCGGAATAAGTAAAGGGAGACTCTACAAGGACAAATGTATCCACAACTTTGTCCAATTCATTCAATCTGATTTCCAGTAAATCAAGCTCGTTGAAGAACATGAACGTATCGTATATCATCAGGACATTTTACCATTATTTATACCCATTTAACCTCAACGTTTCTTTGTCCAAGTGTTTCAATTGTTCAAAATAGGCATCATCGTCTTTATCCCAGCCATCATCCCTTGAAATCAAGCGCAGCTTTACCTCATTACTCTTAACGTTGATGTTCTTTCCATCCCATTCAATTGGCTTCTGAACCCAAATCGACATATCCCCGACCTTCCAGTGAAGGGGAACAGTAAAAACAACTTTTGTATCAGTCCAAAGAGATATATCTATCTTTCCTTCTTGATATTTGAACTTGGTATCTATTTTCCCTTTCCAACCAAACCCCTTTCCAATGAGAACGACCTTAGTATCGTAATACGCAATACTCGGCTTTACAACCTTGATTAGTGGGTGACGAGCTAAGAACTGTTGATTATGATTATACTCATTTATTTTTGTATCCAAAATCATAACGGACATATGAATTGAAAGAAGAATTGCCAGAGAAAATAGTATTTTGTTGGCAAAGTATTTCCTTTCCTTATTTCGTACAGGAATTATATATGCTTTAACCATATCAAAGTTAACCGAACGTAAGTACTTATCAATTAAAGGAAGAATAAGAAGAAAAAATGTAATTAAAATTATGAGACCTACATAGCTTAAGAAAAAAAATGCAGAATAAAATTGCCACAATACGAAAGAAAGAAGAAGTGATATGAAAATAAAATGCATTTTTGATTGTTTTTCCAGTTTCCAAAGGAAAACAAGCTTCATTTTTTTCCTCAAAATACCTAAAGCTGTCCCAATTAACGGAAGGACAATTGCAGTTGTAACAAGAGCGGGGAAATCGGGAGTTTTAACCATAAAATCCCCAAACAAATTTGATTCTGGTGAAAATATTCTTATAAGATATAGAATAGCAAGAGGAGGTAGGGCAATTACGAAGTACAGCCAGATAAAAATAATAAGAGCATCAATTTTTTTGGTCATAAGGATGTATTATCTTCCTAATATTAGTGTCAATTCAGCATCTTGCGTAGCCTGTTTCAATAAAACGGGAGTCACTCGGATGTTAAGACTGCGCTCAATAAGGGTAACTTTGTTTTCCAAATTTTTGGTAAATTGCAATATATTGGCAGACAAGGTTTCTTCGCCTAGATAGTTTCCCGTTGATATATCAAATTCCTTTTCCCAGCCATCTTTACGGAGGATAGCGGCGGATGATCCTGCAAGGCCACGGATATCTGTGCCATTTAAGATAGTGAAGGGAACATGCGAAAGCGGTTTGGGAGTTAGGATGGCAGTCGGTATAACAGTTGACGGCTTAATAATGGACTTTATAATAATGGGAGATTTTATTCGAGTAATAAATAAAACGATGATAATAATAAAAAAAACCAGGATTCCGATTATAATGAAACTCTTTTTGGTAAAAGTATAATTATATGAGTTATGTTGTTGAAACATATGTCTACTTGAAATCACTTCAATCTTTTCCTTTTCAGGTTCAGAATTAACTTCTTCAGCAGATTTTGCATTACGGAGTTCTATGATTTGCCAAACAACGCCTATTACCAAAAAATAATATGTCAGTATGGCGATATCCTCAGCCATCTTATAATTGCTAAGAGCGGTAAGAAGTGCCATAATTACAAAAAGAACAAGAGCAATGACAAAACTTATTCGAGGTCGAAGCTTATTTACATAGGAAAAAATGAAAAAAGTAATAAATAATGCGGCATTAAAGCCAATAAGTACTTGTAATACAAGGAAAACAACCAAGCATATTAGGGAAGATATATATTGACTATCTTTAAATTCAAAACTTGGTAAATTAAAAATAGAATGAGCAGTGGCAATTTTTTTTTGGCGCAGAAAAAAAAAGATAATGAAAAGGGAAAGTGTCGTTAAAATCAATGAGATAAAAATATTCTTCAGAAGAAAAAGACTGACAAAAAAAACACCATTGAGAATAAATATGATGGTTAGGGAATCCATATTTCTATTATACAGTAATAAATTTATTGGCTAAACTCGACCGATTCAAGTAAGAAGGAGGCAGCAGTTTGTATACCAATTCCGCCTGAAATAAGTTCCCCGTCACTCTTTTCTGTAAGTTTAGTAAAATTCGTACCATCTGTGGATAAATATCCGGCAATTGAGCTACCCGAGGCGGCGATACGTAACCATAAGGGTTGATCAGCCTCAATGAGAAAGTTAGCTATACCCCCACTGTCCAGCTCAGTAACGGGACTATCATTTACCACTTTTCCATATTTATACAGTCTCCAAGAGCCTGTTCCAATACCTCCAAAATCCAGATAATATCCAAAAGAGGTATCAAGATCTGTTCGTGCATTGATTCCAAATGACCCCACCTTTTGAGGAATAATCTTAGCTGTGTAGGTAAAATTTCTTACCCCAGAAACCTTATTTATAAGACCCGAGGTAGCACCCATTGCCCAAGCATTAATATAACTTTTCCCGTTCCAAACTCGTGGAGACAACATATCATAAATTTTGGTTAGAAATTCTTTTTTATATATTTCATCTTTCTCAGCCCAAAGTCTGTCAAATGAAAGTTCAACCTGACTTCCTGGTCGCGCATCAAGCTCAAGGGTAACTTTTTCAACAGCACCCCAAAGGCGATCACTACCCGCATCAGTTTTATCACTTTCTGCCGTGTCAGTCTCCTTTGCAGGCGTTGCTCCCCCAATAAAGCTGAAACTACTCTTCGGCATCTCTATAATGTTCCACCCCGTCTTTATATTACGTATGTCATATTCAAAATACGCCGTATCAGCCAAATTACCAAAACGAAGTAATGCTTTTTTAATATCGTCAGTGTTCTGTTGGTCTACAGAATAAATAAGTATTTTAATGGTTTCACTTTTGGAAAGATTAAGATTTTTGCGGAGAGTTAATATATTAGGTTGGACACCTTTTGCAAGGACAACATAGCTTGTTTTTCCCTCCCAGGGGTTTACATCATCAATTTTATAATCTCCCTTCCATTTCTCTCCCTCTTCAAACCTTGCAATCTCAATTGAGGCTCCTTCAAATTTTTTTGCATAATCCGCTTTATATTCCTTGTCTTTAAATTCCAATTGAACTATTTTTTTATTTGGAATGATAGTTTTTTTTAGAAATAAAGAAGTAAAAGTCCCTTGGTTATTTAAATAAGCTATGACAATAAAAACGACGATGAAAGCATAAAAAACTATGGCGCCGACGTTCTTTTGATTTGTCATAAAGAATGCGTATATTATACATTTTTTTGGTGTCAAGGGGGAAGTAATAGATTGATAAATTAAATTCTAAATCATAAACACTAAATCCTATTCAAATTCTAAACTCTAAGCCCCAAATACAAAACGGATTAAAAACCTTAATTTAAAAGATTAATAGGTTTGGAGAGGTGGTAATTGGAAGTGGTCTTCGATACGGTCGACTCGACGTCTGGTATCAATGATTTCACGATCAAAGGAGGTGATGGTCACATTGAGGTCTTTTCTCAATTTTCGAAGCTCTTTCAATATTGGTGTAAGCCTTTTTTCGAGTTTCTTATCAACTCCCATGTCAATTTTTTGCAAAAGAATCTCATTATTCTCTCCAAAAAGTTGTTTTATCTCAGTTATATCTTCTTTTGTTAACATATATAGCCATCCTACAAATATATTATTTATTTGTCAATGGCGTATATGCTACAAAAATAGCATTTTAGGTCGATGGGAAGGGAAGAAAATTACGATAGTACTTTATCGATTAAAAAATTAACAAATTAACGGAATAACTGATTTCAAATGAAGAAATATTAAAATAATCAAATAAATAAACGGGGAAAAATACCTGGTAAGGTGGAACATGCCAACCGACTTGCAATGTATAACTATATTATCTAAAATACAGTATGGATATACAAAAAGCAAAAAAACAAATCATGCCTATTATTATGAAACATAATATTTCTAAGGCGGCTTTATTTGGCTCGATTGTCAGAGGAGAAATGCATAAAAATAGCGATATTGACCTATTGGTTGAAGTACCCGAAGATATGTCTCTATTTGATTTTATTGGAGTCAAGATAGAGCTTGAGGAAAAATTGAACAATAAAGTTGACCTTGTTGAGTATAAGGGAATTAAACCCGCTTTAAGAAATAGCATTCTTGCAGGTCAATTATTAATTTATCCCATCCCAATATGAGGAGAGGATATTATTTTCGCATACAAGACATATTAGATTGTATTTCAGCAATTGAGGGTTATATTGCATCTAAAACCGAAGAAGATTTTTTTATTGATCGTATGCTTCAAGATGCGGTTATTCGCCGCTTAGAAATAATTGGTGAGGCAACAAAACACATCCCCGACGATATACGAGCACGGTATCCAGATGTCCCTTGGAAAAAAATGGCTGGGCTTCGTGATATAGCGATACATGATTATGTCGAGTTGGTCCAAGAAAGAATATGGAAAACTCTTATAAGTGAATTACCCAAAACAAGAAAACAGATAGAAATGATACAAAAGGATCTTTCATCAAAAGCATAGACTCGATTTTTATATGAGTATTTCTTCATGCCCACAGCCCTGTGATGTAAAAAAAGTAGGCGGCAACCGTCGCCCGGTTGACAAGGGCCCGTTGGAAAGCAACTTTTGAAATCTACCTATCAGTTTGTTATGATAAGGCAATATGAAAGTGATCATACTTTGTGGAGGGCAAGGGACTCGTTTAAAAGAGGAGACAGAGTATAAGCCAAAGCCAATGGTGTTAGTGGGAGGAAAGCCCATCATATGGCACATCATGAAGATATACGCGCATTATGGTTACAACGAATTCATTCTCGCGCTCGGCTATAAAGCCGACTACATAAAAGACTTCTTCCTTAATCAAAAAGCGTTTACCTCAGACTTTACTCTGGAGACTAAAGTTCATAAAACAGACTTCTATCTGGAAAATAGATCTGAAGTGGATGATTTCAGGATTACGTTCGTCGATACCGGGCTTGAGACGCTTCCCGGAGAGCGGATATTGAAATGCAAAAAATATATTCCCGAAAAAGACAGATATTTTATGGTAACGTATGGGGACGGTGTCACTGATTTAAATGTGAATAAAGTATTTGAGTTCCATAAGAAACAAAGAACAATTGGAACCATAACCGGTGTTCACCCCCGATCAAAATTTGGATTGGTTAAAACGGGAAGAGATAATCTGGTAACTAATTTTATTGAGAAACCGGTGCTTTCTGAGTATGTGAATGGTGGATACATGGTGTTTG
Source organism: uncultured Gammaproteobacteria bacterium (assembly GCA_964366485.1). GTDB lineage: Bacteria > Patescibacteriota > Microgenomatia > UBA1406 > GWC2-37-13 > YC2-FULL-38-9. The sequence continues at coordinate 17,279 of CAYITZ010000004.1, forward strand.
ATCAGAGATTTTTTGATTATCTTGAGCCCGGAAAAACTGAACATCCGGCTCTCGTCAAATTGGCCAAAGAGAAACAACTGTCCCTCTATAATCATGAGGGATTTTGGATGGCGGTTGACACTTACAAGGAACTTGATGATTTAAATAAGTTATGGACACAAAATAAACCATGGAAGGTGTGGAAATAATTTTTCGAATATATAAACAGTTGTATACTGATTAACATTTTATTAAAATATAGCTATTATTTCAATTTTTACAGAAAATCACATGAAAAAAGTAAAAATTATATATAAAGAAACTTCAGCTTTAGTTTGGAAGGAGACTAATTTATATGTGGCAAAATCTCTTGAAGTGGAAATAGCCAGTCAGGGAAAAACTAAAAATGAGGCCTTGGAGAATCTTAAAGAAGCTTTAGAATTATATTTTGAAAAAGAATTGCCCACTCCTAAATTATTTCGATATACAGATCTATCCTTGGAAAAGCTCAATATTTCTTATGCCTAAATTATATTCGGCGAGAGAAGTCCTCAAAACTCTCCAGAGAGCTGGTTTTGTCACTGTTTCTCAAAAAGGCAGTCATATAAAATTAAAAGGAGTCTTTAATAACCATATTTGTATAGTAATTGTTCCTAATCATAAACAGGTAGCACGAGGAACTTTTGAAAGTATTTTAAAACAAGCAGATATGAGTCATCTTGAATTTGAATCTTATTATAAATAATATTAGACATTCTCCGTTGGGAGCCAAATGAAATCGAAAAATATTTTAGTCACCGGGGGAGCAGGATTTGTTGGTTCACATCTTGTGGAAGAGTTAGTTAAACAAAAAGCTAATGTTGTTGTTGCGGATATCAATTTGGATAAACGATCCTATTTATTTACGCAAAATCTACATAAAAAATCCAAAGTAATAAATTTAAACATCTGTGACTATAAGAAATTATTGGATCTTATAAACAAATATCACATAGATTTTATTTTTCATCTAGCCGCTCAAGCTTTGGTTGATGAAGCATATGCTAATCCAAAGAAAACATTAGACAATAATATATTAAGTACGATAAATATTCTTGAAGCAGTCAGAATAACTCCCCAAATAAAAGGCGTCATCGTCGCCTCTTCTGACAAGGCCTATGGAGACTTACACAAGAAAAAATACATTGAATCCGATCCCCTTTTTGGCGATCACCCGTATGAAGTGTCAAAATCAGCAACAGACCTGATAAGCACGAGTTATTTTAAAACATACGGAATCCCCGTAGTAGTGACACGGTTTGGAAATATCTACGGTGAAGGCGATCTCAATTTCTCACGGATAATTCCAGGGATAATGAAAGCGATAGTTAATAATGAGGTGTTAAAAGTGCGAAGTGATGGAAAATATATCAGAGATTATCTTTATGTCAAAGATGTAGTTGACGGTTATATATTATTAGCAGAAAATATTGAAAAGCGTGAGCAAGGTACCGAACGGTATCTTGTTAAAGGGGAGGCGTTTAATTTTGGATCTGACGATACTCTGAGTGTCCTGAACTTAATAAAACTTATTGAAGATACCTTAGGAAAAAAAATTAAATATAAAATCTTAAACATCTCCAAAAGCGAAATCCCATATCAGTCACTTGATTATTCGAAAATAAAGAAAACTCTCGGTTGGGAGCCAAAAGAAAACATCAGTTTAACTGCGAAAAATATTTTTAATTGGTTTTTGAAAATATGAATATTCTATTAACGGGTGGGTCAGGATTTATCGGTAGAAATATTTATGAAAGAATCAAAAATGAATATAAAATTTTTATCCCATCCCATAAAGAGTTGGAAATAATGGATGAGAATGCAGTTAGAGAATATATTATTGATAATAAAATAAATATTGTCATTCATACCGCAGTGAAAAATGGAGATCAAATACTAGAAAATATATTGAGAATGTTTCTGTCTATTTACAAAAACTTAGATTTGCTTGATCGATTTATTAATTTTGGCTCAGGAGCAGAATATGCAAAAACAAGAGATTTAAAAAAAGTAAAGGAAGGAGATTTAGGAATACTTATCCCCTACGACAATTATGGTTTGGGTAAACTAATCTGTAGTAAATTATCAAGGAATAACAAAAAAATTATCACTCTACTTCCATTTGGGATATTTGGTCCTGGTGAAGATTATCGTTTTAAGTTTATTTCTAATTCAATTGTGAAAAATTTACTAGGCTTACCAATAAAGATTAAACAGGATGTAATATTTGATTATCTTTATATTGATGATTTGATACCAGTAGTTAAATTTTTTCTGAGAAATCAAAACTTTTCTGGCGATTATAACTTAACTACCACTAAATCAATCAGTCTTAAGAAAATTGCTGATATAATAAACAAAATATCGGATAAATCATCAAAGATCACTATTGAGGATAAGAATTACAATTTTCAATATACTGGTAGCAATAAAAAATTAAAATCAGTTATGAAAGATTTTCATACAACTTCCTACCCTAATGCCATAAAGGACTTTTACTTTTATTATAAAGAAAAAGTTGATTCCTTAAATAAGAATGAAATTATAGAAGATGAATATTTCAAAAAAAGCAAAATTAAAAAATAACATATGGTCATAATGAAATTTGGGGGAGCATCTTTATCAACAGCGCATGGAATGTTAAAAGCCTGTCAGATCGTCAAAGAATATTGGGTTAAACAAAGAGTCGTCCTGGTGGTTTCGGCGATGAAGGGAGTGACAGATCGTCTTTTTGAAGTGGCAACTCTTTTAGAAAATAAACAAATAAAAAAAGCTTTCTTTATTATTGATGAAATTAAAAAAACTCATATAAAGACATTGCACGAAGTTGATAAAAGACTGCAAGCAGTTAAAATCGAGTCTGAACTAATTAATTTAATTAGTCGATTAAAAAATTTTATTAAGAATGTTTCTAATAAAAAAATTACACGAGCTAGAATTGATTATATTGTCTCTTTTGGTGAAAGACTGTCTAGTCCTATTGTAGCTAATGCCTTAGAGATGTGCGGAATGACTGCTTACCCAATAGACGCTTCTTTTATTATTGCAACCAATAGCCGGTTTGGCAATGCAGTTCCTCTATACAAGGAAAGTCAGCAGTATATCAATCAAATACTTTTTCCTCTTATAAAAAACAATGTTATTCCAGTGGTAACAGGCTATATTGGTTTTACTCATGGCGGTTGTACGACCACTTTGGGTCGGGGCGGATCAGATCTAACAGCCGCTTATTTAGCCAATCTTTTAAGTGCTAATGCCCTTTATCTTTGGAAAGATGTCGAAGGTTTTTATTCGGAAGATCCACATAAAAACAAAAAAGCAAAACTATTTACCAAACTTTCTTATAAAACAGCAAGAAACTTAGCAAAAAAGGGAGCAAAAATTATTTATTATAAAGCTCTTACTCCCGTTGAAAAAAAACATATTCCAATTTATATTAAAAGTTTTATTTATCCCGAGTCTTCGGGAACCTTAGTGGCAGATTAACATGAATATTTTTAATATTATTCATTTAGGGCCAGGAAAAGTAGGAAAAGCATTTCTTAAGTATTTTAAAGAGAATAGGTTAATAATTGAAAAAAATTATAGAATTTCTCTAAGACTAATTGGAGTCTTTAGTTCTCATTTATGTTATATAAATGAGAAAGGAATAGATATTAAAATAATTGAAAAAATTATTAATGATGATTTTTCTATTTTAAAAAATGTTGAAAAAAATGATCTTAGCAGTTTAATAAACAAGTTTAAACAGCCCTTTATAATCATTGATACCACGTCTTCTGATAAGACTTTTTCAATTCTAGAGTCAGGATTAAAACGAGGAGGATTTGTTGTTATGTCCAACAAAAAACCCTTGTCTTCTGATTTAAAGATGTTTAATTCTCTATTTGCTCAATATAAGCAAAGATTGTATTTTGAAACTACTGTAGGGGCAGGCCTTCCCGTTATAACGACTATTCGAGAATTAATAGAAACAGGCGATCGTGTAGTTGATATTCAAGGATGCTTTTCCGGAACTTTAGGCTATATTTTTACTTTGTTACAACAAGAAAAAAGTTTTTCTCAGGCAGTAATTCAGGCAAGGGAAAAAGGTTATACCGAACCTGATCCTAGAGATGATTTGTCAGGGTTAGATGTAGCTAGAAAAGCTTTGATTTTAAGCAGACTTTTGGGTAGCAATTTGTCTTTAAAAGATGTAAAGCTATCACCTCTTTATCCTATCAATATGAATCAATTATCAACTGATGAATTTCTTAAAAAAGTTGATATTTTGAATAGTAATTATCACCGTTTAATGATAAAGGCAAAAAATGAGAAAAAAACCCTTCGTTTCGTCGCCAAAATAAATAACAAAACTTGTATGATAGGATTAAATAAAGTCGATTTAACAAGCGATATTGGTAGTCTTTACGGTCCAGACAATATTGTAATTATAAAAACAGAGCGTTATTTCAATAATCCTTTAGTGATTAAAGGACCAGGAGCAGGACTTGAGGTAACAGCCGCTGGAGTTTTGGGAGACTTATTAAAAATTATAAAAATAATTCGCTTATGAAAAAATTACGAGTTGGAATACTGGGCGCAACAGGAATGGTCGGTCAACGGTTTATTTCGATTCTTTCCAATCATCCCTGGTTTGAAATTATTTGTTTAGCGGCTTCACCCAAATCAGCCGGTAAAACCTATCTTCAGGCAATTGGTGATCGTTGGAGGATTGATCAGTCTTTACCTGAAAAAGTAAAAAAAACGATTGTTTTATCGGTAGAAGATGATATTAAAAAAATCAGTGAACAGACTGACATTGTTTTTAGCGCCTTAGATCTTGATAAAGAGAAAATAAAATCTTTAGAGGTTGCTTATGCAGATAACGGAGTTCCTATTGTTTCAAATAATTCGGCTCATCGTTGGACAGAAGATATCCCCATGATTATGCCGGAAATCAATTTTGATCATTTAGGATTGATTGATATTCAAAGGAAAAAAAGAGGTTGGAAAAGAGGGTTAATCGCAGTAAAGCCAAATTGTTCGATCCAGTCTTATGTTTCTATCTTAACTCCTTTAAAAAAATACCAACCTGTTAAAGCGGTAATCACCAGTATGCAGGCAATCTCAGGAGCGGGAAAGACATTTAAAATGTGGCCGGAGATGATTGATAATGTTATTCCTTACATTGGTGGCGAAGAAGAAAAATCAGAAGACGAACCGATGAAAATCTGGGGAGAGATTAAAAACGGGAAATTAATTTTAGCTAAAAGACCGATAATATCAGCCACCTGTATTCGTGTTCCGGTTACCAATGGTCATATGGCAGCCGTCTTGGTTAAATTTGCCAAAAAACCGACGAGATCGGAAATCATTAAAGCAGTGACAAGTTTTAATCCTTTAAAAGATTTAAAACTTCCCTCTTCTCCTCGAAAGTTCATAAAATATTTTGAAGAAATTGATCGACCACAAACAAAAATAGAACGGGATTTTGAGAACGGAATGGGAATTGCTATGGGAAGGTTAAAAGAAGATGATATTTTTGATTGGCATTTTATTGCCTTATCTCATAATACAATCCGTGGAGCCGCTGGAGGTGCAGTCCTATTAGCTGAACTTTTAGTTAAGAAAGGTTATATCAGCTAAGATAGTCTTTGATTTCAACCATTTCTTTTTCCGGTAAGAAAGGAAACATATCATCGATCGGTAAAGACATCATCTTACCATCAGGCATTTTTTTCGAAGAAACAGTCAGAATATCTTGCCATTCTGGACAAAATATCTCACAGATGACAGTTCCATTATGGTTTAATATTTTTGGTATGACTTTTGTAAGTTGTCCCTCATTTTTTATTTGGAAAAACTTTATTCCATAAGCTTCAGAAATTTTTTTAGTATCGGGAAAAGAAACTCCGGACTTTATTCCTTCACCGATAAACCTTCCTTGGAAGAAATTTTTTTGTGTAGTTCGGATGGCAAGATAACCTAAGTTATTAATGATAAATATTTTAGCGGGAATTTTATGATGGACAATAGTTTGTAGTTCATGGATATTCATCTGAAAAGACCCATCACCGGTAATACAGATAATTGAAGCGTTTTTCTTAGCGCACCATATACCGATGATTGCTGGAAGATTATAGCCCATGGTGAGTGTGGCGCCAGGGATAATCATTCTTTGATTTCTTTTAAACTTTAGTGTTTGAGCGCAAACATAAGCAGTGATACCTGCATCAGTGATAAAAAAATCTCCTGGCTTGGAAAATTTTGAGATAGCATCTACCGCATGATACATATTAATCTCATTGTTTTTATTTTCAATATTAGGTAGAAATAAAGCATATTTGTTTTTAATATTTTGACATTTTTTTAGCCAGCTATTTTTTGAATTGATTTTTTGACTTTTCAATTTATTAATGAGTTTTTCAATAAAATATTTTGCATCGGATATAATTAATTTATCTATCTTTATTGTTTTTTTAGAATGTTCCTCTCGATCAACATCAATAACAATTTTTGTTGCCTTGGGAGCAAACTTATCGTACTCATGACCAGTAAAAGGGACAGCAAGACGACTCCCAATAGAAAGAATTAGATCACTATTTTGAATAACAATATTAGCAGCTCTATCTCCTTTTGTCCCGCCATGACCGATGTAACAAGGATGTTCAAATTCAAGAAGATCAATTCCCATTTCGGGAACCACTATAGGAATCTTTAAAATATCGACCAGTTCTATAAACTCTTTAACAGCTTTAGCCAATTTAATTCCTCCACCGCCAATGATTAACGGTTTTCTTGATTGATTAATTTGGTTAATTACAAGATTGATTTGTTCTTCAGAAGCTTTGGGATTGTAGTCTTGAATGTTTTTTTTGACAAAACCAAGGAGTTTTTTTGGATCAATCGTTTGACTAGCAACATCTGAGGGGATATCAAGCCAAACGGGTCCAGGTCGACCAGATAGAGCTAAAAAATATGCTTTTTCTAAATACCATCGGATGTCTTCTGGTTTTTCCACATAAATTGCGTATTTAGTTAGAGGTTTAACAATAGGAATGATATCAACTTCCTGAATACCAAATTGACGAAGCGAGGAAACACCAGAAAATGGAATCATTTGTGATTTTTTTGTCTGACTGGAGATAAAAACTACCGGAATTGAATTTTGCCATGCTTCCATCAGTCCTGTAATAGCATTGGTGGAACCTGGGCCAGAGGTTACCATGACAGCGCCGATTTGATTTTTAGTTTTAGCATAAGCTTCAGCAGCCATAGCTGATGCTTGTTCATGGTGGTTGCAGATATATTTCATTTTTTTATGACAAACAACAGCATCATTAAGAAACATCGCTCCCCCACCAGCCAAAGTAAAAATAGTATTGGTTCCTTTTTTATAAATAAAATCGATTATGTAATCAGCAACTCTCATAAGTATTCATAATTTGCCTAAAATAATCTTTATTTTTCTTATTCCTTCTTTTAGATTATCAATACTAGTGGCATAAGAGATTCGTAAATATCCTTCACCATATTTACCAAATGCAGTGCCGTCGAGAAGAGCTACTCCGGCATTTTCTAAAAGATAATTAGCCATCCATTTCGATGATTTGCCAAAAGATTTAATATTGGGAAAAACATAAAATGCGCCCTCAGGTTTTTGACAGACAACTCCTGAAATTTGCTTCAGTTGATTAACTACAAAATCTCGCCTTTTCTCAAATTCGGTAACCATAGCCTTTACAAATTTTTGAGAACTTTGTAAACCCACCAATACTGCGTGTTGAGTGAAAGTGGCAGTACAACCAACAGTATGAGTGAGTAAATAGTCGATTTTATCAATTATTTCTTCAGGTACGCTTAAATATCCAATTCTCCACCCTGTCATAGAAAAAGTTTTTGAAAAACCATCAACTAAAATAGTGCGGTTTCTGATTTGATTTAATCCGTAAAAGCTGGGATAAGAGATATTATCATAAATAATGTTTGAATACATTTCATCAGTTAATACCCAACAAGATGAGTTTTTAACTGTATCAGCTATTTCTTGTAGATCTTTTAAGGGCATTACCCCTCCCGTCGGATTGCTTGGTGAATTAAGGATGATCAACCTTGTTTTTTTAGAAAATTGTTTGCGAAAGATTTTCATATCAAAGCTGAAGCTATTTTCTTCAACTAGTGGAATTGGTTTTCTTACGCACCCAAAAAAATCGATGAGCGTTTGGTAGGTGGGAAAACTGGGGTTAGGGTAAATTACTTCATCACCCTTTTCAAGAATTGCCGCCATTGCAATAAAAATAGCTGTCTTTCCGCTCGGCGTGATTGCAATTTGTTTTTCTGAAACATCAATTCTTCTATTCCTGCTTATATTTTCTGCGATGGCTTTTCTCAAGAGGAGAATTCCCAAGGGTGGATTATATTTGGTTAATCCCATTTGAATTGCCTTAATACCAGCATTTACAATGATCCTTGGTGTGGGAAAATCAGGTTGGCCAATTTCAAAATGGACGATGTTTTTTCCTTGAGCCTCAAGAACCGTAGCTTTATTTAAAACGGCATAAGCGCCCTCAGGAGAAAGGATCGACATTCTTTTAGCAAGCTCTGGTTGAAGATTGGACATATTTATACTATTATACATTAGTTATTTGTAAAATGATTTATGGCTATAAAACAAGGCTATATTCCTGTATCAGGTAAGGTGTTTGATGTGAGGAGATAAATAAAGCTTGATTACCTGTTTCTGATTTAGTAGAAAAATACTACCAAATCGGAAACATGAGACTCTTGATATTATATAAAATATGTTCTATAATTAGTATAAATATTTACTAATTCGAAAACAAATAATCCATGGAAATAGTTAAGCTTAAAGAAATGCTGGAGAAATTGGCTTACTATACAAAACAAAACCTTAATCTTTATTTGAATAAAAAGGGAGAATCGCTTAACTATTGGATAAAAAAACTGATAAATAAAGGACTTCTCATTCCCATTAAAAAAGGCTTTTACCTTTCATCCTTCTATGTAGATAAAGTAAAGGAAAAAAATGAAACGGAAGAATATCTTGAATATTTAGCCGGTATTATCAGATATCCATCATATATTTCCCTTGAGTACGCATTGGCTAAATACGGATTGATTCCTGAATCTGTTTTTAGAATTACATCAATCTCCAAAAAAACTACCAAGAAATATGACAGTAAATTGACTACTTTTTCATATCGAAAAATAAAAAATAGATTATTTACGGGTTTCATAGAAAAAAATTATGGAAGACGTACCATCAGATTTGCCACTCCATCAAAAGCTCTTTTTGATTACTTATACCTTAAGAAATTTGACTCTGATCAGGAAATAGAAAATTATTTACTTAAAACAGGTAGAATTAATTGGTTAACATTGGAACCAACAGATAAAAAACTATTTAGTAAGTATGTTGGTTTGTCTTCATCAAAAAAAATGAATAAAATATTAAAAATATTAGTAAATAACAAAATATTATGAACAAACATTATCAAAGAAATCTCATAAAAGAAAAACTCCAAGACAGTATATTAAATTTTGTTTATAACAGCAAAAAATTTAATAAACTTATCTTTACAGGAGGCACCTGCTTAAGAAAATTATATAACTTACCAAGGCTATCTGAAGACCTTGACTTTGATTTTACTTCAAATTTTGAAATAGAAGATTTTAAGAAGGATATAGAGAAATATCTTGTTTCAAAAGAAAAATTTAATAACATCGAGTTAAAGATAGCTGATAATAAAAGAACTATTTTTATAAAATTTCTTCAAAAAAATGGAGAAAAGATATTTGTTCGTTGTGATTTTTCTCAAGCTAAAAAAGGTGTACAAACAGAGATTACTCCATACAATTCTGATAGATATAGTTTTTTTATTCTCAATTATGATTTACCAACTCTATTTGGAAATAAGATTGAAGCGTTTCTAGAAGGAGAGTTTTTTAAAGGAAATGAGCAAACTTTATCATTCAAGGGTCGAGACGTGTTTGATATTGCTTGGTTTATCCAATTATCAGGCAAGTCAGGTTTTGCCTTAAAGCCCGAATGGAACAATCTTGAAAAAGATTTAAAAATGACCAAAAAAGCAATTATTGAAAAAGTAGTTGAAAAAGTCTCAAAAATAAAAGATGAAGAACTTTTATTGGATTTAGTTCCTTTTATAGAATCGGAAAAGACTATCAGTGAATTTATTAATAGTTTTGTAGTTGTCATAAAAAATAAATTGGTATTTATTGCTTAAAATTATGAATTTAAAATTTATCCCAGGAAAAACATATATTCCTGTCTCAGGTAAAGTGTTTGATGAAGAAGAAATAAATAATGCCATTAAAGTAGCAAAAGATGGGTGGTGGACCGAGGGAGAGTTTTCAAAACTATTTGAACGAGATTTCAAGGCTTATCTGGGAGTGAAGTATGTATCGCTTGTAAATTCGGGATCTTCGGCAAACTTACTAGCCCTCTATTCCCTCACCTCTTCAGTGTTTGGAGATAGACAGTTGAAGCCGGGAGATGAATTTATCACTACCTCGGTTGCCTTTCCTACCACGGTGAATCCGGGCGTTATGTTTGGCATGAAGCCTGTATTTATCGATGCAGAGCTGGATACACTCAACATTGACACAGATAAAATTGAAAAAGCTATAACTAAGAAAACAAAACTCATTATGATTGCACATACTCTTGGTCGACCATTTGATTTGGAAAAAATATTGTATTTAAAAAGGAAATATAATTTATGGATTATTGAGGATTGCTGTGACGCTTTGGGATCAAGATATAATGGTCAGATGGTAGGCACATTTGGGGACATTGCCACCTTTAGTTTCTACCCCGCGCATCAAATTACCATGGGCGAGGGAGGTGCGGTAATAACGAATAATCCCCTTATCTATAAAGCCAATAGGCAGTTTCGAGACTGGGGACGGGACTGTTGGTGTGATACAGGTAAGGATAATACGTGTGGTAAAAGATATGGATGGAAATTGGGAGAACTACCAGATGGTTATGATCATAAGTATATTTATTCTCAAATCGGTTTCAATCTCAAACTCACTGACTTTCAAGCGGCAATCGGGGTAGCCCAATTAAAAAAACTACCAGGTTTTATAAAAAAAAGACAAGAAAACTATCAAGAATTGTATACTTACTTTAAAAAATATAAAAAATACTTTATTTTGATGAAGGAAGATAAAAACAGTGACATTTCCTATTTTGGATTCCCCCTTCTTGTTCGGTCAAATGCACCATTTACCAGAAATGAACTTACAGAATACTTAGAAAAAAACAACATCGGCACCCGCAATATTTTTTCCGGCAATCTTCTTCGTCACCCAGCCTACCTCAATATGAAAAATAAAATAAAAATAATGGGAGAACACAAAAATGCAGATTTAATTATGAATAACGCGTTTTGGCTTGGGGTGTGGCCGGGGATTGATACAGGCCAAAGAAAATATATTATTAATGCAGTTGAAAGATTCCTCAGTAATTACAACAAAGTTTAATTTAGACCAATAATTTCTTTAAAGTAAATTCACCTTTATCTTCTTCTCCATTACTTCTTTCTTTCCTTGTCCATGTCCAGAGTAGGTAAAACAAACTACAGATTAAAGTTGTGCCTGATATATATAATCCAAGGTAATAAAGTCTTTGAGGCCAGAATTCAACAATAATTTCGAAATCATAACTACCATCAGCATTTTTTATACAATTACTCGGCACGGAGCACAATTTATCGGTATTCATTAACCAGCTGTTGGCATATCCATTGACCATAAGATGATTTTTATTGTCTTCAATTGGCTTTTTAAACCATGTCTCATAAAATTGTCCTGAAGGAAGATTGTCATTTTGAATAGTACCTTGGAAATTTTTGGATATAAAATCTATACGATATTTTTCACTATAATCAAAGACTTGGTTCCCTTGCCAGATGTTTGCCGAAGAATCCCATTTTTGATGTATTAGTTCCCTTTCTTTTCCATCTCCGAGTGTTGTAATCCAACCCTTATCAATAAAACCTTTTAGCTCTTCTTTGGTCGCCTGATCATCCGCATTTCCATCAAGGATTTTGTAATTTGCCAAACCGTCATTCTCGCCCCGTATCGGAGTACGGGGTAAACTCCGGCGGGAATCCAGGCTTGATGCTACTAAGTAGCTCTTCCAACCCTCATGAAAACTTTCACTAAACACCAGCGGGAATTCTCCTTTTGCTCCATGGACTACTATTCGATATTTAGTTGGATTAATTTTTTTGAATTCCAATGTTTGAGTGCCAGGAATGACTTTTTTTAGTACATCTAGACTATTATTTTTATTTTGTTTACGGAAATAAAAAGCAGGGCGCGTTAATTTACCACTTTCGGTAGCTATTTTACCCAAACTATCTACATTTTCACTGGTGACAATGTTCAGTTCCGGGACGTAAAAATGGGGAAGAAAATCCTCCCGAGTAAATATATTAATCGGATCAAAACTTTGTTTTTTTCTGCTTTTTTCAAAAATATCCGTTAATTGTCCAACATCTTCTTTCTCTCTGAAACCAAATGCGGGATAGATATCCTTATTAATTACAATTCTTTTAATATTATAGATATTTAACAATCTCTCCTCGATGGATTCATTTGAGAAATTATTGTATATCGAATTCATATTAGATAGTGGATCAGAAGTTGAATAAGCCGCTATAAAAGGTTTATTAACCGAGTATATAAAAGGATCCATTCCTTGATAGTATCTATTGCCGTCGTGATCAAGCATAGTCACTTGATAATTAAGTGATCCCGGTAGACTAAGCGCTCTATAATCAAGCCTACTTTTATTTAAAGATTCTCGTGCATTGAAATATCCTTCTTTATAGGTGTATTTACGGGAAATATATCTACCATCCTGAAACTTAAAATCAGGGATAAAATTCAATGTCAAGAAAGGGATGCTACAAGTGGCTAAATATATGATAAAAAGGTAATAATGCCATTTTTTATTAAAAACTGAAACTAATGAGATTGTTAACAAAAACACAAATAAAACACTAAATTTCTCTAAAGGGCTTTTAAAAATTAAAAAAAAGGGAATATTAGTCAACATCCACTCATATACATATCCAAATGGCTTATTGATACCTTTATTAAGAAAAAAAATAAGTAATATGCTGGCGGCTAAAATGAACTTCTTTCGACGCCCCCCCCTATTTGACTTCTGTGATTGTGTGACAAAGCTTAGAAGGAGTAAGAAAAATGGAATAAACAAAATAATGCTTATTACCATACCATTATAGTAATCTGAAAAAAAATAACCTCTACTTTGAGTTAGAGGTGTCATCATTTTTAGAGAAAATATTCGTCCCATAATGCCTGTAAACCCAACAGCAGACGAGGCAAAGCTAACGGCAGTCTGTACGGTGTAAAAGTTTTTGATATCTTGCAGTTGAATGCGTATCAAATTAATAAACCACCATGCATGAAAGAGAAGAAAACTTACCTCAATAATAATGAAATTTTTGATTACTAGTCGAAAATTTGAGTGTAAAGACTTGTTTAGGCGCTGAAAGTGAATAATAATGAGAGAAAGTACTAAAAAAATATGGAGTATTCCCAAATAGGGAACATTGGAAAAAGAATATGAAAAAAAATAAGAAAGAATGCCAAAAATAAAAAAAAGTTTAAAACCATTATTATAAAACTTATATAAAACGCCAAACAACAAGGGTAATACAAATAGTGGAGCAACATTGAAAAACATCATCCCTTGGAGATGATAGGTTGAAAATGGATTAAGAATGTAAAATAGGGAGAGTAAAAATGAAATAGTAAAATTTGTATTTAACATCTTACTTAGTAGCCACATCATTGAGAGAAACGGTAATGCGTAGATTAAAAATACACTGACTGTGTTGATGATCTTTATGGATATATTCAAAAATTGCATCCAATAAAAAAAATCAAAAATTATGAAAGAAAAATTTAAAATGGGATTTGGGCTTCCAATTCCGCTGTTGATAGAAATCCAAGTAAAACGATAAAGGTCTTTTGTGGTAAGCGTATTGAGAAAGTAATTACCTTCGCCACCCAGTACAAGATATTCTCTTGAATATAAAATTATTAAAGCCAATAATAGTATAAAAAAACCTATGATTATTAGTGTTTTTTGACTGATTCGCATTATTAATCTATGAGAAAATAAAATAATTATCTCTTTTTATCTATATTATTAGCTCGCTTAATTATATAAGTATTAATTTCTGCTTTATGTGGGAAAAACAAGGAGCATAATAACCTAACAAAAAACATGCCTGGAACAACGAATGAAAACAGAAAAATATCTAGGAGCCAGTTATTTTGCTTAATTTTTGCGAATATACTAAAAGATAAATCGTGGAAATAGGAGAGCGGATCAGCAGAGTAATTGATAATTTTTAAACTATTCTTTTTTAATAATTCTTTTAAACAAGCATAGTTATAATGAAACAGATGCCTGGGTGTATCCAAATGAAACCACTTATCTTTTGCAAGATTAAATCCAAGGCTGTCCCTGTTTGGTATTTCCAGTATGAGTACTCCATCTTTACTCAGAAGTTTATTGAGTGCTTTTAAAAATGTATTTGGATTGTCTATGTGTTCTAATACATGCCACATAACGATAATGTCAAAGGTTTGGCTTGTATGAAATTCTTTGCCATCAATTTTCTGATTATATATAGTGATGTGCGGATAATGTTTCTTGACGAAAGAATAACCATCTTTATTTATCTCTACACCATATTTTTTAAAATAATCCGGTAACGTATTTAAAAATTCTCCACGGGCGCAACCAATATCTAATATTTTCTGACCTCCTGGTGACTTAAATTTATTGATAATTTCCAATCGATGGGCAATCCCCCACTTATTCAACCAACCCAAAGCACTTTGAACAAGGCCATTATCAACCGCCGTTTCGTAGTAGTCATCCGGGTAGTACTTTTTATAATAGCCCTCATCAACTTTGACATCGGTAAAGGCTATTTTACATTGTAAACATTCATAAATATCAAAATTCTCCTTACTTAATAAGTGCCGTCCATGTACATTCTGTGAAGTAAATAATTTCTTGATTTCTGAAGAACCACAGATCTTGCATTTATATTGTGTACTCATAATGGTAGTAAACTTTAATTGGAAGTACTAAAGTATTTCAACTTTTGGTATAGGCACGATTACTTTTCCACCCTGACTACGATAATCTTTTAGTTTGCGCAATATCTCCTCCTTAAAGTTCCACGCAAGAAGGAGTACATAATCCGGTTTGTCTTGCATTATTTTCTCTTGTGGAAATACCTGTAGATGAGTTCCCGGTGAATATAGCCCATGTTTATATGGAATGTTGTCAGTCAAATAATCTATCAGTTTATTATCAATACCACAATAATTTAGGAGAATATTTCCTTTGGCCGGTGCCCCAAATCCCACAATCTTTTTATTTTGTTTCTTAAGACGGGTGAGAAGGAGTATGAGGTCTTTCTTAATTATTTCAACCTTTTTCGCGAAGGATTTAAGCGTCTTGATGTCATGTATTTTGAGCTTTTCTTCTAAAGCCAATAACTGACTCACATTCTTTGATGCGGTTGGCTTCGAACCCTTTTTTCTGACATAGATGATGATTGAACCGCCGTGGACAGGAGTTCTCTCAACATCAAAAAGCTCAAGATTAAACCGGTCAAACAAATGCACAAGAGGCTTAACAGAAAAGTAACTCAAGTGCTCATGGTAAATAGTATCAAATTGAGTTTCTTGAACAAGATCAACTAAATAAGGAAATTCGGCAACAAATACTCCTCTATCTCCCAACATCAGGTTCAATCCTTCAAGAATATCTTCAAGATTGTCAATATGTGCAAACACGTTGGTACCAATAACTAAAGACACATCCTCAGTCTTTTCCTTAATGATACGTTTTGCAACGGCTTTGTTAAAAAAAGTATCCCATGTTTCGATACCATTTTGATTGGCAACCTTTGCAAGATTTTTAGCAGGGTCAACTCCCAACACCCTCACTCCAAGGTTCTTAAACAACTGAAGCAGGGTACCGTCATTGCTACCAATTTCAACTACCAATGATGTGGAAGTTAGATTAAAACGCGAAACCAAAGACTTAGCCAAATTTTGAAAGTGATCAGCCATGGTTTGAGAAAATGAAGAAATATAGACATAGTTTTTGTATAAAACCTCAGGATCAACAACCTCCCTGGTTTGTACCAGGCCACATTCCAAACAAAGACAGGTAGTCAAGGGGAATCGAGGTTCTGGTTCATTTAATTGGTAGGAAGTAAGGAAATTGTTTACCATCGTCATCTTACCGAGATAAAGGAAGTCCTTAAGTTTTGTCGATGCGCATGTGCGACATTTTTTTATGGACTTTACTATTGATTTTGACATAATCTGATTACCTATACTTCACTCATTTTTTCTAAAACAAAAGAAGCTCTTTTATTCCAATCCCATTCTCTTGCCACCAACTCCAGAGCTTCTTTTTTAAGTATAGCATATTTTTTATCATCGACCAATAGGTCGCCTATTGACGAAGCCAATTTATGGTAATTTCCAATAGGTAAAACACCTAATAATCCCTGAGGATAACAGTACTTAAAGCCTTCTTGAGCAAATGCAACCACAGGCAATCCACATGCCATCCCTTCCGCAACCGCCATCCCCCCCGTTTCATAAGTTGCCGAATGGATAAATATGCGGGAAGATTTTAATAATTTATATTTTTCAGTTCCATCTACAAAACCGAACAAACGAATATTATTACTTAAACCCTTTTTTTTGATATAGGAAGCTACTTCTTTTTCTTCTGAACCGTTGCCAATCATTGCCAGTTGCGCCTTCGGGAAGGTCTTTATCAACTCTTCCCATGCTTTTACAGCGACCATCGGTCCTTTTTGTGGATGAAATCGCGCCATAAAGACAGCATCATATAAATTCTTTTTTGGTGCAGGAACGGCATTTATTATATTCAAATCTACCCCCCCATATATTGATATAATATTCTTTTCGGAGAACCCATCCCTGATAAATATTTTGCGATCAAGCTCATTACATGTTACTACCAAATCGGCACATTTTTTAATTACGAGATATACCAACGACTGAATGAACCAGTAACATATTCCCATGGTTCGCCTCATGATTGAGGTTGCGTACGGATTGTGTTTTTGCCAAGGCTTGGGTGCAAAAAAATAGAACGCAGATACCCATTTAATTTTAAGATTTTTCCATTTTGCAAAAAGTGCCGGAATGACATCAGGCAAAAAATCAGAAACAGAATACACATAATCAGCATCATCAATAATTTTGGAGTTTTCGTAAATTGATTGTATTCCTCTAATCAATCTTCTGATCGAGTGTATGAATACTCCACCAAATGAATGAAGATCTGGATTATCATGATCGTCTGTCTGAACATACGTGATATTTTTGATATTTTCTTCCTTCAGTCGGTTTATCGTTCCCTGAGAGCCAAAAAAAAACAATTGAAAAGAATTGCCAAATCTTTTCATAAGCTCAAAATATATCTGACTTCCCCCACTCATACCTTGACCACAGTCAACATTGGCAATAAAAATAATTTTTTTCATAGAATCATGATATGATTACGATATTCTATATTCAAATTGTATTTTACTAACAGTTTTGCTGTAAATTTTATTTTTGTAGAAATCAACCAATTTTATCAAAAGAGAACTTGGAATTAATATGCAACCCAAGGAAAAAAACCAAAAATTCACATTGAATAAATTCTGTAGGTTGTACTTTACCATATAGTAAATCTCTCTCAAAAGAAATTTGAGACAAGAGTAGTTCTTTATCTGGACAAGTCCAAGGTAATTTGAAGCGATAATTTTTTTTATAAAATAGTTTTTAAACGCTTGGAATTTTTTTTCATAGAGCACTTCATCGAGCATATCTATCCACCTTTTTGTGGGAGATACCGCATAAGCAGTGGTCCCCTTTTGCCTAATAACATTAGAGCCTATCCTAACGGCAACTTGATAATTTTTCAAAAAAACTATTGGATATTTTTTGAAAATGTGCATAAATGGATACCCGTGAGCAATCCAGTCATTTTCTGTATTAAAGAATGAATCCTTCAAATATTTTATTCGAAAAGCTAGTCCAGACATCTGACCCAATATTTCGTTATGCATTGCATGTATTGCCTTTTTATTATCTTTTATATAGATAATTTCATCCTCCGTATTAAAAACATGAGGTGTAACCCTTATGGGGATGTTAATATCGTCTTGAAACCAAAAATAAGGTCTGGTAACGGCTCCAACTTCATTATCCACCATAAAAGCATTACTCGTATCAAGAAGCGCATTATTTGAAAGAATATCATCAGCTCCGAGAAAGTAGAGAATGTCTCCTTGGCAATTTTTTTTGCCTGCAATCAAATTCCTTGCATATCCAATATTTATATCATTCTTAAAATACTTGATACGTGAGTCAGAAAATGATTTAATAATTTTATAAGTATTATCTTGGGAATTGTTATCTTGAATTATTATTTCAAAATTATTATAGGTTTGGTTTAAAACACTTTTTAATGTCTCTTGGATCGTATTAGCCATATTATAAGTTGGGATCATTACACTGATTTTTAGCCCCTCTGATTTTAATTTCATAGTTTCTTTAATACAATCTCCCAATTGTAGTATCCGATTATGGGTATCTTTAT
>CAYITZ010000005.1:0-32416 GCA_964366485.1 uncultured Gammaproteobacteria bacterium
TTTACTCATATACTTTCAGACTACTCTATTAACATGAAGTTTTCAAACAGGCTCTTAGAGGTTGTGGCAATTGTTGGTGTGCCATATAGTGAAAGAGCTCCGGAAATTGATGCTGTCCCGTTCACATCCAGCTTTGCCAGAGGCGCGGTTGTCCCGATGCCGACGTTGCCGGTTGTTGAAATTGACACCCTTTCCGTCCCACCCGTTGTCAAACCTAAACGGTGATTAGAATAAGAACCCATTAACACATCACTTGTTTTAGGATAAATAAATGCCCTTGAACCGCCAGTGTTCGTAAAGAAAGAATATTGAGCACCAGAATCAGAAACTTCAAATTTACCTACCGGTCCCGTCGTCCCGATGCCGACGTTGCCGTCGTTTTGAATTGTAACCAAATCACCAGAGCCAGGATTGGAAGTGCTTATTTTAAACTTATCGTCCACACCATCAAGCCCAATACTCCATTTTTTGGTTCCATCTTCCAAGAAACCAACATAGGAAGTTGATCCCGCAGCAGAATTCACATAATACGCCGCATGCCCAGTTGTAGTAAGGTTAACTACTTTGTTTCCAGTTGCATAAATATCCAATGGCCAACTTGGCGCCGTCGTCCCGATGCCGACCTGCCCCGCCGAAGTGACAACGAAGGAGGGCGTTGCCGATCCAGCCGCCAGCTGGATATTGCCGGTGGTAGTTCCTCCCAAATTGAGAGTTTGTAGTGCGGTAGAAGCAATGGTAGGTGTTCCGTAAAGCGTCAATGCCCCAGAAATACTTGCAGTTCCATTCACATCCAATTTTGCCAGAGGACTCGTCGTCCCGATGCCGACGTTGCCATTTATTATTGCGTTCCCATCCAACCTTGTGGTTCCGTCATCTATCCAAAGAGCATAAGGGTTGGTAATACTCATACCACCAGAAGCGGTGGGAGCCCCTGCAACATACAATGTTGAGGCATTGGTGACTACAATACTTGCATTAGAGTAAGTTGGTTGACCAAAATCAACAAGATTGAAACCAGTTGCGTTAGTAATGTTGGTTAATCCAGTAATAGTGATTGTGCTTGGTTCGTAGTAAATTTGACGGAGCACGGCGTCGGCTGCTGAAGCCTTACTAACATTAGTTAATAGATGAAGAGGGTATCCTGCACCAAATTTCCCAATTCCCACGGTTGCATTATTACTAAGATCGAAATAAGCTGAACCTCGTACTTGCATGCCCCTAGGAAAGTGTGCTCTTAATGAGCCCGAATCCAATCCAAACCAAGCTGTCCCACTACGAGTGATTGACCACGAGTCGTTCTCGGCTGCTAAATTTCCACTCAGAGACATCGTGCCTGCTACCTCCAACTTTGCCCCCGGACTCGTCGTCCCAATCCCAACGTTGCCGGTACTTAAAGTCGTCCCCGTCCCGTCTAACCCTGTGGCAAAGATAAGATTACCTATGTTTAATGTATTGGCTGAGGTTACTGACGGAGCGTCTATGTTATAACCAATAACAATATTGTTACTTCCGCTAGTTAAAGCGTCTCCCGCTTGATAACCAAGGAGCAAGTTGTTAGAACCGGTAGTTAGACTTTGTCCTGCTGAAACACCAAATAAGGAGTTGTTACTGTAAGATTGTCCTGATGCACCATATCCTGCAAAATATCCCACGACAGTGTTATTTGAGCCAGTGACACTATAACGTATAGCATTACCGCCCATGACAGTATTAAAATTGCCAGTGGTATTCATAGGTAAAGCAAGTTTCCCAAAAGCACTATTAGTTTGACCAGTCGTATTGCTCGTGAGGGCCTGTCCACCAAAGGCGCTGTTATACTCTCCGGTAGTATGCGAGTTTAAAGCGTTTGTACCAACCCCAGTATTCCAATCGCCTGTCATCGTTAAATTCCCAGCATTCTCACCAGCAAAGAAGTTATAAAGAGCATCACTACTAATCAACCGATTTGCACCGCTGTAAATAACTCCAGTCGTAGCAGTAGAGACTGGTAATTTGAAATTACCTGTTATTTCTAGTTGTTGACTTGGTGCCGTCGTCCCGATGCCGACGTTGCCGCCGTTGAAATATGTAATTCCGTTAGAATGGATCTGTACTGTGTCCGAACTAGAGTTATTGACGGTAATGTACGAAGCTGTACCACCAGCTTGTTGAAAAGCAGTTTGACCAGTACTAACCGAAACCAATAATTGACCCACAGACTGCAAAGTATTCGGTCTTTGTCCGGCAATGTACGGTAGTAAACTGATGGAAGATGAACCGTTGATAGTCCTTATTCCGCCAGTGCCATTTACATCAAGTTGCGTCCCCGGTCCCGTCGTTCCAATCCCGACGTTGCCAGCAATTGAGGAAATGCCGATGCCGGAAACAGTCAAATTACCTCCACTGGTAATTCCTCCAGTCACTCCCAAGGTTGAAGATAGGGTAGTTGCTCCGGTCACATTCAGCGTGGAAAGGAAAGAAACTGCCCCTGAGGCCTGCAATGTATCAGACAAGGTAGTTGCTCCGGTCACTCCCAGAGTCGAGGAGGCGGTGAGCGCTCCTGCCACCGTGGTTGCACCGGTAAAATATCCGGTACCCGAAACATACAGTTTTGAAGTCGGGTTGGTCGTGCCAATGCCAATATTTCCATTGTCATAGAGAATGGAATTTTCGATTCCATAGGATGAATTAAAACGGGCAATATAATTATTAGTGCCTGATCCGGAAAGATTCGTACCCAAGCCGTTACAATTACCGGTTGAGGTACAGACAATACCTGAGGCATCGGGAAATGTCCAGGTACGGTTATTAGTAAAAACCTGCGAGGTCATGGTGCCGGTATACGCAGTCCCAGAGGGAATTGTTACCGGAGAAATGGCAATCGGATAAGTGTTGGTGGGGGAGACGGTCAACACTCCCGAGGTGGTCTGTCCATTTCCCAAAAGCACATTGCCAGTTGAGTCAACACGTAGATAGTTAGTTGCCCCGGTTGAATCGGTGACTTTAAAAATATCTACACTACCACTACTTGCCTGGCGGATCGAAAGACCGGTAGCAGTGGCTGAAGTAGGTTGGATTGTTTGTGTTGATCCCGGATCAGTGAGTAAACAGTCGCTACAGAGACCACCTGAACCTGATATATTCGTCCAAACAGGCACACCTCCGGAAACACCTAAGACCTGTCCGGATGAACCAATTCCCCGTTTTGATAAGGTGTTTGTGGCTGAAGCATAGATAATATCGCCGGCTGTATACGAACTGATTCCTGTTCCTCCGGTAGTAGTTGGCAAAATGCCAGTGACATCGGAGTTGGCCAAGTTTACTGCTGAGGAAGAAACGACACCTGCAGAATCAGTATGAAGTATACCAGTTGATAGCCCTGAAAAAGTAATTGCGCCCGATGAGGTAAATCCGGTTCCTCCGGTTATTGCTCCTGCATTAGTGATTCCTCCTCCGGAATTATTGATACCGTTTGTTATAAGATTTCCTGTAAATCTGCCGGTTCCTACCACATCAAGTGTATATCCGGGACTCGTCGTCCCGATGCCGACTTTGTCTGTTGAGGTCTGAAGGATTACATAGCCATTTGTGGTGTCATGGGAAAATCCCGAAGCATTGATAATGGTAGCATCAGCAGTCAAAGTAACCTTTTTGTTAGTTGAATCGGTTGTCCAGGTTAAACCAGAGGCATTGACAAAGGTCAACGTGTCAGTGTTTGAAGAAGCCGCAATAGTTGTTTGTCCTGAAACCGCCACATTTTTAAAAATATTTTGTGAAGATCCAAGATCAGAGTTAGTGACAGTTGAACCGGAGACGGAAATCCCTGTACCTGCGGATAAAGAAACAATTCCCGAGTTGGTAATCGTTGTCCCTGATATGGAAATACCCGTTCCTTGTGATAACGTGATTTCGCCGGTTGAACCCTGGAGTTTCGTCACGCCGGTATTGGTTATTTTAGGGCTTTGGCCAGTCCCAACCTCAATGCCGTTTCCTGCAGTGAGGCCGTAAATAATATTAGGCGCAATGAGTTGGCCTTGTAGCTCAATACCTTTGTTAAAGGTCGTTTTTTCATAAAAATTAGCCGGTACATTCACATTAAACGTAAACGCAGGAGGAGCTTCTACACCTAGCACTTGTGTTTCATTTGATTGAGACGGCTTGGTGATTTTGGCTGTGGTAGATTGGAAAAATCCTGTCCCTGCAGTGTAAAGAGATATAACAAAGGCTAAACCAACAGAAGCAGATTGTTGCAAAAAATGCACCATACTTATTTATGCATGTTTTTGATTCATTTGTCAAGCTGTATACACATCAAAACTTATGTTGTTGACAGGGATAAAGAATTTTGAGTAAGATGAAAGAAGAATGTATAAACGTTTATTTTTCATTACTGCTGTATTTCTTTTTTTTAGCCTATCAGCACAAGCTGTAACTGAATTCTCCTCCGGCATTGCGGTTTCGATTCCGATTAACGATTCTCAAATTCAGGACGGGGACATCGTCATTTCAACAGATAAAGGTTATCAGATTGCGGCTATTGAGTATGATCCAACAATCTTTGGCATAGTGACGTTGAAGCCGGCGGTTTCTTTTGAAAGTACGAATCCGAATGCTTTTTCAGTTATTACTAATGGGAAATCATACGTACGTGTGTCAACTGCAAATGGATCAATAAAAAAAGGAGACTATATAACCAGCTCAAAAGTAAAAGGTGTCGGACAGCGGGTCACAAACACAGGGTTTATAATTGGAACAGCGCTGGAATCTTTTCAAAGTACCAAACCAAAGGAAATCGGAAAAATTCTGGTTGCGGTAAATCCTCGCTATAATACGGCAGTTACTTTTAGCCGGGGAATAAATCTTTTTACCAACATTAAATCAGCGGCGGCTTCGCCATTTTTGTCACCGTTAACATCGCTTCGTTATCTATTCGCAGTTGTCATCACGGCCATATCATTTGGATTTAGTTTTTGGTATTTCGGCAGATTTGGGAAAACAGGCATTGAGGCTCTGGGTCGCAATCCATTAGCCGCTAAAACAATAACTGCAAGCATCGTTGCTAATATTTTATTGACGATCGTTGTTTTTGGAGCAGGGCTGTTTTTAGCTTATCTTATATTAGTGTTATAAAATTTATAGCAATTATAACAGTTATAGATATTATATGATCCACAGTTTTGAATTTTCCGTCAAGACAACCGGTGAGGTTGGTCGGGTTGAGGAAGCAAAAGATTTTCTGGTAAAAGTCTCCGGACTTGCCCATGCAAAAATCGGCGAAGGAGTCACGTTTGAAACAGAAGAGCATGGTCGGGTCATGGCTGTGGGACCTGACGGGGTAGAGGTGTTATTATTATCCCAGAACTTGATGAAGCCCCAGACAAAGGTTGCCCGTACCGGCTCGATGCTATCTATTTCAGCCGGAGAAGGATTATTGGGGCATATCATCAATACCCTAGGGCATTCATTGACGAGTAGACGCCAAAAAAGCCATGCGCCGGAAAAACGCGCCATTGAGATTGCTCCCTCCGGTATTTCGGGAAGAAGCCGAATATCACGGTTCTTTGAGACAGGAGTGGCCCTCAGCGATCTGCTTATCCCTTTGGGCTACGGCCAACGGGAACTCATCATCGGAGACAGGCAATCAGGAAAAACCCATTTTCTTTTGCAGGTTGTACTTTCACAGGTGAAGTTAGGGAGGATTGTTATTTACTGCCTCATTGGTAAACGCAAAAGTGAGATAAAATTCATTGATGAATTTTTTGAAAAGCACAACATAACCGAAAGCACCATTATTGTTGCCTCAGATGCCCAAAGCAGTCCGGGAGAAATATATTTAGCGCCCTATACCGGCATGACTCTTGCTGAATACTTCCGTGACCAAGGCAATGATGTTTTGGTCATTTTTGATGATTTAACTACCCACGCAAAATATTATCGGGAAATAGCATTACTTTCGGGCAGATTTCCCGGACGTGAATCATATCCTGGAGACATTTTTCATATCCATTCCAAATTATTAGAGAGAGCAGGGAACTTTAAAAACTCCATTACCTGTTTACCTGTGGCTGATACGGTTGGCGGGGACTTGACCGGTTATATTCAGACCAATTTGATGTCGATGACGGATGGGCACCTATATTTTGATTCTGACCTCTATTTTCAAGGAAAAAGACCACCTATCAATATATTTCTTTCAGTGACCCGCGTCGGCCGCCAAACACAGTCATCCCTTTACCGAGATATTGGATTTCAACTAGTACGCTTTTTAAAGCGGTACGACGATATACAGCGGTTTATCAGATTTGATATCGAGCTCTCAACTGAAATTCAGGAAGGTATCCAGCGGGGAAAACAACTCTTAATTTTCTTTAATCAGATAGGATACACGCTTATTCCCATCTCAGTTCAAGCATACATAATTGGTCTTATCTGGCTTGACCGGTTTGAAGAAAAAGACATTGAACGATCAGTAAATAATTATGAAAATAAACGGACGTTTAAAAAGAGTCTTGACCATATCTGTGAAAAAGCAAAGAGTATGGAAGAACTCATTAAAGCCGTAAAAAATTATGTCAACGATTAAGTCAATCATCATCGAAACCCAGAACATAACTGAATTCCGGGGACTCATTGAAGTGTATGAAGAGTTGGCGGCAGGGAAGATGAGGAAAGTAAAAACTAGCATTATTGGAACGCGGGATTTTTATGAGAGTTTAAGCCAGTTGTCAGTCGATGTGGGAAGCGACTTTCATTCTGCTTTAGAGAGGGAAAATCCCAAAGAAGCAGTTCTTTTTATCGCGGCCAATACCGGCCTATACGGAGATATTGTGGAAAAAACATTTCAATTATTTCTTGCATATATTCATACCCACAAGGCCGAAGTATTTGTTGCCGGCAAACTGGGAGGAGAGTTGATGCGTGACTTTGCAAGCGATATTTCATATAAAATCATTGCAATTGCCGATGACAAAATAGAAGAAGAACCATTGTACGACCTGTTGCAAGAAGTAGTTTCATTTCATAAAATTCTCGTATTTTATGGCAAGTTTCAGAACCTGATTGTCCAGCATCCCCGGATGGGGGTGGTGTCGGGACAGATGTTTCCCCAGTCGCAAGAGGAGCTGCAGATCTTAGCCAAAAAGCGTATGATGTATTTATACGAGCCCTCTGTCTATTCAGTTTCGGAATTATTTACCAAAGAAGTCCTGGCAGGAGTTCTAGAGCAGATGATTTTGGAATCCCAGCTTTCTAAATTTGCCTCACGGGTCATGCATCTTGATCGGGCTGTTGAAAAAGTTGATGAAGAGTTAAAACATCTGGAAGGTGATAAACGAAAAGCGAGAAAACAAACAACAGAAAAAAAACAAAATGCCATGATGGTGAACGTTATGAGTAGAGGGTTTTAAAAACGATGACTAATCAAATTACCGGTTCAGTCGATTCCATTTCTGGCGAGATTGCGCAAGTTCAGTTTAACGGTGAGATGCCAAAGCTCAATGATGTTTTGTTGGGCGGAAATAAGAACTCAATCATTTTGCAGATCTATGCCTCAAACGGAAAAGGTAGGTATTATTGTATGATCCTGAAAGGAAAAGATGCTCTGCTACGGGGAATGCGGTTGCAAGTTGCCGTTGAGCCTTTAAGTATTCCGGTGGGGGATGCTATTTTGGGTCGTGTGATGAATGTGTTTGGCGACGCAGTAGACGGAAAAGGACCCTTGTCTATAATTGAGCGAAGACCCTTATTTAGACAATCACTTCCTTATAGTCAAGTAACAACAAAAAAAGAAATCTGGCAGACAGGAATTAAATCCATTGATTTTTTTTCACCCTTGATTAAGGGAGGAAAACTGGGATTATTCGGAGGAGCCGGAGTTGGGAAAACCATTTTATTATCCGAGATTCTTCACAATATCATTCTTCTTCATACAAAAAAACCGGTAAAAAACAAATTTCCGTTTTTGCCGGAGTTGGGGAGCGGGTGCGGGAAGGACAGGAGCTTTACGCGGAGTTGAAGGAGCGGGGAGTATTGCCTTTTGTGAGCTTGCTTTTTGGACCGATGGGGGAAAATGCGGCGCTGCGGTTTTTAACCGCACTTGCCGCGGTGAGCGTGGCCGAGTATTACCGGGATGAACGGAAAACAGATGTGCTTTTTTTTGTTGATAATGTATTCCGTTTTGCCCAGGCGGGAAGTGAGCTTTCAACCATTACCAAACGCATCCCATCGGAGGATGGATATCAACCTACTTTGACTTCGGAAATGGCAGCTCTGCATGAACGGTTAGTATCAAGTGAACATGCGGCGGTAAGTGTGATTGAGGCAATTTACGTTCCCTCGGATGACATCCTGGATAGCGGGG
Source organism: uncultured Gammaproteobacteria bacterium (assembly GCA_964366485.1). Classification (GTDB taxonomy): domain Bacteria; phylum Patescibacteriota; class Microgenomatia; order UBA1406; family GWC2-37-13; genus YC2-FULL-38-9. The sequence goes on from CAYITZ010000005.1 coordinate 8,339, forward strand.
TGCAGGCAATTTTTCCTTACCTTGATTCGGTTGTGACCCTGTCCCGTGATGTGTATCAGGCGGGAAGATTTCCGGCCATTGATCTTTTGGCGACAAACTCTTCCCTCTTATCGCCTGATATTATAGGTATGGACCATTATACGGCCATTATTGAAGCTCAGCAGATTTTGAAAAAAGCAAAAAGTTTAGAGCGTATGGTAGCACTTGTTGGCGAGTCGGAACTGTCAGGGGAAAACAGAATTATGTATCGCCGCGGGAAAATGATTTTAAACTATATGACACAACCATTTTTTGTGACCGAAAAACAATCAGGGATAAAGGGCCAGTTTGTTGAGTTAAAAAAAACCATCATTGACGTGAAAAATATTATCCTGGGAACATATGATACGAAAGACCCGGAGGAGATGCTAATGAAGGGAGGCATATGACCGATTCAATTCTTACCGTCATAGTCCGTGAAAAAAACAAAACCTTATTTAACGGCAGTGCAAAAAGTATTACTTCCACCAATGAAAAAGGAAGATTTGATATTTTACCGATGCATACGAATTTTGTTTCGATTGTGCACGAGGTACTTGAATTAATTAAGCCCGATAACAGTATTCACAAAATCCCTATTCAAAGGGGTATTTTACGGATTAAAGAAAATAATGTTGAAGTTTACATAGGGTTATAGGTATACTATTGAATACTATGCGTTTTAAATCTGTTATCATTGCCGTTTTTTTAATCCTGGTTGGATTAACAACTTATTTTTATTTCCAGTATCGCAAAGCCAACACCCTTTTGCACAATCCAACTCTTGCCGCAAAAGAAGAAGCGGACGCAATATTACCAAAAGTGGCAAAATTAATGGATCTTCCCACAGGAGAAAATCCCACAATTGGAACAGTTGTAAACATTTCAAAATTAAAAGGTCAGCCATTTTTTACCAAAGCAAAAAACGGTGATAAAATCATCATCTATACTGATGCGCGCAAAGCCATCCTGTATCGGCCCAGTGAAAATAAGATTATCGATGTGACGCAGATAAATATCGGGGCAACCAGTCAACCTCCTCTCAAAATTGCCCTTTATAACGGTACGGAAAAGGTGGGATTGGCCCAAACCACTCAAGACTATCTCACTAAAAAATATAGTGATATTCAGGTTGTGTCAAAAGATGATGCAAAAAAGAAACAGTATGATAAAACATTGGTGATTGATCTAACCGGGAATAAAAAAGACATAGCACAGGCTTTAGCTAATGATCTGAAGGGGACAGTCTCTTCTCTTCCTACAGATGAAGTAACTCCCTCCATCAGTGCAGACATTCTTGTGATACTGGGAAAAGGAAACGAGAAATAAAAATACAGATTTTAACTGCTTGCCGAAGTATAGTGGCGGAGCGCATACTTCCAAAATAAACGGGATGCGATGAAAAGACTTATTGAAAGAAAAATAAGACCAAAGACTTCACCGTTCAGAGTCCCTCGCACCAATATTTTCGCAGGTGTGGCTATGGCAATCGAAAAAGGAAGAATAAAAAGAAGGATAAAATTTTTCACTTCATACATCATCTCAACGGGGTAACGGGACATGCCATTTATGGTATAAAGAAAGTCTATGAGGTTGGTCAGGCGAGGGAACCAGATAAGAAGAGTGCAGTAGATCATCCACAACGAGTAAAGCAATACAACTCCGAAGATGATAAATACCGTAAAGCCAACCCAACCCATGAGAGTAATGTTGGTATGAGTAACGAACAGATATATAAATAAGTACACAACTCCGAGCGCGACCCGTACCAGATTGGGAAATCGTTGCACGTAATTGGTTACCATAAATTGAGAATCAATAGGTTTGAGTAATATAAAATCAAGCTCACCCTTGTCAATGATGTGGGAAAACCTCTCAAAATTGCCGGTAAAGAAAAAATGAAATATACCGATGATGATGACATATAAAATAGCAAGGATTATCAACTCATTCTTGCTCCAGCCAAAGGCACTTCTGGTCCGCACAGTAAGCAAATGTATCCAAATAATCTGAAAAACCCCCCATCCCACCGATGCAATTATGCCATTAATAAAATGAGCACGAAACGTCGTATAATTAAGGAAACTAAAGCGCAATAATGATTTATACAATCTTAAATATCTTTTCATATATTATTGGCCGTACGCGGTAAATTGTTTAATACCTCTATTCCACAGAAGTCGCTTGAGTAATAATAAAGTGCCAAGCCATATTATCTGTACCCCAACAACTTGGAAAAGTTGTATCGTATTGAGCTGTCCTTGTAAGGCCACGATAGGAAAATAGCCCATATAGGCAAAGGGAAGCGTATAAGACAGTATTTGAAAGAAGTTAGGCAAAATATGTAAGGGGACAATGCCGCCTGAAAATATAATCAAGATTATGGTAACGAGTTCAAAAAACCCCCCACTGTCCACAAACCAAAATGCGCTAAAACCCACATTTACCTTCATGGTAAAACTCAAAAAGTAGGCAAGGACGGCAATGAGACCGGACATGACTAATACAAAAGGATCAGTAGTAATCTGTATCAATTTACCAAAGGTGAGAGAAAAAAGAATGAGCAAAATAATGCCGTATGATCCCTGTAAGATGCGAAAAGGTATTTCCTCAATAAATTTAATCCAATAATAGGGAAACGGACGAAGGAGATAGCGCACCAAATTACCCTGTTGAATATCTGTGGACGCAATGTCTTCTTCAATATGCGAACTAAGCATGGCGCCGGCTATGGTCAGAAGGAAATAATAAGTAGTAACAGAAGACATAGTCCAATTTGCACTTGGTGTGCTATTTTTTAGTGCCCCCGACCAAAAGAGGATGAGGGTGAGATTGTTCATGAGGGGGATGAAAAACCAGACGAGCGATCGCAGGCGATGGTGGAGCACCTGTTGCAAATGGAGAAAAAAGATATTAAGCAGTGACATGGCTTTGCTTCTTTTGAGAAAATAACGAACGTATGATTTCCTCGATTGGCGGCTCTTCAATATTGAGATCGGCGATGGAGTATGTTTTTAAAATGTGAGCGGCGACTTCATTTGATTTGTTCCGTTCAACTTCAAGGTTCACTTGCAATCCATCATGTAATATCACTTTTCCCAACGATTTTATTTCATGAAGAGGCGGGGGAGCGTCAAAGATAATGGAGAGCAACTTGTGATTGGAATATGTTTTTATAACCTCATCAAGGGCTCCGTCAAACAAAATCTTCCCATGATCAATCACGATGACCCGTTTACACAGTTCTTTCACGTCGTCCATATAGTGACTTGTCAAGATGATGGTTGCATTATAGCGCTTATTATATTCCTTGATAAAATCGCGAAGTTTTTTTTGCATGACTACATCTAAGCCAATCGTCGGTTCATCCAAAAAAAGGATACGCGGGGAGTATAAAAGTTGTGCAATAAGTTCACACTTCATCCTTTGCCCCAGGGAAAGATTGCGGACCTGAATTTGGAGAATATCCTCAACTCCCATGAGGGATGAAAGCTCTGTGAGGACGGTTTTAAATTGAGCAGTCGGCACCTGATAAATCTCTTTATTCAAAAGAAAGGACTCCATGGGGGGAAGGTCCCACCAGAGTTGATTTTTTTGTCCCATGACGAGGGAGATCTTTTTTAAAAATTCATTCTTCCTTTCAAAAGGAGTAAAACCGGCAACTTTCACCACTCCTTCCGTGGGATACAAAAGTCCGGAGAGCATCTTTAACGTAGTTGTTTTTCCTGCCCCGTTTGGCCCAATGAATCCGACCAGCTCGCCCTCCTCAATAGAAAAGGAGACATCAGATACCGCTGAAAAATCGGTATATTTCCGGACAAAAACCGACTTGAGAGCGCCCATAAGGCCCGGTTCTTTTTTATTGATACGGAATGTCTTAGTAAGGTTTTCTACTTGTATGATAGGCATAGGGATGTTACTATTATACGAGATGAAAACCAAATTATATATTGGCTTGGTCGGGTCCCTTGCCTCAGGCAAAGGGGCGGTTGCCGACTACTTCATCAAACAGTATGGCTTCGTTTCCTTCTCACTCTCCTATATCGTACATAACGAATTAAAGATAAAAGGAATTACTTCATATACCCGCAAGACGCTTCAGGATATAGGAGACAATTTACGGGCAAAAGAGGGGGATGGAGTTCTCGCCAAACGGGCGGTTGCGATGTTGCATGCAGACGGAGGTTCAAAAGTAATCATCGAGGGAATTCGCAATCCGGGTGAAGTGAAGTATCTGAAAACATTGCCGAACTTTGTCCTCATTGCGGTTGACGCAACCCGGCCGGTGCGGTATGAGCGAGTTATCCAACGGGGCAAACCCTGGGATCCCAAGGATTGGGATAGCTTTGTGGTGGTTGACAATCGCGATCACCGCGATGAAGGGAATGCCAACGGCCAACAGGTCAAAAAATGCATGGACATGGCCGATTATAAGATAGAGAATAACAAAGATTTAAGTCATCTTTATGAAGAAATCGCGAGCGTGGTGAAAATGATTGCAAAGAAACACGAGGCTTTTAAAGAGGTGCTTTCCTAACCTTATTTCGCCGGAGGAAACATGATATCCTCATCCGCTCGTTTATAGTCAAAAAGCTCTTTGGGTTTAAACCACAAAGCCACCTCTTTTCCCCCGTCTTCCACCGAATCTGAGGCGTGAATAAGATTTCGAAGTGGCCTGTTTTGTTCATTGGCTAAATCAATCGTGTCATGTGAAAAATCTCCTCGCACACTTCCCGGCGCGGCCAAGACAGGTATTGTGTTTCCGGATATCTTACGGACGATCTCAATCGTCTCATATCCTTCCACAGCCGCCACAAGAACAGGGGATTCCTGGAAATAGGTTATAAGCCACTGTTTCACAGTTTTTCCTATGGCGACGGCATCATCCGTTCCAAATACTTTTTTGACATCCAATCCTTTCTTCGCATAGTTCGTGAGGGTTCTTTGTCCCACTTTGCCGAACCACACATCATTCTCGGGGTAGTGATTTTTCACCGTCTGTGCGTCAGCCATCATGAATTTAAATCCGATGATGGTTAAACCGACTTTTTCAAAGCGTTTCAAAATAGTACCGCAAAGGCCGCGTTGTACACCGTCGGGTTTGATGATTAAAAGGGCTTTTTGTTTTTGCATTATAATAATTATAATTATTATAACGGTTATAACCGTTATATCAGATAAAGCTGGTCTATATCCCGCCTGTATCTAGGAAATTCAGTATTACCAAACCAGTAGGCTATTTCCCGCTCGGCTTCCTCAACCGATCCTGATGCATGGATGAATGTCTTGACTACTCGGTCCAAACCTGCAGACCAAGTGGAGGAATCAAAAGAGTACTGTGCAAGGATGGTACCAGTTTGAGCCAGTAAAGGAATAGTATGACCTCGTAATTTACGTGCGATTTGGATAGCGTTCGGTCCTTCCCATACCATCACAATAATCGGTCCCTCCTGCCAGTATTTGATAAGTCGATCATATACGAATTGTCCCAGCTTGACAGGATCATCAGTACCCATTTTTTGCTTTACATCTACACCTGCTTCTTTGAAACTGGCAAGTGTCTTTCCTCCCATTTCTTTTACCCACTCTGGAGTACCGGGATAATGTTTCTTGATTACATCTGCCTCAGGTCGGAGCATCTTGCCGGCCAGAAGTTTTAAGCCTGCATTTTCAAATGTTTCGATGATAGTGCCTACGAGTGCGCGCTTGACTGCATCGGGCTTGAGGATAATTAATGTTTTCTCCATAATTGTTATAACAGTTATAACCATTATAATTATTATAACGATTATACTAGATAACTCAGTATTTCTTGAGTCACTTTTTCCTTCGACTGCTCGCCGTTTATCCGAATCCACTTTGTCCAGACCTGTCTCTTGACTAAATCTTGATATTTCACGTACGTCTTTTTTATAAATTCATGATCTTTTTCGCGGAAGTTTTTTTCCTTGTCTTCTCCGTATTTCCACTTGATCGCCGTATCGGGCGTCACATCAAGAAAAAAAACCATGTCCGGCTTTACAATACCAAATTGATCCGCATATTTGAGTGCAAATTCCTCGTCAAATCCCTCTAAAGTTTGATAGCAAAGTGTTGTTGTAAAATACCTATCTGCAATTAAAATTGGAATTTGAGATTTAAGATTTGATTGGGATTTAGAGTTTAGAGTTTGGGATTTTCTTATAACGGGTGCATCAAATATAAACTGAAGAGTATAGAGGAGGAATTGTTCATTCACTGACATTTTCTGATTCAGATACAGATGATCCTTGATCATCTTCCCCACAGGGGTGTCATAGTGGGGGAATTTAATCAAAGAAACCTTATTGTTTCTTTGATTATCCTGAGCAGAGTCGAAGGATGAAACTAATTTTTCCTTTACCATTTTAGCCTGCGTTTCACACCCGGCTCCGTCGATACCTTCGATGACGATAAACATATAATTTTTATAAAAGTTATAACTGTTATAATTATTATAACCATTATAACAATTATATTTTCTTATGATTGGCGGATATAAAACTCTACCCTTTTATAAGCAATCTGAGATTGTATATGATTTCACCGTCGAGTTCTGCGATCGTTACATTGATAAAAGATCCCGCACTACCGACCAGATGGTACAAGCGGCACGCTCCGGCAAACAAAATATAGCTGAGGGATATATGGAGAAAAGTATTGAGAGTAAAATAAAGTTGGTAAGCGTTGCACGTGCGTCACTTGAGGAACTTCTCAATGACTACCAGGATTTTTTAAGACAACGCAAACTGATACTTTGGCCCATGCAATCAGAGGCCGCAAAGAAAGTGAGAGACTTAGTTTATAACCGTTATAACGATTATAACCATTATAAAAATTATATCGAACACCCCTGTACTGCGGCTAACTCCATGATTTGTCTCATCAACCAAACCAACCAACTTCTGGATCAAAAACTCCGTTGGTTAGAGGAGGATTTTGTAAAAAAAGGCGGATTTCGGGAGAATCTCCTTAAGAAGCGATTGGCTTATCGTAATAGGTCAATATAAAAGTTATAACTGTTATAACAATTATAATTGTTATAATAATTATCCGTATATCAGCCGAGGTAGCTCAATTGGATAGAGCAGTCCCGTCCTAAGGGAAAGGTTGGGAGTTCAAGTCTCCCTCTTGGCACACTGAATTAATTTTGTTCTAAAAACTCTTTCAACTCAGAATAAGGCTTAGAAGATATGCTCCAAAATCCAGCTTTCAATGGGGTATCAATATCAAATATCAAAGCAACTACAAGCGCAGTCACCGCAGATACTAATGTAATAAGAATTGTTGCAACAAGCTGATTTTGGAAACCCAAGAAAATGAAACTACCAATGAGAACAGTGGACAATAACAAAAGAAGTATCCATAGAATTTTTGGGGTTTTATCAGAAATCAGGTTAATCAAATTCGATTGAGCAACGGAAGAGCTTTTTATTTCACTGATAATGTGTGAAAATACTATTTCATCAGCCTTTGTGTCAAGGCGAGTATCATTAAAGTGATATGCCAATTTAAGATATTTGCTATCAAGCTCGTTATAATTACCCTCATCATCCCAAAGACTAGTGACTATTTTATTTACATAGTCATTTAGGATTATCTTTAATTCCTGTGTCGATGTATGAGAAGGAAGTTGTTGACTCAATATATAGACATTTTTTATCGCATTTATCTCTTTACTGATTTCGGACGATATTGAGTTAAATTTTGCCCAGACGTGCATAACAAAGAATGAGATTAATACAGCATAAAACATACCAAAAATATTAACAAAAACAGAAATCCAAGCGATGTCAATATTCGTATGTTGAAATCCAGTTGCAATAAATGAGGCAGTAAATCCAAGTCCTAATACTAAAAAAAAGGCCGCATACATTTTTAAATTTATTTTTGACCATGAGTGTTTGACTTTTCCGGCCATTACTAACAACCGTAAAAAACGCAGAAAACGGGTCAAACGAGTTAATCTAGTTAGCCGAGTCAATCGAGTAAGCCGCGTAAGTCGGAGGCCGGGTGCGGCGTAAAAAATACCGGAAAAATTTTCTAAGAGGGGAGAAATTATTACAACTACACTGATGATTGAGTCAAACCAATTGTCAGTCAACCACTTGATCCTTTTTTCTGCAACAATTAATTTCAATACAAATTCCAGGAAAAAGCCTGTCCATATACTCCAATCAATGATTGAAACAAGAATCTGTTGAGAGGGGGATAGATGGAAGAAATTTTGAGCAATGATGGTCGGGATGATGAGAAGAGCCAATGCTATCATTACGGTATCGGAAAAGACCGCATTCACTTTGTGTCTGAACTGTTCCATACCCATATGAAGTAATTATACAGGAATTTTTCTAAAACGAAGCTGGAATAATGAAAGTACGTTATCATATTAAGGATTCAGAAGGAGTATTAGAGAGTCCGTTAGTATCTTCTAATGATGAAGTTGCAGTTGTTTTAAATGAAAAAGCAAAACGAGCAATTATTAAACGAGGAGTTCCTGAAAAAAATATTATTGTAGTTGAAGAGTTGGTAATAAATGAATTGAAACGACTTGCAGATCAAAATAAATATATTGCATCCTAAGAAATAGCTCTGCTACAATAAGTACATGTCCTCCCTCAAAAAAACAAAACTTTTCTTCTCTTGACATTTTGGTTATTTTCTATTATTATAGAAAATAACCATAGTTAATTATTTTCTAAATAGAAAATGCTTAAAATAGAGTATATTTGGAGGGATTTGCTCACTCAAGCAATTGAAGAAAAAAAGAATGAGTTCACCCTCACAGACCTATCTTTAAAGTTTAAACTTTCAACAAGCGTAGTATCTCATGCGCTTTTTCCTTTGCGGGAGATGGGCATGGTCAAGGTAGGAAAAAATAAATCGCACGTAATTGACACAGAACGGCTTCTCATGTACTGGGCAACGAGAAGGAATCTTAAAAAAGAGATTATCTATCAAACATACAGTTCCCTTCCCGTATTAGCACGGGAAGCATCGATGCCTCATGGTGTTTTGCCAACTGCATATTCAGGATATGCTTGTTATAAAAAAGACCCTCCGGCCGATTATGAACATATCTATTATTATGCTGAGAGGTTGGACACGATAATAAAACGATTTCCGCAAATTAAAAAAAAACCAAACATATTCATTTTAGCTATGGATCCCTATCTCAAAATCTATTTACACACGCCACTTGCACAGATATATGTTGACCTTTGGAATTTACACGAGTGGTACGCAAAAGAATTCTCACAAGAGGTATTTGAAATCATAAATGAACGCATAGGACTATGACTCAATTTTATCAAAACATCATTACACAGAAAAGTTGGGAACTGCTATTGAGTATTAAAAAACAGTTTAAATTCATTCTGATTGGTGGTTGGGCAGTATTTCTGTATACAAAAAATCTTAAGTCAAAAGATATCGACGTTATCATTGATTTTAAATCGTTACAAAAACTTAAGAATAATTATGAGATTCATAAAAACGAGCGATTAAAAAAATATGAGATAAAACAAGAGGGAATAGATATAGACATATATCTTCCTTATTATTCTTGGCTGGGGCTTCCTGTTGAAAAGATAACTCCCTATACCGAAATAATAGAATCATTTACGGTCGTAAAAAAAGAGATTCTCTTATTCACAAAATTACAAGCATATATTGAGCGAAAAGCAAGTGTGAAGGGTCAGAAGGATAAGATAGATATACTAAGCCTAATTTTATTGCCGGATTTTGATTTTGATATTCTTAAAGACTTTCTTTCAAAGAATAAAAAAACAGAGCATATCAGTATATTGCGCAATATGGTCATTGAAACAAACGAAGTGGAAGAACTTTCACTCAATAGGCACTATTTTTCTCAAAAAAAGAAGAATCTGTTAGTTAAAATAGGATAATATGAATAATACAAAACTTAAAAAATCACACGAGTATTTAAAGATCCTCATACTCCGCACGGTCGGGAATTTTTTGATTCTTTCCTCCGTCTTCATGGTTGCCAAGACTTTTTATCAGCCCGTCCAACAGGAAATACGCTACTTCATTGAGAAACAGGCAAATAAGCAGTACATCGTGGTATCAAGTAAAGAGGAGGCCGTGTTTCGTTTACAAAAAAATGATCAGCCAAAAGGGGGCCTTAACTCATTATTAAACATAAAACCCGTTGAAGCCCTCATTCCTGAGGACCCGAACTTTTCGGTGGTCATCCCCAAAATAGGCGCAAATGCCCGTATCATCGCCAATGTTGACGTCTCCAATGAAAAAGTATACCTGGAAGCTTTGAAAAAAGGAGTGGGCCATGCATGGGGGACTGCGTTCCCGGGCGAGGGCGGACATGTGTTTTTATTTGCCCACTCAACAGACTATTTCTGGAATGTAGGTACTTACAACGCAGTATTTTATTTACTGGATAAACTGGAGAAAAAAGATGAAATCAACCTTTTTTTTAAGGGGCAAAGATATAAATATCAGGTGGTTGAAAGAAGAATTGTGGATCCGTCTCAAGTGGAGTATTTAACAAGAAAAACAAACCGCGAATTTGTTACCCTGCAAACCTGCTGGCCCACGGGTACAACATTAAAACGTCTTCTTATCTTCGCTGTACGAGTTGCGGATTAGGCCGTTTCAATAAGCCGTTGTCTAACCTCGTAGGTTGAACAGGCTCTTAAAACCCATATTCCTTAAATTTATTCTTCAATGGATTGCCTTGGACATAATGAACTTTCTTTCCAACTGTGTCAAAAATAAAAGCTGAATAAGTGCAACATTTTTCTTCATCGGGAGTTGTGCAAATAGCCGTTTTTGCTTCCGCATTTTTTCGGTCACGGAGGATGTTCTTCAGGTCATCAAGTTTTTTTGCCTTTGCAATAAGCTCTTCAGCCCGTGCCTGGTGATTCTCAGACCATATTTTAAATTTTGGATTAGTTTTAAAACCAAGATTTTGATGAGGCAAATGCATAAAATGATTCGTTTTGACCTCGAACGTCTTTACTTTTTTTACAAAATACTGGTCGGGTACACCTTCAATACCGTAACATTCTTTTGCGTCTGCTACAAACATATTACCCCCTATACGAGGAGAGAAAGATTTGATTATTTCAACAGCTTCCTTTGCGGTTCCCGCATCTAAAATATGGCGGACATAGGGTCTTCTGATATAGGAAATCTGGCCTTCTGCCACGCGGACAAACGTGGAAGTGAAGGCAACTCCTTTCTCATTTATTCCTCCATAATACCCATCCTCATTTGGGTTGGGATTTTGAATGATAAGTTTCTTATATTTATCAGACTTGCTATTTAATAGCTTGATTTCATCATCCCAGCGCATCCATGAAACAGGGTCGCGGGTTTTTAAAAGGTGCCAAGATAGGTTGATTTGTTTGGCGGAGGTTGTACACATAAGTGGTAATTTTAGCCTGGATTCCCGCCTGCGCGGGAATGACAGAAATAATAACTATAGGCTATCATATCAAAGCTGTTTATTAATGTCAAAAATGACGGACACTGACGACAATAAGTTGCTGTTGACGGACAGTGACGACAGTGATAGAATGTATCTATGAACACCATCTACAAAACTCTCTCTGACTTCGGCCTTTCCAAGAATGAGATTCTTGTGTATCTTGAAGCTATCAAGCACACGGAGATCTCGCCTTTCAAGCTCGCGCGCCTCACCAAGGTTCCCCGCACAACCGTCTACGACGTCATGATGACGCTTGCCCTGAAAGGGCTCATAACCGTCAAAACCAGCCAAGGCTTGGAAAAACAGCAGACCTGGATCGTGGCTAAAAACCCTTCTGTCTTGCGTGAGATGATTGTGAAGCGACGGGACGATCTGAATAAATTAGATGTAGACGTCGTTGACATTCTCGCTGACCTCAAAAAAGACCATCTTCAAGAAAAGCCAAATGCCAACTTTTCCTTTTATCCAGGTATTGCGGGGGTAAAGCGGGTATTTGGCCTCATTCAAAATATTCCATCAAATGTGGAGATATATCTTTGGGACCATTTCATGCCCATGGATACCATGGGAAAGGAGTATATAAATCAAGAAGTAGCTCAGGGCTTGAAAGCAAAAGATATGAGCAAACAGAAAAGGGTGAAGACAATCATTCCCCTGAATGACTGGACCCGCCACGTGCTTTCCTATCAATATGGACGTGATCCTTTATATACACAATATCATGAATTTCGATTTATCGATAAATCGAAATTCAATCTTTATCTAGATATGTATGTCTTTCTGGATCGGGTGGCGTTGGTATGCGCAAAAGATGAAGAAGCATGGGGGATTATGATAAAAAGCAAACTTCTTAGCCTTTCTTTCAAGTCGATATTTGAAGTGTTGTGGGAAAATGCAATCCCCGTGACTGAGAAGTTTGTCAAAAGCTTGGGAGAAAATGCGTTTTTGAAGGAGGAGAAGAGGAGAAGGCTCGGCCCTGAGCGAACGAAGTAGTCGAATGGGTGACCCCGGCGAGACTTGAACTCGCAACCTAAAGCTCCGCAAGCTTTTGCTCTATCCAATTAAGCTACAGGGTCTTGATAATTTTTAATTTAAAATTAGAAATTTGAAGATAATTTCAAATGATGCTAAGTTTAAATATTAAAACATTTAAAATTAAGTTTTGATTATAAATTAAAAATTTCAAATTGAAAATTAACTGTTATCTTCCTGTACAATATTCTGTATGCACAAAGCCTTTCTTTTCACCCTCATTCTGGCCGTTATTTCCATAGTAATTGTATCATATTTTTACTTTTCCGAACGGGTCTATCCGGGGATCTATTTGAGCAAAAAAAACATTTCCTTCTTCAAAAAGACCGATATTTCAGTCTATTTAGAAAAATCTTTTGGATATTCTTTTAACATTCAAGTACACGAAAAGGCATATCCGATGAAATATAAACAGATGGGAATATTGCTCGATAAAATAGCTTCAGAGCGAGTGATATTTGAAGGTAATCACCTTTCTTTTCCTCATAATATGATTGCATTTTTTCGCAGTTTAAATGGTCAGAAGATGGTTCTGCCGGGATTTATATTTACGGAAAGCTATACGGATTTTATTGACCGCACCCGGTTTGACTTTACCCAGAGTCCGGACAAGGTTGCGGTGGATAACGGAAATAAAACACTCACCCTCCAAGACAATGAGGTTGTTTACAAGATAGATGAGGAACATCTCAAATCGCTCATTTTATTCAATTTTGGGGAGAAAGACGTTACCATCGAGCCGCGCCTTGTTCAAATAATTAAAACAGATAAACAGGAAAAAATAATCGCCGAAAATAAAAGATTGAATGATATTTTTTCACGTCCGATTGAAATAACTGTTGATGTGGACGGGAAAACATTCAAAGCAATTATTACGACCAATGAACTCAAGACGCTTTTTGACATTGCTTATAACAATGGTGTAGTAGCGTTTAATCCGCGCGAAGATCGGCTGACCTATCTTATTGAGGCCAAAGTCGATCCGTATCTTTCCCGCAACACCAAGATAGATATGAAGGTGTTGAAGGGAGACGTGCTTACTGCCTTTTTATCTCGTGCCAAGGGGCTCATTGGTAACACACTTTTGGCAAAGACGACCACCGTGCCATTGACTGAAACCGATGCAACCACAACCCATGGGGAAATCGCTGACAGGTACATCGAAGTAAGTATTACAAAGCAAAAAATGTATATATTCGATAAAGGTGTGATGTTAAAGTCGTATCCTATTTCAACAGGATTATATTATCCGACGCCGGTGGGGCGTTTTAAAATTATAAATAAGGCGCTTGAGGGATACTCGGATATTTACAACGTGTACATGCCCTACTGGATGGCGTTTTATTACGGTTGGGCGGGGGGACAGGATGCCTATTTTGGTATTCATGAACTACCTTATTGGTATGCGGAAGGGGAACGCAAACAGCGCCCGCGTGAATTTATAGGTTCACCTCACACGGGTGGATGCATATCATTGGACATCGGCGCGGCAAAGGAAGTCTACGATTTTTCATATGTTGGGATGGATGTGATAGTGTATGAGTGATATAATAGACCCCTATGGCGCCTCCTGAAGGGATGAGAATGAAAAACGAGCGTGAGTATCCTGCGTGGACGAAAGACATAATGAAGAAGCTTCGTTATCATAATATTAATACATATAGGCATTCAGTTAGGGTGGGGTTTATTGCTTATTCATTATGGAAAGATCTTATCGAAACTACTCACGATATAAGATTGAGGCCCCAAATCAACAACATTCTCATTGCTGGTTTTGTGCACGACTGTGGAAAATTGAATGTATCCAAAAAAATACTGGACAACGCGGGTCAACTAAGTCATGTAGAAAAAGAGATAATTTCATGGCATCCGCACATGGGTGCGGCAATGATTTATCACCACGATAGGGATATTGCGGACATGGTACGCGGACACCACAGATGGGGAACAAAATTTGCCTACATTGCATATCCTCCTTATTTTGCCGATCCTTTTGCTAGGGAAGAAATAGAAAATGACAATTACCCCATTGTTAGGAAGGCCCAAATCATGCTCGCCATTGCAGACAAAGCTGATGTGGTAATCAATCGAGTAAATGGATTAGGAGGGGGTGGGGTTCAACCTGAAATCGGCAAATTTTCTGAGCGTTTTGAAGAAGAAATAAATCGAGGAGATGTGACTGAAGATATGTTAAAAAAGGCACTTCAATATGCTGTACAAGCGGGAGAGTATCAGCAAAAATACTGGGGGGATTTTTGAGATTATTTTTGTCCAATATACACAACCTCAAACAATATCTTATCCGGGGATTCGAACATTATTTGATAATATGTTTCATCCTTTGAAGTAGAAAATTCGGGTCGGTGACGGGGCGTACCGAAAAGCATTTTTGTTTTTTTCATTTCAAGGTGACTCTTTACTTTATCTACGTCCGTCATTTTATCTACTCGAAACGAGACGTGATTAACTCCTTTGGCATCGTAGTCAACCGTTTTATTTTTTCCCGTTTTTACAAACCACACATCTCCATTCGTCCCACTTTTATAACCTGCCGCGTTCTTATCTTCAAAGATAATCTTCCATCCCATAAACTCCATGAGGTCTTTATAAAAAGAAATATTTTTCAGATCAATGTTTATTTGAAGATGATAGAGATGGGAGTTCATATGTTTTTCTTATTTTAACAGCCTTGCAAGTAATTGATAGACATCTTTTCGGTGATGAATAAGGATGACATAAAGTTTATCTGGAAAGATACGATAAACGATTCTCAGATTGCCGACTCGTATTCTATACACGCCTTTATATCCTGATAATTTTTCAGGCTGAATCGCAGAGGAAGATATGTCTTGTAAAGATCTTATTTTTTGTGCGACTGCTATTTGATCGATTTTGGTCAATTTACGAAGTTGTTTTCCCGCAAGAGGAGAGAGTTCAATCTTCATATTCCTAATTCTTTTGCAACTTTTTCAAAATCTACCCCCTTCTTATAATCAGTCGCCTCGATAACTTTTTTGTCTATAAAGTTTTCAATATAGAGGAGGAGGCGGTCATATAAATTCTTTCCGACGATATAGGCCTCCGTTTTACCCCTTTTATCCACTGCTACGGGGTAATCGACCGCCATACCTATGGCTTTTGAGGGGTTGATTTTAAGTTCTGTGATTGAGATAGTATCCATACTGCAATAGTACTATATTATGGTCATTTGTCAAGACCTATTAATGGGTCTTATTAAAGTAACGAGCTCTTCTACTAAGCGATGGCAACGATCTTTAATATCGTCATTGATCAAGATATATTTTTCTGGAGTTTCTTCATAGTCTTTTGTGCATGTTCCTACTTGTGTCTGGGCGGTGTATCCAACCAGAGTGTTTACGACCTGTCTGAGATGACTGAACTCTGCATGATTTGCGCGCATGCTTCCCGCATTACCAACTAATCCAACCCATTTACCTTCAAACGCATTCCAACGCAGATTATCTAAAGCATTTTTTAGAACTCCGCTGTAGGAGCCGTGATAAAGGGGACTCCCAAGAACAATTAATGGTGAACTTTCAACTTCTGCAACGAATTCTTTCACGATTTTATCAGGATTCTGAGTCGGATCTCTATGATATTCGGGTTGAGCAATCGGAAGAGGCTTTGTTTTTAAATCCCAAAATAATACATCAGTTTCTTCGATTATGAAGAGATCTTCGATATAGTGAAGAAGAGCGTTAGTGTGGGATTTTTGAGCAATACTTCCACAAAGTAATAGAACCTTCATATTTAATGTGAATTAATATACGCTCTCGTTGAAGGACCAAGTATTCCGGTACCGGAGGAATAGCCAAGAGGGGAGAGGATTTCTGAGTAATGGGCTTCCTGGAATCTTCGGACTGCTGATGCGGTTAGAGGTCCATATAAATCAGTCTCACTTCCCGGGCTTCCGGCTCCACTTTGGGCTACCGTGAATCCTTGACTATTTAGATAAACCTGCAATGATCTCACCAAAGCTCCACGGGATCCCGGATATAAGTTATAGGTAAATTGAGGATGTGATGACGAACTCCCACCCGATGAAGACCCACTTGATACTGATGTGGTCGCATAGGATGAAGCTGGCGTGTAATACGTCCGTACCGCGGCACTTCCTGAAGCTGTAGTAGTTGCACTTGTTTCATTACCCCATGGTCCGGTTGCACAGCCGTTTCCGCCACGGATTTTAAAATAGTATTTCGTTCCTGCAGAGAGGGAATAAATCGTGTAGTCAAGCACTCCATCGTAGGATCCCTGATCAAAGCTCACTCCATATCTCACATCTCCCGGGCTCAATCCGTATGCCACATAATAATAGGAAATATTGTCACGGATTGGAGTGAAGTATAGCTTTGCTGAATTTTGAGTTGTATTTATCTGGAATAGGTTAGGTCTATTATCAGGGGGTGTTGCTGTACAACTTTGAGGTTTTGAGGGCGAGGAAGAGGTCGAATCATTATCCTGAACGGTGATTGTGACTTCATCAACCGCAATGCCGTTGTAATGCAGATCCGTTGATGTGACTATATGCTGGAAAATGGTTGTTTGAGTTCCATCGACGCTTGGATCGTCTTTTGCAAGCACATGTACCGTCTGGGGTACATTCCAGTTAGTTGTTTGAAAAGTGAAAAGAGCGCCTGAGGAGGTAGCTTCTCCATTATTACCTAATACTTTTATTTTCACTTTTGCGGTCGGCTTACTTGTCAGTACCATTGTATAAGTATCTTCTGTTCCGGCTTCAGTGACAGTGGTAGTATCCCCTGTTTGGGTTATTTGTACACCGGGTGAAGTACTATCATCATCAGCGATATTTACGGTCAGATATTCTTTAATCAAATCATATCCAAGATCAGTGGATGAGGCGGTATGGAGCACGGTCGAAGTACGAGCGTCTTCCACAGTATAATTATTTATAGCCGAAACGGTTGCAATTTGCTCGGTATTCCAGTTTGTCGTTGTAAATAAAAGAGAAGATGGGGTTGCGGTTGAATCCGTTCCGCCGTCAATATTTATGGTAACATTCGAAAGAGGTTTTGTTTTGAGTTTGACATAATATAGATCAGAGGCCCCACCTTCCTGGATATTAATAACATTATTTGGCAATCTCAAAACAATATCAGGAACGTCCGTATCATATATAGTTACATTTTGTACCGCGGCTGAGCCGGTAGCATACTTCACATCGTGCGCCGTGGTATAAAGAATTGTATGAGTTATCGTGGCGCTATGGGTACCTTCATTGATACCATTAATTATGCCGCTAATTGAAGCAGTTTGCGTCACATTCCAATTTGAAGGAGTAAAGGTATAAAAGCGCGCGGAAGTTGTTGCTTCGAAAGTTGAAGTCAATTCAAAGATGACGTTGCCTTTTGGTTTACTGTTTAAATTAATAGTATAGGTGTCGGTAGTTGATCCCTCGATTATCGAAGTCGATCCTTCCGTTTCCAAAAGGACGATGCCGGCTACATCAATATCGGTGATAGTCACCCGCACAATATTACCCGGAGCGGTACCTCCAGTTGTGTATACCGTTGATGCGTAACTGAGATCGGTAGAACTACTTGTGTTGGCTATGTCCGCGCTACGGGTATCAGTCACATTATCCTCTTTATCATTTACTGCTGAAACCGTGACCGTCTGCGCGGTATTCCAGTTTGCGGAAGTAAAGATAAGAGCAGAAGGTGAGGCTGTAAGATCAGCCGAAGAAGACGCGGTTGGCGTGATGGTGACGTTCGCGGTTGGCTTGCTATTTAACACGACCGTATAAGTTCCTGAAGCCCCTCCCTCGGTAAGACTGAGAGTAGATTTGCTGATGGTAACCCCGGCAACATCGACGATATCGGTGATATGGGCCCGGACTTCCGCCGCATTTGTTGCGGTATATTCGGAAGCCGATGTGGTCAAGGTATGGGAAAAAACTTCATCGCGGTTACCATTGGCGATAAAATCACGAATAGCGGTGATAGTAATCAGTTGCAGTATATTCCAGTTTGAAGAGGTAAAAGTGACGGCTGAGGGTGAAAAAGAAAGACCTGCTGATGAGCTGCCAACTGCGGTTATTGTCACGTTAGCCGTTGGTTTTGAAGTTAACGAGTAACTCACCGTGTCCGTTGCGCCACTTTCTGCAACAGCCACTACCAATTTATTCTGAATAACGCCCGCGGTATAAGTATCCGTCAATGTCACTTGGACACTCGCAAGGATAGTTGACCCCGTGTTATAGTTTGTGTCAGACGATGCGGAGGTGTGGTTAATGGTTAAAGATTGAGTAAGTGCTTGATCGATATAATCAACAACAGGAATGACAGTGACAACCTGAGGAATATTCCAGTTATAAGGGGTAAAAGTCAGACTTGTGGACGATACCGTCATTTGTGTTGCGGCTGAGGAAGTTGCGGTTATGGTGACATTTGCGGATGGTTGTGAATTTAGTTTGATGGTATAGGAGTCAACCA
Organism: uncultured Gammaproteobacteria bacterium; assembly: GCA_964366485.1. Lineage (GTDB taxonomy): Bacteria > Patescibacteriota > Microgenomatia > UBA1406 > GWC2-37-13 > YC2-FULL-38-9. Next base: position 27,356 of record CAYITZ010000005.1, read on the forward strand.
CCGACCCATCTTCAGTCACGGCAGTGCCGCTTGTTTCAACGATAGTGATACCGGCGCTCGTCACGGCGTCGCCAAAGACCTGGATGCGTTTATTTTGAGTCTCACTTACGTACACCCGGTTTGATGCATCAACCGCAACATTTCTCGGTTGATTAAACTGTCCGTCGCCAGCGCCAAACACTCCCCACAACACACGAGTGGCAAGAGTTCCCACCTGATCAAATCGCTGGATACGGTTATTTCCTGTATCGGCCACATATATGTTTCCTGCCGTGTCAATTGCCATACCTTGCGGGTTATCAAACTGAGGTACCGCTAAATTATCAGCCGAACCATATGCTCCCCATGCATTTTCAAACGTTCCGTTCGCGTCAAATTTTTGAATACGGGCATAACCGGAATCGGCAATATATATTTTATTCACAGAATCAACTGTAATACCGTAGGGATTTAAAAAATAGGGACCGGTTGGCGCAATAGGAGTGGGAGTTCCCGGGCCAGGGATAACTGCCAAAGTCGGAGTGGGTAATCCCATAGCCCAGTCGGGAGTATTATCCGATTTATATTTCAAAATTCTATTATTCGTACTATCAGCCACATACATTTTTCCCGTTGCCTCATTCGCCACATCTTTCGGGCTTGAAAATCCGGCCGGAGTCACGAGGGGAGTGGGCAGTGTTGAAAGATATGTTCCATAGGTGTCAAAACGTTGCACTCTGTTATTGGTGGTATCCGCCACAACCACTTCACCGCCGGTATTTACCCCGATTCCCAGTGCGCCACTGAAATCAGACCCATTCCCCCCCCATTCGGCAAGAGGAACAAAAGTGGAGGTGAATTTTTGAATGGTGTTTGTCGTATTGTTGTCAAGATAAATGTTTCCTGAAAGGTCAATTCCCACGTCAACCGGTTGATTTGATTCGTGAATGAAGGAAGTCGAAAAAATCCCCGTTTGGGCACTGTAGGTATCCATCTGGTTATTTCCTTCAATCGCATACAGGGTGGTTCCATTGGTGGTTAAGCCGGAAGTTCCCCGACTATCACGCACGTTCCACGAAGTGAGAAAGTTGCGTCCATTGTCAAATTTTTGTATTCGATTAGTGGTATCGGTTATATAAAAATTCCCGCTTCCGTCAATCGTTATTTTATTAGGTTGATTGAACTGGACGCTACCGGTGCCATACGTCCCAAACGCCCCGCCCGTCACATAATTAAATACTTTTGACACCGTATTAAACGTGTAGGGAACGATACGATTATTACCTGTATCGGCTACATACACATTAAGATTTGGAGCCGTCCCCGTCACCGCAATTCCTTTGGGAGAACTGAACTGATTTATTCCTGTACCCAATGTTCCGGCGACACTTGCAACTGAATCGTCTGAGATAGTAATTGCCTGGATTCGATTATTCTTCGTGTCTGCCACAAATAGAAAATTCTCAAGGCTATCAACCGCAACTCCCTGCGGCTCGTTGTACTGTCCACTACCGGTTCCTAAAGTTCCCCAGGGAGCATGGTTTGAGACACCTGTCAAATCAAAGCGTTGGATGCGTGAATTGCCGGTGTCTGCAACGTACAGATTAGTAAGCACCTGGACAATCCCCATGGGTTGTTTGAGTTTGCCTGTTGCAATACCATATCCTCCCCAGTTGGAAGTTGCGTGTATGCCTCCAACTGAATATTTATCAATTTGGGAATAGGATGAATTAATAACATATAAATTTGTTCCATCGGTTGTTACGTCGGCCCAATTACTAACAAATTTGTATAAAAAATCTTTTTTAAACGTTTGCGCTTGAACGTAGGGAACAAAAAAAGAAGTTACAAAAAGAAGAGCCACAAACACGCTCAAAACGATGGCTGAAAATTTCTTTGTTGAGTTTATTGGGGTGCTATATCTACTGATATTTGTACTAAAATGTTGAACAAATAATAAACCTACACCTATATATCAATATAATAAGAAGAGAGGGTGAAAGTCAAGGAGAAGTCGATTAATAATTTGAAATTTGAAATTAGAAATTTGAAAACAATTTTTAATGTTAAAATCATAACATCAAAACGAGTTTCGTGTTTGAATAAAAATTTCAAATTTCAAATTTTAAATTCTCTATGAAATACGCTCTTGCCCCTGAAATTAAAAAACAAATAGAGGTTCTCGTGAAAGAACTAAAATTTGACCACGTGAAGACTTCGCAAATCCACTGCATCCGGTCCTTCGACGCAAAGACTCGGGCATATGCACGCATCTGGGGGATGTCACGTTTATTCAAAGAAGTGGCTGGCTTGGAGCCAAACTATATTATAGAGGTTATTGCAAAGCGTTTTGATAAACTGACCGAACGTGAAAAAATGAAGACTCTCATCCATGAACTCATGCACATCCCGAAAACCTTTTCGGGTGCTCTCCTTTCCCACCGCGGTCCGCATCATGCCATCAATGATAGGGAAGTGGAGAGAATTTTAAAAAATTTATGAATCACTCTTGACAAATTGTATATAACCATTATATACTTATGTCATGGATGTTATTTCGCTTGAATTAGCATTTGAATGGGACGAAGGAAATCAAGAAAAAAATAAAATAAAACATCAAGTGTTGCCAAGCGAAGCAGAAGAAATGTTTCAAAATATGCCTTTGTTAGTCAATGAAGACGAAAAGCATTCAATCAAAGAAAAGAGATATCAGGCTTTAGGCAAGACCGATAGAGGAAGAATGCTTTTTGCATCGTTTACTCTAAGAGGTAAGGCATTACGAGTTATTTCGGTTCGAAATATGAGCCGAAAAGAGAAAAATATATATGAAAAAGCTTAAAATAATACCTCAATTCAAAACAGAAGAAAAGGAGCGTATATTTTGGTTAAAACACGACTCAACCGATTATGTTGACTGGTCAAAAGCGAAGCATACGGTGTTTTCCAATCTTAAATCGACTTCTCGTATTATTTCGGTGCGGATTCCCGAACATTTGCTTGTGAAGATAAAGCAACTTGCTAATAAGCGAGATGTTCCGTATCAATCCCTTATGAAAATATTTCTCATAGAACGTGTTCAAAAAGAACTACATATCGTATAAAATTTGCGCTCCCATCATGCCATCAACGATCGGGAAGTAGAGAGGATATTAAAAAATTTAACTCGCTAATTTAGATTATGTGCCTGGCAACCTCGCAGGTTGCCAAGGCTAAATCTATTCGAGAAGCTTGCGCCGAATTCCTTTTATGGTTTTTTGATAATCAATTTGATTTTCTACAAATTGCCTATAGGTTTGAATGGAAGTTGCTGGTATCTCTTTTGCGTCCAATAATATTTGGGGATCAAAAAAATAAGAATGACATGAGGACCATCTGTAATCTTCTGGTTTTTTTGTTAATCCTGCTGTTGTAGGATTGAGATGGATATATCGATGCACATGAAGAAGGGTATCGTCGTCTTCTATATGTATAGCTCTAAATCGAGATTGCCAAAGTGGTCCCTTTCTCTCATTTATTTTATTGTAATAACGGGTATAACTATTCTCTAAGTCACTTATATATTTTGACAAAAGGTAATCGCCATTTACCCTTACTAGGAGATGATAATGATCGGGCATGATGCAATAAGCAAGAAGATGTATGATTTGTTGTGGATTACGCGTCATAATATTTTGTAAATTAAGAGGTTTCCTCAATGCTTTAGAGAGGCTCATTTCTATCTTTACATTATTGTAATAATTCACTGCCGTGAGAAATCGGATAATCCATTTGTCTTTACGAAAAATATGATAATTTGAAATGCTTTTATTGCATAAATGAAATATGTCCCCTTTAGGAAATATACGAATATTATTCATGGAAATAAATATAAATTAAGAAATGTGAGGAGCGCAAGGGACTATAAACAACAATTATCACATTTTAGACTGTATTAACAGTATTTTATTTCGATTAGTAGTATGAGCCGTCCAAGCCTGGCAACCTGCGAGGTTGCCAAAGGCCCTCCAACCAAACACCACCCGCTCAACCTACGAGGTTGAACATCGGCCTCATATAACACCTCGATAATTAATCGAAGTGCTCATTTTCACAGTATAACAATACGGTGTAGCAGGGTGTATGTTGAAATACACATGTTTTTATGTATACTATAGAGCATTATGCTGAGAGAAATGACTCATCTTTCTAAAGAGAAGTCTCTACCTGCTTTCTTCATTGGAAGTATGATTTGTCCCAACGGAAGTGAGATGAGCGTTCTTGAATACGCGATCAATCAAGCACGAACCAAAGACCAAATTCACCAACCCCAACTTCTCCAACTTGGACAAAGAAATACATTTAATCAGTATTCAATGGATGGTGAGGCTCTGAACGCTATATCCTCCTTTTTTACTACGAAGAATGGAAAAATTACATATGATTTAGTTGTTTCCCCAGACCAAGGGAGTAGTCCAGGAGGCATTATTGTTCGAAGAGGTAATAAACATATTATTGACAATATGGAGATTGCAGTGAGCAATATTATTTTAGCCTTGCAGAATGAAGTTAATGAGAGTAATTTAGATCTAAAACCATTCTACAGTCAGCTTCCCGATGGACTAAAAGAGCTCATTAAATATTTAGAACACAATCCCGATAATATTCCTGATGTTATCAAATTACAAATTTCAGGACCTATGAATACTGCCCAAAACATTTGGACATATAATGAAAAAGGAAAGCTCGAACAGGGTTTAGTTGCCCAAAATCAAAGACTGCTTTCCATTCACGCAGGGTTGATATTTGCCCGTTCATTATTCTGGACACGTGCCGTTGAAAAAGCTCTAAGTAAAAGCGGAAAAAAACCTGAAATTGTTTTCTCTTTTGATGAACCTGGTTTTGAACAATTAGATAGTGGATTTGGAGCCTCAGAAAAAAAAGCAAGCTTCGATATATATTCCCAACTATGGGGACAGGGGGCAAATTTACCCTATAAACGAATGGTTCACGTCTGTGGAAGTTTTGTTCCGGAAATGTTGGAATATGTTGACTATACCCCTCGTCAATTGATTTGCAATAATAGGACTTGATTTGTATTCTCCA
>CAYITZ010000006.1:0-30342 GCA_964366485.1 uncultured Gammaproteobacteria bacterium
CCTCCCGGACTTGTAGTAACTTTATTTCCTCCTGTTATCACGCTTGGCGCGCAGGGGTCTACTATTTTTTTTGTTACCACATTTGCTGAATCGATAAAAGTCAACTCAAGTGCCGGACAATCGGTCACCGTCTCCGATTGCAGGAACATGCCAAGATCCCCCGTCCAATAATCGGAAAGGGTTGTGTAGTCTGATAGATAAAAAGTGTATTGCTCATCCCGTTGCAAGAGGGGGGTTACAAATTCATTCCCCCCAGTCTCCACCACATTCGCCTGACCGGTTATGTTGCTTCCGGTAAATGCAGGGAGTGAGCTGAGAGCAACCGTCCCTGATTTTTGCTGGATAGCCGCCTCAAGCGCCGCCTCCGCCGCCGCCATGGCCTTTTGCGAATCTTCTTCCAGTTTAGTAATTTGTGTCTCGGTTGTGGAGTTGAAGGCAATAGTCATGACAACGGTCACTGCAGCAGCCAACAGCATTATAGTTATCAAAAGTACTTGGCCCCGTTCATGATATTTTCTTTCCATAGTCTTAAATTCAAATAACAAAACTCAAACATCAAATCAAGTTCAAAATTTAAATTTTAAATTTAAAAATTGATTTGTGAATTTGTGGATTTTTCATTTGAATTTTTATTGTATCTGTCTCCAATCATACATACTTATGGATAAATACGGTAATAAATCCAAGTATGCGGCTTGATTAAATTTGATAAAGAGCGACGGCGATTGGGCGCTTGCGGTGACCCTTGAGTTGGTGAAAGGGGTGATATTGGTAAGCTGTATGAGATTGCCGTTTATTTTCAATTTGGTTGCGGATGCTCCGATGTCAACCGTGTTGCCAATCAAAATGGCATCCACTTCCGTCACCGCGCTGTTTATTACAATTGTCTTAGCAATGATTGCAACGGCGGCCGAGGTGGGAATCATATCGGCACTGATGGTTACGGTTCCGGTATCTGACACTATCAAAACTTTTTTACTGTTAAAGGGGGTCATATTGGCAATGGTCAGATCGCCCGCTATATAATAAATCCCGTCAGCATCAATGCTCGTTACATCAGTTATTGTTTTATATTTTTTCCGTGATTTCATATAGTCGGTAAACTTCGTGGGGGTGAATGTTGTGTTTGCATCGTAAGTATTGCTATACCAGTTATGCGCTGAGAAGCCATTTACCGCATTTGGCCCCAGCTCAATTTTTTTTCCCGAGTTTGTGTAAAGGACCGCCCCTCCTTCGTTTATAGTGAGATAGGTATTGTTGGGAGGAGCTACGCTGTCGTCGGTGTCAAATGCGGTAGCGGCATTGGGAATAATGTTATTGCGTGCCGTTTTACTGGTAAAGCTGGTGTTGGATGTCTTGAACCAGCTCTGTGTCCCGTAATCAAAGTAAATATTTGCATCGATGGGTGCGGCAGGTGGAGTGCCTGCATTGATGGAAACGCTTGGATTGGACGCGCCCGCACACACATTCCCAACTCGCCATTCAAGCGCATCATAGCCGGAATAGGTTGCAACAAGAGAGACGGTGTGAGCATCAACTGCACATACAGCGCTTTGGTTATCTATGGTGATGTCACAGTCATAAGATGAGCCCGCTTTGGTACAAACGGATGATACTCCGGTTGCGGGTACAATATTCAAAGCAAGGCTTAAGTTATTTGGATCTAGTGTCATATTGCTACATACGCCTGTGTCTTCTATATAATTTCCTTGGATATGGATTGTGGGAAAAGGTGATGGTTGAGGCACAACCACACTTGTCACTCCGACCGACCATCCGGAGTCATTACTTGCCCCATCCACCGCCTTTACCCGTCCATACAAAGTAGTTGCGGGAAGATAAGACGCGGCTGAGGTGATCGAAAGACTTGCAGTATTAGTATTATCCTCAAGTGCTGAAAAGTCATTGAGCTTCGAGATTTGAGACGTATACGGAGACCCCACTAAACCACCGCACCCAACATCGCTTGAGGCTCCCCATCCATACGTTACAAAATACTGTGATAAGCAGGTCGGATCTGCTACAAATGCACCAAATGCCCCAACCGGAGTTACCGGGGCGGTTTTATCCACATTGAGCTGATATCCCGTAGGAAATACTGCAGGAGTTATACAGGCAACTGGGGCCGCGGTTGATCGAGATACCGTATTCCAGTAATAGGTGTTTGTTGCTAAGCTGGGAACATAGGTCGCGGGAGTTGTATTGAGCCACGCACTTTGCGCCGCATAAGGGTTGGATAAGGTACTTGATCCTTGTTTTACTAAAAACTGAATTTCGTCCGCCCCGCTTGCCATTGAAGCTGATAATGTTGGATCTGCACTCTTGCAAGTTAAGTCTGGTGGTAAAGAATCCGCTGTTTGTCCGGATGAAGTACAGGTCGGAGCTGTAAGTACACAATTTGTAGTTACTGAGCAATTCTCGCTTACGCCATTTAATGCACATGCTTGTACCGTATAGGTTCCCCAATCGGGGAAGAGTCCCGTGGTAAGTGTCCGATCAGTACTTAATCCGTTCTCATTGCTTTTTCCTCCATTAAATCTTAATTGAAAACTGTTTGTGTTTCCCACACAATTATATCCCCACGACTGTCCGCAAGTGCTCCCCGTATCCGCAAATGTCCAATCGACTTGAGCAGTACGAGTGACTCCAACCTGTGCACAAGCAATTCCGGAAGGAACCGTTTGCGGAGCCTGATCGGTACAACATGCCGCAGTCGCCACACAAGCAACTCCTCCTGAACATGTTGTAGTACAATTATTTTCGGCTCCACAGTTACACGTCTTAAGCCCATTACCGCAAGCCGCTCCACATGCGCCAAATGTAGCGGTTCGAGTGGTTCCAGAAGGAGTACATTGATTTGCGGTATTACAACTTGCCTGGTCCCATCCACCCGTGGCATTACAGGTCGCCCCGCTACAGGTATTGTAGTATGTCCCACAGACGCTACTTCCATTACATGTTAAACCGCCATTACAAGGATAAGAGCCATTACATGGACTTCCTCCACAGGCATAAAATGCTTGCGTGGAGGTAGATGAAAGGAGAAATAATACAAATAAAAAAAAGCAGACAACTAAACCCTGTTTCATGTTATCCTCAGAGTAACAAATTATGTTCACCCTGTCAACAAACGTATGAACGTTCTTCTTTTTCTATTTTTCCTCATTCCCATGGCCTTGGAGGGTGTTGGTATCAAAACATATCACCAATATTTTCTTCTTTATTACCTCGTTGTCCCCACCTTCCTATATCTTTATACTTTTCTCAAATCCCACCCCCTTCATCTTCCTCCCCGACTGACTTTTTTTTCAATAATCTTTTTTGCTCTGGGATTTATTTCTCTTTTATCCTCCTACGATAAACAAACGTCTTTTGAATATTTTCTTTTTTCCGTCTCGCTTTTTCTCCTATTTATATTCTTTTACAACTTCAAAAAGATGGGAGAAAAATTTGTTTATTTGCTTATTTGTTTATTAGGCCTCTTTTTTATTGGATACTCCCTCTTCCCCCTCCTCCCTCCCCACCTTGAAAAACAGGTTGTCCTGGCAAGCTATGCTTCTCATAATCACTTAGGAGACTTTTTGGGTTTATTTCTTATTCTTCTTCTTTCATACCATAAACGTTTTTTTTTCATTGCATTTTTCAGTATTTTTTGGTTCTTTATTTTTTCCTTTTCCCGGTCCGCTTACCTGGCTTTTTTAATTACGGCAGGACTATTTTTTATTCAAAAATATAAAACTATTCGTCGCCCCTATATTTATGTTGGCGCGGTGAGTTTAGGAATCATTCTCATATTTATCACTCTGATCAGTTCTCAAAATATAACCCCCACCTCTCCTCTTTTTAACCCTCAACAATACTTGTCAAAGACGATGACTCTTAATCCCCGCGATTTCCTTTCAGGACGAGACATCTTTGCAAAGCAGGCAATTCAATCGATAAAAGAACACCCATTTTTTGGTATCGGAGCCGGCAACTTCTTAAAAGCTTCACTGAAATATAATGTGGGTAATAATATTTCAGACTCTGCCCACAACATATTTCTGGAAGTAGCTACCGAACAAGGCATTCCCGCCGCATTATTACTTCTAGTAATAGTTCTTCTCATTTTATTTTCCACCTTCAATCATCCACCCTCCATCTTCTATCTCCTCCTCTACCTCCTCGTCAACTTCCAGACCGACTACACGTATCAGATTTATTTATTTCTTATTTTGGCAACCATAATTGCGGCAACAATTTATAAGGAGGAAAAAGAAATACCTCTTCCTCTTTGGCTATATGGAGGGGTAAACGTTATACTTCTCGGAAGTCTTGTCTTAATGATAACAAGTACTCTCTTTTTAAAACAAAATGATCCCGTTTCTGCCCTTTCCTGGTACCCGTTAAACCGTCAGGCGTACATAGAGGCAATTAAGCAAAATAGTGATAAAAATGCCCCCACACTCATAAAAAAAGGCCTCTCTGTTGCTCCTTATGACACCGGCATCATCCTCGCCGCATCAGAATATTATTTAAATAAGGGAGAAAAGGAAAAAGCACTACTTTTGTATGAAAAAGCATACGGGGCAAACCACCTCATTTCTTTTTCTATCATGAAACAAATATATTTCTTGAAAAAAGAACTTCGCCCACCGAACGAAGCAGAGATGTTTTTGAAAGAAATAATACGCAACTTTCAAAAAATATTTATTACTGAAAGTTTTAGAAAAGAAGTGAATGATTTTTGTATTAAAGAACGAGGGAAATTGTGTTTGTTATAATCATCACTATGTTTGAAACCGTCAGGCAGTTTTTCATCCTCTCCACCAAATCCAAAAAAATTTGGATCATCCCCGTCATCCTTCTTCTCATTATCATCGCCCTTCTCATCATCAGCGCCCAAGTTTCCCCCGTTCCCGTATTTTTGTATCCCATCATATGAGGCAAATCCGAAGGGTTGTGAGAATAATAAACGATGTATTTATTCAAATTATTCTTTTCCTTTTCTATTTTGTAGGGATTGGTTTTGGATCCCTTATTTATTTCTTCTTCAAAAAAGAAATAAAGACATCCACTTACTGGCAAGAAGTAAAAGATGAAAAGATTGACTTGTCATCACCATATTAGGTTTTTTACGTTATACGTTTCGCGTTACACGTTACACGATGTATATCCTCGGCCTTTCCGCTTACTACCATGATTCAGCCGCCATCCTTCTCAAAGATGGAAAAATTGTATGTGGTATTGAAGAAGAACGTTTTTCACGAATAAAACATGATAACAGTTTTCCTTTCAAAGCCATTGAATTTTGTTTGAAAGAATCAAAATTATCAATACATGATATTGACATCGTCTCCTATTATGAAAAGCCGCTTTTAAAGTTTGAGCGAATTTTAGAGACATTCATCGCAACATACCCCTGGTCTTTGAAACCTTTTCTCAAAGGAATGCCCGAATGGATTGACTATAAAATAAAAGTTGAACACACCATTCGAACTAAATTAAAATATAAAGGAAAGATTACTTTTACCCCTCACCATCTTTCCCATGCGGCGTGTGCATATTACACTTCACCATTTCTAACCTCCGAAGCGGCAATTTTAACTATCGACGGCGTCGGCGAGTATCAGACAACCGGATTATGGATGGGAAAAAGTGACAAGATAATTTCCCTCAAGAAAATAGATTTCCCTCACTCCCTCGGCCTTCTCTATTCCACTTTTACCGCCTTCTTAGGATTTAAAGTTAATGAGGATGAATATAAACTTATGGGCCTGGCCGCCTACGGCAAGCCAAAATATAGTGACTCAATTAATCAATTAATTGATACACGTGATGACGGAAGTTTTCAGTTAAATATGAAATATTTTTCTTTCCGCGAAAGTTTTCAGATGTGGAATGCAAAATTTGAAAAGTTGCTCGGTCCCCCGAGGAAGCAAAAAGAGCTGATTACCCAAAAACATAAAGATCTCGCCGCAAGTATTCAATTGGTCACCGAGGAAATATATTATAAAATTCTGAATCATCTATATTCATTGACCGGAAACGAGAATCTTTGCATTTCAGGTGGGGTGGCTTTAAACGCTCTTGCCAATGGAAAAATATACTCAAAGACGCCGTTCAAGAGTGTTCATATCTTCGGCGCCGCGGGTGATAGTGGCGCCGCCCTCGGCTCTGCATTATATACTCATTACGCACTTTCTCCCAATGATGTCATTCCCGCGAAGGCGGGAATCCAGTCTAAAATCACCTCTTTGTCACTCGGATCAAGTTATACAAATAATGAAATCGAAACCGTCCTCAAACACTACAATCTCAAATACAAAAAACTTTCTGATAAAGATCTCATAGCTAAAAGCTCACAGCTAATAGCTAAAGGCTATGTTCTCGCCTGGTTTCAGGGACCCTGTGAGCTCGGTCCCCGCGCCTTGGGTAATCGCTCCATCCTCAGCAAACCTGGTCCTAGAAACATGAAAACAAAGATGAACATCATAAAAAGACGAGAGATGTTTAGACCGTTTGCAGGCTCCATATTGCAAGAAAAAGTGCATGAATATTTTGAAGTGCCGGAAAAGAATCACCCTTCCCCATTCATGGTCTTCTGTTTCCCTGTGAAAAAAGATAAACGAAAAGAGCTTGCTGCCATCGTCCACGCCGACGGCACCTGCCGCATCCAAACAGTTTACCCTGAGGAACGTAGTGACGAAGGGTCATTGTGGGATAAAGACGCGGCAATCTCAAAGTCAAATAACCGCTACTACCAACTCATCAAACAGTTCTATAAACTAACCAGCATTCCCTGTATTCTCAACACAAGCTTTAATCTTATGGGTGAACCGATTGTAGAAACCCCGCAACAAGCTATCGAAGACTTTTTAAAAACAAAGATTGATAATCTAATTATTGGAGATTTCTTTATCGATAAAGTTGACTGTGAGTACCGAAAAGCATAAACGTAATTATCTTTTGATTATTCTCTGTTTTTTCAAAATACAAAGCCCTCCAATCGCCAGTGATATTTATACTCCTTAACCCTTTGTATTTTCCTTTTAAAGGGTGATTGTGTAATTGGGAATTATTATAATCATTCATAAATAAATTAAGTCTCAGTTGAAAAGCATTTTTGATTGAAGGAATTGCTTTACTATATTGCTTGTTAAATGAAGAACCGAACAAAATGTTCATATATTATTTCACGTCTCGCTCTAGCCACACAATTGCGTCCTTTGCATTTGAAAATGAGGGAGACACTTTCCCTTCTTTTATCTCCTTCTCTGCTTGCTTAAGCATTGCAATCATATAATCTGAAGGCTCCTCGGACACGGTACTAAACATAATCGTTTTTGTCTTGATAAGCTGTCTCAGATATGCATTGACAAGAGAGCTCAGTGAAAACCCAAGCTCTTCAGCAACCTTCTTGGCCTGGGTTTTAATCTCAGGATGTGTTTTGACATTAATGACTGCGGTGTACATATACACTCAGTATATACTGAGTATGACTGCTTGTCAACCGCTTTTTATCTTGGCCCTCCATTCCCTATTCCCCACACGGTTCACCCTGATTACACTGACCGAAGGGAATGAGGTTGTTTTTTGAAAATCAGGTTTTTATGAATAATTCTGGCGTGATGCCTATTTGTTTTACAATGCTTCCTAATGTTCCTGATTTTATTTCTCTGTGGTGAGGGACAACACATGTTTTCTTTGTTGCTTCATTCCACCAGATTTCATGAGAGCCTCCCGTTGCTCTACGAAATACAAATCCAAGTTTGCGTAATTTTTGTATGACTATACGATACTTTTGCGGAGGTATTTTAGGCATGATTACCCGATGTTATTAATGGAAAATTGAAAAAGAAGGGGGCTGAACTCTTTTGTTTTTTTGTTTCTTTCAGTTCTAATGGAACAGATAATCCCTCCTCTTTGTACATTTCAACCAAAGAAGAGGCTACATATGAAATTTCATTTATTGCCTCTTCGAATGTATCTCCTTGGGCGAAACAAGCACTCCATATGGGACATGTAGCAACATATCCGTCTTTATCCTTTTCCACAATGACGGGAAGCTTGTACTCAAAAATAGTAAGATTTTTCTTGTCCATATTTCCACATTATATCACAATCCCTATTCCCCACACGGTTCACCCTGAGCTTCGTCGAAGGGAATGAGGTTGTTTTTCCTTAAATAATTGAAAACGTCTTCGGCAATTGCTTTGTGGCCTTCTTTGGTTGGATGAAAGTCTGGCATGATTTCGCCTAACTCAAAGATATTAATAAGATTCGTGAAGAAAAACGAATTTTTTCGAGACTTAATGAAAGAGTCTATGACAAGTTTATTGCTAGAACTCATAAAAGGGAAAGTAAAAATAACCAATGTATCGTCAAAATAATTATTCATTGTTCTTAAAACGTTTAGTTGATATCGATACAATTCAAGTTTGTTTAACCTCTGACTGACATGTTCACGCGCACTATTCATAAAAGGAAAGGTAACACCTTGGGTTATGTTGCCATATTTTTTTTCAACGCCTTTTCTATCTTCATACCTTTTATATAATTCATATCCTTTCTCTCTTGTTAGTTCAGTAATCTCATCAAAATCGCCGTCTTGTAAGAGCCATAGAACTAGATTAGGATAATATTTCTGTCCTCTAACTTTGAATCTTTCAACCGAATATTGAATATCATAGCCTGGTACGCCAAGGTTAATAACTTCAAACCTATTAATGCTCCTACAACGTAATGTTTTATTTAACATTTCTTCCAGAAGTTCTGAATAATTATTGGGAGTACTTATATATTGCCCGAAGGTAAATGAGTCTCCAAGTGTAATGATTCTATATGTTCCTTTTGGCTTATTAACACTATACTCAAAACGCTCATTTAAGGAATCAGAGTTGATTGTATAGATCGTTTCATACGGAAACCAGTCGGCTTTGTCAACCTCATTTGTATTTGGTTTTGGTTCGTAAAAGTATTTCAGTGCTTTCGTTGGATTAAAAATAATATGTTCTTTTTTGAGTGGGGAAATACTTACAGCACCCAAAATCGCTTTTTTTGGTAAGAAAAGACGTATACTTAATATGGAAATTATTATGAGCTCAAATGTAATCAAGACAACAAAGAATTTATTTGGCATAAACAGAGAAGTTTTTTTAATTCTATACGAACAAAGCTTCAGCAAATATATTGTTCGTAATACTATAATTATAGTAAAATTTATCAAATTGAAAGAATCAGAGATTGCTATAGAATTCAGAAATAAACTCAATCTTTTCAATCGATATTTCTTTGTAATATATAATTGTTGTTGTTTAAGGATTTTTTGTTTATCTAAAAATACTTTTAATGTTTCCAGTATTTTTTTGCTAAATATAAAATCATTTATACCCTTTTGAATTTCTTCCCACCCCATTGCTTTAGTTTCTTTTGCAAAATTGTACCATTGAGAGCATGAATGACGACGGTAAAAACCTAATATTTCATTACAATATTTGAATTCACCAACGAGTGAAAGCCTTAAGTAGGTAGGAATGTCTAAAAAAGGGTAATAATCGTTATTATTAAATTTACCGATTTTTTTTAGCACTTTAGTTTTAATCATAACCGTTGAAGAGATGATATAAAATTTTAAACTTGCATAAATACGTACTACTGAGCCGATTGGTTTATTGTTTAAATCATTCACTGAAAAACCCATATATGTTCCAAGTTTAATCTCATGACCTTTTTCATTTGTCATTACCCAATCTCCATAAGAAAGAACGACGCTTTCATCTTTAAAACTTGCAATTTGCTTTTCTAATTTATTTGATGGCCAGAAGTCGTCCCCTTCTAATATCGCTATTAAATCGCCTTTTGCGGTGTCCAAAGCCTGGTTATAAGATTTTGCTAATTGATTTACACCCCAATTACTTGAGTGTTTTATTAATTTTATACGAGAATCATATTCTCTATAATGTTCAACTATTTGAACCGTTCTATCTTGTGAATAATCATCTATAATGATCATTTCCCAATTACTATAGGTTTGATTAATTACAGAACATATTGTTTGGTTAATGTATTTTTCTTGATTATATGTTGTTGTTATTATCGAAACAGTAGGGATCATATGATTAAGATTAATCTATAGTAGTCATATTATAAAGGTATACTTCCGTGTTTTTTCAAAAATAGTAAGATTAATGAGTCTAGATAAAACAAATATATGCTAACATGGGTATGATAAATAGGTAAAATTATTATTAAAAAAATTCAATAGAGATAATGTTGAAGAAAGCCTATGAGGAAAACTGAATTTTCGATTGAAAAGATAAATGAGATTATTTTAGTAATAATTATTTTTTTTATGCGTCTTCCCCCAATTTATCTGCTTCCTTTTGGAGGAATATTTGTCATGACGCACAATATAACAAGGTTTTTTATTGTTGTAATTTTTGTTTCATCAATATATCTTTCTTTCAAAAAAAAAGAGCAAATAATTCTTGATAGAAGGTTAATTCTTGTTGTTTCGCTTTTTTTTCTTGGTCAAAGTCTCTCTGTGTTGGCCGCAAAAAACATTATTGCTTTTTTATCAAGTTATAAAGATATCGTGTTTGCCATTTTGATGTTATTTGTTACTTTTTTTATAGTTACAAAAAAAAATATCCATTTTTTTATTATGGCTCTATTGGCCTCTTCTTTAATTAATATACTGTTTCAGTTAATAACATATTTCTTTCCTCATATAACGTTCAACTATATAAGCCCTTTTTTTTATGAAAAATATTTACATTTCTTTGAATATCAGTTCAATCGTAATCGTTTTTTTGGAGACTCGTTTGATGAAATAATGATTCCTTTAATTATTCTCTATTTGATTCAGGAAAAGAAATTTATTAATAAGCTATTTTATATATTATTTACGATCCTAATAATTTTTGTTACGCTCATATCAAATTGGAGAACAAAGGCGGTTATATTCATTTTTGTTTTTTTTACATCCATATATAAATTAAGGAAAAGGATAAAAAACCACGCGTTCACAATTCTAGTAATACTAGTGTCAGCTATTGCTGTTTCCAGCTTCTTATCAAGTGGGGTAATTAAGACAAGTGTTTTAACACGGTTCTTATTTGAAGAGGAAGAAACCAAGACTATCACGTCTAGAGTTTCTTATTGGAAAGATGCCTTAGAGATAGGTCTAAGATCACCTTTTGTTGGCGTGGGGTTAGGTAATTATTTCGATAACTTATCAACTTCTAGCAAAAAAACCAATGAGACATCGCAGATTGATAGATATAGAAAGTTTATCTTTATTGATGACCCTCATAGTATTTTTTTTAGCATTTTTGCTACAACTGGAATAATTGGTTTACTAAGTTTCCTTTCAGTTCTGTCATTTTTTTTGATTCGTGATCTTAGTGGAATAAGAAGCCAGAATGAACTGCCAACTTTAATTATTTGTATGTTTTGGGGGTTGTTTATCTTTTCATTAATGAATCCATGGGTTAATTTTTCCTATCTCTCATTTATGTTTCTAATAAGAGGATTTTGCGAAAAATTAAGATTATCAATTCCTATTAAAAATAAAAATGGTAGTATTCAAAAATAAAAAGATCCTCATCACTGGTTGTTCATTTATTGGATTGCATCTTTTGGAAGGGTTAATAAGCAAGAATCCTCAGTCTATCCGTGTGGTAAATTTGACTAATAAGCATTTTCCTCTTCTTGAGAGATATAAAAAAGACATTGAATTTCATTTGAGAGATTTGAGAGATATTTCTTCAGCTAAAAAAAGTGTCAAAGGTATGGATATTATCTTCCATCTTGCTTCCGACCATGGTGGAAGAGGGTATGTTGAGCTTCGGCAGGGGAAAACGGCGTCGAATTTCCTCCTCGATGGTTCTGTTTTTAAGGCATGTATGGAGGAGGGCGTTGAAAAGATATTTTACGCTTCCTCAGGTTGTGTCTACCCGAATTACTTCCAGCAGAACCCGCATGAAAAATTATTTCTTAAAGAAGACATTGTAAAGCCGCCGTATGATGCTGATAATATTTACGGGTGGGGGAAACTAATGGGAGAGTTGACGTTGAAACAATACTATAAAGACTTTGGGCTCAAGTCCGCAATTGGAAGGTTTTTCACTGTATACGGACCCCATGCCTCAGAAAGTCACGCGGTTATGGCTTCAATTGCTAAAGCATTTATCAAACAAGATCCCTATGAAGTATGGGGTAATGGAAACCAAATTCGTAATTGGACATATGTGAAAGACATTGTCATGGGAATATTGCTCGCAGTTGAAAAGATAGATGATGCGACCCCTGTTAATCTGGGAACTCAAGAAAGAACAAGCGTAATAGATATGATTAATCTGGTGAATAAATATATGGGTTATAAACCCAAAAAAATAATATTTACAGATATGCCCTCAGGACCGAAGAATAGGGTCGCAGACATTTCTTTGGCTAGAAAAATACTCGGGTGGACACCAAAATATAATCTGAAAAGCGGCCTAAAAAAAACAATCGATTGGTATGTTCAAAATAAAAATGTAGATGAGATAAAACAAAATCTTGATAAACTTCTCCTGCACGAATAATGTTACTTCGTCATTCCCGCGAAGGCGGGAATCTATATGATTTCAAATCTTATTTATCACTCTTCTTATTTTCATAAGTAATGGCCACATCACAAGAAATCTATCGACAATATTTTTGAAAATATGAGATGTATAGACCCTTTTTTTGTTTACCGCTTCATCAAGTGAGTATCCATGGCTCCACCCACCGGCAAGTCGAATATTTTCAACGGCTTCTTTTCCCTCCCAGATAGATTGAGTAGATTTACCCCTATAAGAATATCCGTGCGATTGATGAATGGCATAAATATTTTCTGTAATATCGATCACTGGATAACCTTGATTCGCCGCCTGCCACATCAACCACTTATCCCAAAATGTTCTCCCTAAAGCAAATGGAGGAATGTCTCCAAATATTCCCTTAGTGAAAATAAAATAGTCAAGCCATGCAGAATTTTTTAAATTATTCTCGTTACATCTCTTAAATAATGTTTTTTGCCAGTCCGATTTGAAATTTATTAATTTGCTTATTTGCAATTCGTGTCTCCTTCCTGATGCAAGAAATTCTTTGTGTTTTTGAACCAATTTTGAGGCAATTTTGTCTAAGTCATCTGTGAGAATAATATCACTATTTATATAAAGCATTATATTATTTGAGGCTCTGTCTTGCGCTTTATTGAATATATCATTCAAAAGTGGAGTTCCAAAATTATTCTTTTCTATGTGAGAAATATGGATGAGGTTATATTTTATACACACATCTTTAGCTCCTTTTTCATTTCCAAGAAGAATAATTTGTGGACGCGGTTTGATGACTGAAATCCAGCTTTTTATAGCATTCTCTTGAATTATGGCAAAATTGCCTTCGAATGCTTTTGGAACGAAGAATAAAGTAAGCATATCTTATTTTAAATATGAGCCTAGACGAATATAGGTTATGTTATTGGCTTTGAAATCATCCTTATTCATACAACTCCAGCAATCAATGATTATTTTATGGTGTTTACTTTTCTCATTTTTCCAATCAAATTGAATAAATTCATTCCAAGAAGTTGAGACCACAATAACGTTTGATTTCTCAATACATTCTTTGGTTGATTTTGCATATTGCACTTCGGGGATGAGTTTTTTTGCATTTATCATAGCCGCAGGATCATATACCTGAACTTTATATCCATCAGAAATAAGCTTCTGAGCTAAGAGAATTCCTTGTGATTCTTCGATTACATCCGTCTCCGGCTTATAACTTAATCCAAGTATTCCTACCGTCTTATCTTTATTTAACATATATTTTTTTATGTGATTAAAAAGATAGTCTACTTGTTTGCTGTTAAATGATTGTACCGACTTTGGCATTTCTGGATTTTGGTTTAACGAAGTGATAAATGTCGCAAGCGCCGCATTATCCCGTGGGAAACAAGGACCTCCAAACCCCAGACCCCCTTTGAGATACTTCATTCCCACTCGACTATCTGATCCGACGATGCCGTTTACGATGTCTGCATCCGCTCCAGGGACCTGTTCGCATATGCGCGCAATCATATTCGCAAAACTAATCTTCATCGTTACATAGGTATTGAGAGCTATTTTTGAAATCTCGGCATTAATCCAGTTTGTTCTGATGATTCGAGGATTGTTTTTACAAATTTTCATCCTTATTTCTTCAAGTAAGTTCCCCGATTCTTTATCTGACTCACCAATAAGAATTACATCGGGGTGGGTGAGATTGTAAATTACATTGCCAAGCGCAATAAACTCAGGGCTATAACACAGGCCTAATTCCTTTCCTATTTTTTTCTTGGTGATTTTTTCTAACTCAAGAGCAATTTTCTCCATTGACTTGGGAGACATGGTACTTGTGATAACTATGGTGTGTGTTTTTTTCTTCTTCCCTATAGATCGTCCTAAATCTTGCAATACTTGAAATATATATTTCAGAGAAAAGGACCCATCTTTTTCACTGGGGGTAGGAACGATAATGAAGGTAATATTCGTATTTAATATCGCGAGTTCAAAATCTTCAGTAAAAATTAGATTTTTTGTATATCTTTCAAACAAACCCTGCGTAGCTTTTTCATAAAGATCCACTCTCCCCTCTTTTAATACCTTAATCCTATCTTTGCTAATGTCAACACCAACAGTTTTTAGACCGCAGGAGGCAAAAATGGTTGCAAGAGGAGTACCCAACCTCCCTAACCCAATAATAGAAATGGTTGTGCTTTCGTTGAGTCCTTTATTTAATTGTATATTTAATCGTTTTTTTGTGATGTTATATTGTATCATTAGCCAAAATGGAATTCTTGAATGCAGTTTTTGTTTAATTCTAAATATAATATGTCCAGAAATAAGGAGTTAAGAATAGGTTTTATAATTTACTCCCTACAAGGCGGTGGAGCGGAAAGAAATCTTATTAATCTTTCTTATTACTTAAAACAGAGAAATATTTTTGGAAACATAATTGTAATTGACGATGTAAATGATTATGTTCGTGAATATTATAAAGAATTTAAACAGCTGACTGTAATTCCTCTTCTCTCGCGCCACGAGTCTTTTACTAAATTATTTATCTTGTTACGGAGCCCCATTTTACTCTATCGACTTATTAGGCTGATTAAAAAGAATAGCTATGAAGTTTTGGTAGGAAATGATCTTTATTCAATATACTTAACAACTTTTGTCGGAATCTTACTGCAAAAGAAAACAGTATTAAATTTGGTAAGTTCTTTCGAAAACGGAATAAAAGAGTTAAGTCTTCCTTTTCGAATGATACACAAGATAATATTTTATACATGTTGCTTACTAGTAAATAAAATTATATGTATTTCAAAAGGGTTAGCTTTTGAGTTAGAGACTTTTTATAAGGTAAAAAGAAATAAAATTGTCGTTATTTATAATGGAATCGCCTATCAAAAAATACAGAAAATAAAGCAAAGTGTAATTAAAAAAGATACCCTAAAATTATCCTCAAAAGATAATATCCTAATTACATGTGGAAGGCTTGATCAACAAAAAGGTCATAAATTTCTCATACGCTCATTCCAATTAATAAAACAAGGTATGAAAAATGTAAAATTGATAATCCTTGGTAAAGGTAAATTAAAGGAGGAACTTATATTGCTTACAAAAAAATTAGGTTTAATAGACAGCATTCTCTTTCTCGATTTTACCAGCGATCCGTATTTCTATTTTAAACTTTCGGATATATTTATGTTTCCCTCATTATACGAAGGATTCGGAAACGTATTGATTGAAGCTATGGCTTGTGGTTTACCAGTGATAAGCACGGATTGTGCCTATGGACCGAGGGAAATACTTTCGGGGTCGATAATAAAATATCCTACCATACCATTGAGAAAAATTATTTACTGTAAATATGGGATATTAGCACCATTATTTACAGATAAAATTTTGAAAGAATCTAATAACACTATTGAAGAAAAAAAGTTCGCTGAAACGGTAGTAAGGTTATTAAAAAGTAAGAAACTTCTAAATAAATACAAAAAACGGGGCAAAGAAAGAGCTTGTTATTTTTCTTTAAGAAGGATGGGGAATGCCTATCTAAGGACTCTGAACAGTTTGTAAGTTATCAAGTAGCGTTTTGAGCAGAAGGTAGTAGTCTTTATTTGGTTGAAAATTCTTATCGAAGAGAAATTCGTTTCTTTTAAAAGTCTCCCAGAATACTATGTCTTTTACTTTTCCTGATTTTATAGCAACGTCTACTAATGTATCTACCCCTAATATTCTCAACTCGGGGTTCTTTATGCCGTTTACACTCAGTTCGGTAATGTGGACATCGCCGATTTCTCCTAGACGAGTAAAAAAATCTATAAGTTTTTTAGAATCAAGTTGATCTACATGAGGTCCTCCCCATGGAACTTGATCGGCGGGCACATCTCTTAGATGAAATTGGATTCCAACATCAAGTGGAACATCTTTTCCAAATCGCGCTTTGAGATCTGCTTTTAATTGAGTCACGAACTGTATAGTAAACTCTGGAGTATAACCCCACTCCGGTGGATCGTATGGAAGATTAATCATTAAATGAACATCTTTTCCTGGTGTAAGTCCTTTGTCGATGAGTTTTTGATATATCAAAGAATACGCCTCGATAGGCCATTTCTCTCCGTATGCTTTATAGTAGGGATTATTTTCGGTGACCCAATACGGTTTTCCATTATAAACAGCAACAGGTTCGTTAGCAAAAATTATTGAATTTAAATAGGGAATATTATTAGGATCAAGGAGCAAATCAACGCGTTGCTCCATCCATAATTTTATTTCTTCTGGTGATTTATTATTTAAGTCTTTATAGGGAGGTTCTTCATGAAAACTACGATAAAAGAAATGTCCTGGGCGAAAGCCACTATTATTATCTTTTGCGAATTGAGAATATTTCTTAGCAAATGCTAATCCATTCCAAACATCTATCGTTTTAGGAGCGGTTGATCCAGACGGATTTATTAGTGAGAACTCTTTTACCCTTGTATCATAGAGAGGATTGCTATAATTTTCTGATCCATCAACGGTTGTACCCATTCCAGTTCCGTTTTTTTCACCTAATCTTAGTGTGGCACTCTCCCACCCCAACTCCCCACTTTTTTGGTCCCTCTGAGCGATTAATAATGGTACTCCCGTTGCCTTATCCACCACCACCGCAAACGGGCCGTTTACACCAATTCTTGTTTCCACGGCGGTTTCTATGTTTGCCACATCAATTCCCATAGCTTTTGCATAGGCGGCTTCAGCTTGTTGGAGGAGTTTTGCATCAGGAGTGCTTGTCTGCACCCACTGTTCAAACGTCACTGCTTTTCCGGTAAAGTTAAGTTCTGCGAGAAATTTACCATTCGTTCCTTTTACAATCATAAGTCCGCTTTTTGTCAGTTCGACACTTCCGACCGCTTGAGTGCCCTTAAATCCGTTTGCCTTTGCCACAGCTCCAGGTTCTTGAAACGCATTTTGTGGATCGGTCACCAAAGCGCCGGTTGCCGGATCAACGAGTGCAAAGAAGAGCGCTCCTCCCTTTTCCAAGATAACGGGTGCGCCAAACTTTTCTCCCGCACGGCTCATGATAAAGGGGTTAAGAACCATTTGCTTGCCACCGATGGTAGCAACCCACATGTTCTCCTTTTTCTCCACAACTCCATCGCCTGGAATCTGACCCTTCATCGATCCATCTTTGCCGGTTGTAACATTAAAATACTTCATGAGATACTGCTCGTCGAGTGAGAACGCAACCGGTTGATTTGGATCATTCTTGCTATAGTAGGTATTAACCTCAACCCCATAGAACCCACCCACAGTGGGCACCGTGTATCCGCTCAGTCCTTTTGCTTTAAGACCATCGTCAATTGATTTTCCGGAAATACCTCCTACGAAAGTGTCTTTCCCGTTGGCGTCTTTTCGGAGTCCATAATAAAGCCCTGTCATAGGCCCTTCAACTGGTTGAGGGGTAGCGGTCGGAGCACGTGATGGCTCAGGAGTAGCGACTGAAGGAACGGTAGGAATTGGTGTCTTTGTTTCTGGACCGACTTGAGTGGCTTGAGATACGTTTACTACCGACCCCCCCAAACAGCTTGCCGCCAATAAGGGTACACCAAGCATGCTAGCCATTTTCAAAACATCTTGTGGGGTTATTGGTGCCCCTCTATGTTCTGACTTCTCTGTTGTACCTGCGCTTTGGGGCGCAGTAATACGACCTCTGCTCATATTATTTGAAAGTATTATAAGTTACTTGTTCTATTATGTCAACAACAAAGTTGACTATACATATTGAGTATGTAATGAGGAATTCATCGTTATTTTTCTTTTGTCGTAAGAATTCCTATAAGTCCATCGCCCGTGAGAGGTGTTACTTCTATTCCTAAGTTATGAAACGCTCCCGTCTCGGGGACAAATTTTCCTAATTCACTCCCTTGCCAGGAAAATACTGTCTGATGAATATCACCAATTTGCCTACCCAATAATGCCGGAACATCGTCTGCTAAGTAAATATATCCCCACTCCGATCCGGAAATCGGGGTGAAAGATATGTGCCCAGGCAATGGTCCTGGGAACTGCATCATCTGGACAGGGAAAACTTTTTTCAATTTATAATTATCTGTAATTATGGGAAGAAGGGCCTCAACGTTTTTCTTTCTCTCCTCATACCACTGTGATACGTATTTGTCCAAAATGCTTGGTTCATCATGATATGGTTCAGTCAGATAGGCAGGAAATTTTGACTCTATACTATCTCTCAAATTGGTGCCTCTGAATGGACACAGGATGAATTTACGGCTCATATCGTCATCCATACTTGCCGGTAAGCCATACTGACTTATCACTTGTTGTGTATTTTCCTGGGTCCATCGGATCTCCCTCCTTAATTGTTCTATTCGTTCCTTTTCTGTTATGTTTTGCGAGATGGGGCCTTCAAAGAATTCTGACATTGAAGCTACTTGTGTTTGAAATAAATGCTCATTGTCGAAATCTTGAACCGTCTTCCTCATTTTTTTTAAACCCTCTAATATTACCCTTTCCAAACGTACAAACGCGTGTTTTCTCAATCGCCCCATGACCGCATCAAAGTGAGTTATATACATATCATTTGACCGCTGACTTATTTCTTGCTGGCGCAAAAGATCAGTGATAAATACCAATCGCTTATATTTATCTTCAGACGCTTCTTTATACTCTTCCATCATTTGCTCTACCGAAAGAAACCCTTGAATGTGCTTTTCAAGCCATGATATGTCCCCCTTAAAATTGGCAATTTTGCGATAGACGTGAGATTCAGGAATATACCAACTGAAATCGTTTCCCTCAGCTCGGCGCCTCCCTAATGCCTGCGTCACTTGAAGTTGATTCATAGGGAGTCCATAGAGGGAGACGTGCAGATTGGGATAGGTTCCATTCCGCTCAACGATATTGACTCCAAAACCAAAATTTCCAGCCGAGATCAATATATCTATTTTTCCCTCTGCAAGACCCCGGCATAGCTGAGAAACTTGCTTTTGAGTAGGATGCTCAGAAACATACATTACTTTTTTTCCCGGATACTGTTTTTTGAAACGAGCCAAAAGAGCGTCTCCTTCAATACGGTCATAACATATTACCAACCGTGGCTGATCTCTTGAACCAACATCGTCAACAAGTTTATTAATCGCCTGTTCGTCAGACTTGAACAGATGGGGTTGAGGGGCCTGTTTTACCTCAGGGGGAGTAATCAAAATCACTTCATTACCCGTAGCCTCTTCAAGAAATAATCCAAACACATCCTTAGAAATCGCTCCAGTCAAGAGGTCTGGATACATAAGGCTCCCTGAGGCACAAATAATCTTTTCCTTCATGTCTGCAACCAACGTCTGAAAATGTACTCTTCTTCCGGTCGTACGCACGGGAGAGACAAATCTGAAAGTATTATTCACGGCTAATATCGCATACTCTGTCTCTGGATCATGACGATGACCTTCAAGTATATCATCGATAAACGCATCCCGAGCCATGATGTTCCCTCCCTCTCGCATCAGATATCCTGACCCATTTTCCCAAAATTGATTTCCCAGGCGTTCGGCAATAGTAACAACTAATGACTGCAAAGGTGTAATGACCTCATCTTGAGGAATAGTTACGCCCTCTTCCTGCGGCTCAGCCATACGAGGGGGAAGGTAAGTTTTGAACCATTTTATCATCGTTTTTTCCATCTTATTAATTTCTTTTTTATCGGTTATCCCCAGATACTTACTTATCTCAAATACTCCTTTTTTAAATGAAGTTCTCAGAGTACCGGGTGAATCGGGACGCTCAATTAATCTATGGAGTGGTAGTCTTCGAAGTCTTGCATCCGCATCCTTAGTCAGCTTAAACCCGCCCTCGGTCGGTTCAAAATCACCTTCATCATATTTTAACTGCCAACTGATAATATGGTGTAACAGCCAATTTCCGACCGATTCTCGCATCTCGTCGGGTGTATGGTATAGGTCATCCGAGCTGATGTCATATGGCGTTTGCCGACGATAAGGAATATCTCCCTCATCCATGAGAAGTGTAGGGGCTTTTGCAACAAATTGCTTTGGATCTTCCGCATAGGCAAATACCACATCTCGTTCTGAGGTTAGAAGGATACGACTGGTATTATCGGTTTTATTGAGCATGTCCATCCGATCTTTTGTCATCACTCCCTTCATTTTGTTTTTCCAATGACCCGACGATATAGCCTGTTTGAGTTCATCTGAATATTCATGTTCCAAAAGAGCCGACTTCAGCATTTTACAGTGTATCTCACTCTTTTCAGCATTGTTATCCTCGGCGATGAGTTCTTGTTCATTTCTTTGAAAATGTGCTCGCGCTCCTTGGGGAAGTTCATTATTGAGTATGGCTACGTGTTGATAGAGCTCTTCAACTTTCTCATCGCTGGCGGTTGCAAGTAATACATCGCGCTTTTTTGAAGTTAGGGATTCGGTTATGGCGGTGATGGGTAAAGCAACGGTTGTCTTACCTTCTCCTGTTCCCATGTGTATGTGGTGACCTTCCAACATGGAAGCGACCCCACTCATTTGCCTTTTTGCTTTTTCCTCATCAAGCGTCTTTCCTTTACTTTCAAACAGGGCTCTGTTTCGGTTAAATAAATAACCTGAAACCATATTTTGCATAATCTCTTTAAGTTTTTCCTCGACTTTTTCTTGATGCGTTGGGTTTATAAAAACCTCACCTAATCCAAGTTCAGGCACCCATACTCCTATCTCATATAAAATCTGTTGGGGGTCCAAGGTGCTCTGTTGAACTTTCCACATGGCCTCTCTTTTTGCGCTGGAATTTGCTACATTATCAACATCGAGTGAATTATGAAGTGCAAAAAGCCCGCGCTTCATGAGCTCCTCACCCTTGCTTTTATTTTGTCTTCGGTTAAAGTTGTTTGCAAATAATTCAATCTGTAACGCTCTTTGATTTATCTTTTCTTGAGGGGGCAGAAGATTGCGTATCTCCAACGCTCTTCTTTGAATCGGTTCTATTATGGGCCTAGCAGTTTGTATTACTGTGTTCACGTATGGCTCTATGTGAGCACTTAGCCTCTCCAGGATTGCGTCCATCCTATAGGTTGGTTTTGATCCGTAGCGCTCAGCTTGAGACATATGGATTTATTGTATCAATTTTATGAAGATTTCATTACTCCACCTTTGCCACAGCGTAATCGTTGTAGGCAAATCGAGAAGTGACCACATAGATACCACCCCCTTGGGTAATGATCGATTCTTCTCCAAAAAAAAGCTGTCCGTTTTCCTCTCGAACTTTGATCTTTGCTTTTAATTGGATATATTTTCTTTGCTCAGCTAGTTGCGTATTAATTAATCCTCCTGTGTCTGGTTTTACTACTTCGTTTGTATCGGTTAACTGTTTATCCAGAAGGGTAAAAACGTTGTCTTGTCCGTCAAAATAGGTATCCCCTACCTGCATTGCGTCATATTCCCACAGATATGCATATTTTTTGGTCATATAGATTGTTTTTTCAACATATTTTTCTATTAAAGGTTTCTCGCTTATAGTCATGATGGTTCCGCTGAATTGGACATTGGGAAACTCAAAGTCGATAGGGGCGCCAACTCCGATGGTTGAACGTTTAAAATTATATTTTCCCGTCTTTCCCAATTTTGACACACGAAGCTTGGCGGTTACATAGGTATTGAAGTCTCCCCCACCCCACCAACGATAATATCTTACCCCCTGTATTTGCGCTATTGGCTGGCCGGTCAGATCTACCTCTACTTTTGCCTGCTTTATAGCCTCTACAAACCAGGCATTAGGTCGCGAAGTATTCGCCCACCAGAGCCCCTGCCCGACTTTTACTTTGACGTAGACATATGTTGGCTTTGCAATAAAAAGTTTGTAAACTGACATAACACCGACGAATAAAACACATAAAACGATGACTGTTACAATATAATTCCGTTTTGCAAGTAAAAATAATTGTTTGAAATTGACAAATCCCTTTTGCTTTTTCTGTATCATAATGTGGTGATTATATACCGATCGTAGCTTAATTTGCAATAATAATAAACAGCTGGAACGTACGGGCGATCATGCTTGCCACCTACTCCCCATCAACAATAAATGATAAGTAGTTGTCTCTGTTGACGGTTTTAAAAGTACTTTTCGGATAGGTTGTGCTCCAGCTTTTTGGGCACTTTGTCTTCTTTTTCCCCCATTTGAATTCATAACCATGGAGCATTCCATCATATTCTTCTACAAGATCTATTTCCTGTTGGTCGTATGTCCTCCAAAAATAGTTGTTTCTATAAAGTTGTTTATATTCTTGTACTTTAAGTCGTTCAATAAACAGGTAGTTTTCCCATAGTTGCCCCATGTCGTTGCGCAACTCAACAGAATTGAATGAATTTAAGATGGCATTGCGAATACCGTTATCAAAAAAATAAAATCGGGCATTTTTTGTTATCTCTTTGCGTAAATTACGGGAAAATCCATGTACGCGTTTCAACACAAACGCTTTTTCAAGAAGATCAAGATATCGCTCTACGGTGCGTGCGTTTAATCCAAGCTGTGTTCCTACCTCATGAAGAGAGACCTCACTCCCAATCTGAAGAGCAATAAGACGAAGAAGTTGAATGATTTTATACGATTTTCTGATTCCCTCAAATTCAAGTAGATCTGAGTAGAGGTGATGGTCGATAATGCTTTTAAGTACTCTTATTTTTTCGTTTTGATCCGGTGCAGTAATAACTTCAGGATATGAACCATATATGAGGCGTGTAGGAAGAAGTGCTTGTGTTTCAAATAAATTTTCTCGGGTTGCAAGTTCAATTTGTGCTATTGGGTAAAGAAAGTACTCCCATTTGCGTCCGACTAACGGCTCCCCTACTTGGCTTGCAAGCTCAAAAGAAGATGAGCCTGTGGCGATGACCTTTACCCCCGGTATCATATCCACAATGATTTTGAGATTCAGACCAATCTGATGTATTTTTTGCGCTTCATCGATTACTAATAGTTTTTTATTTCCAATATTTTGGCGCAGTATGGTATCCGATTGACTACTTAACCATGGTTGTATCGTTTTGTCTTCACCTGAAACAAAAAGTGCGTCTTCGCGTATATCGAGAAGGAGGTCGTTGACAAGTGTTGTTTTTCCCACCTGACGAGGACCATATATGACGATAACTTTATTCGGTTGCAAATGCTTGATGATGTCTTTTTTTACTATTCTTTGTATATTACTATTGTTATTTACCATAATATTTGTATTATACTACAAATATTGAGCATTTCAACTGCGTTTTATTACCTCTATTCGAAATTGACAAATCCCTTTTGCTTTTTATGAATCATAATGAGGTGATTATACTAGAATATGAGGTTAAAAAATCAATCAAATTTAGGTGTTTTACTCCTTTAATATCTCCGCTCGCATATTCATCCATGGATATTACATATTTCGGATAATTGTCTTTGATTTTGAGAAGATTCCCAAACTCCCGTTCTATGACTTTTTTTGAAGTTAATAGATAGGCTACTTGGAAATAGGCCTTATTATTATCTCTTTCTGCCACAAAATCTATCTCGTTTTCTCCCATTTGACCAACAGTCACTTTATACCCTAAATATTTTAGTCGGGAAAAGACTAAATTTTCCATAATTTTATTAATATCAATCTGCCGGTAGCCAACTAAACTATGGCGAAGCCCTAAGTCTTCAAAATAATACTTTTCGTTAATCTCAAATATTTTTCGTCCGACTATATCCTGACGTTTGATTTTATGAATAAAAAAGCTACTGGTTAGATAATTTAAATAATTCAAAATGCTGTTTGGGGAAATATCCATGTTTTGAGACTTTAAAAAATCACTGATTCTTTTAGCGGAAATTAAAGAGCCAACACTATCAGCTAAATACTCTACTAATCGTTCCAAAAGATGGACATTGCGGACATTAAATCGAGCAACAACATCTTTGAGAATAATGGTACTGAAAATTGTTTTGAGATATCCATAGACTGGTTCGTCTTCAAGTTTCAGATTAACAAGATAGGGAAGTCCGCCGTATTTGATATAGGAGAAAAGTGATTCTTTATTTTTTTCGAGATGATGAAATGGTAAAAATTCTTCAAAAGATAAACTATAAATAGGGATCTCAATGAATCGACCGCCCAGTGAATTAGCTAAATCAGAAGATAATAGATCAGAATTACTACCAGTACAATAGATATCATTATTGGCTCGGGCACCAAAATCTCGCAAAGTCTTTTCAAACTGTTCAATCTCTTGTATCTCATCGATAAAAATATAGTTTTTTTCTTTTTTTACCAATTTTTTTTCTATATAGATTTTCAGATTGTGATAATCTTTTATTCGGTCAAATTCATATAATTCTTTATTGATATAGATGATGTTGGCACCCTTATCAATCTTCCATATTTCATCCATTACTTGATAAAGAAAATAGCTTTTTCCCACTCGGCGCTGTCCGACGATTACCTTAATAATATTAGTGTTAATATAGGGCTTGATTGAATGAATATAATGATTTCGGGGAATATATTTTTTAATCATAGTTAAAAGATTAGTAAAATACTTAACTAGTTTTAAGTATAGTTAAAAGAGTAAAGAATGTCAAGTAGAGTGGATTACTCAAATTGTATAAGGCTTTTCATTTTTTAGTTTGTCTGTTATTTCTTGATGATTATGAAAAGAAGGAGCATATGTGATATTCTCAAAGATGCTTTTATCGAAATCCTCATTTGCTTGGGATCTTGAAAACGGTATTGTATTGCTGAGTTTTACCATAGAGACAACCTCCCCTTGTCATAATAAAATAATTGACAAATCCCTTTTGCTTTTTCTGTATCATAAAATGGCTATCCCTTCTTTTTTCGCTTCACTTAGTATGGAAAGATGACTCATGTTCTCATAGTCTTTCGCCCGTAAGACGCGAACGTCGAATGGGTGGCTATTGTCTATCTCCGAACCAATATCGGAAAGCCTGTTCATTAGTTCAAATTCTTTTTTCTTATTAAAGTCAGTTATTATTAACAAGTCAATGTCACTCCACTCTGTTGCGGTTCCCCGAGCAAAAGAGCCATAGAGGATGACCTTCCGCGGATTAACTACGGTGTTGATTTTTTTGACGTATTTTTTGAGAGTTACTTCAATTGATTTTCTATCCATAGGTATAGCTTTTCAGCCATTATTACTAACGGTTCAACCACACCTCTTTTCATATAGTGTTTTCGGCTCAAGTCTTCATATCGTGTTCGGGTAAATGCAAGTGATAATTCTTTTACATTGGCAAATGGTAGCTCTGTGATGTCGAGCTTTGCTTGTTTGAGCAATACATCTAAGTCGTGTGTCTTTTTTGGTAGCACATCTATTGATTCCACAATGTAGGCTTTAATTATCTTTTCTACTGCCTGTTGCCAAAACATAACTGCGTATACATTTCTTTTTGTCTTCCACATTTCGATTGCAATTTCCCGATCATCTTTGGCAATTTGCGACCATTCTTTGGTCTCCTTTTTCATGTAAGTATTATATCATCCTATATTTAAATACAGTGCCTGCTGATTTTCATGTATAATTCCTTCATGCCGATCTACACCATAACCAAAGGCCTCATAACCCAAAAACTGGATAATAAGACGGTTATTTTCGATGGGGAAGAGTCCGTACTTTATACCTTCAATGAAACCGCCAGCTATATATTCTTGAAATTAAGGGCAAAATGGGATGAGAAAAAGATAATTCTGTCATTAGTAAAGAAATACAATATAAAAGAAGCTCGGGCAAAAAAAGATATGAAAGAATTGGTCAAAAGCCTTTTGAAGAAGAAAATAATCAAACGCGTCTAGTTCTGTCATTCCCGCGTTTACCCTGTAAGGGAAGGCGGGAATCCATACTAAAACTTCAACAATTGTATTTATAGACTGGATCCCTGCCTGCGCAGGGATGACTCCTTGATTTTTTGAATCACCAACCACACCCCCGTATAAACCACCTGCGGATTGAATATAATCATCACCTTGCGCCACAGTGGCTCCGGTGATAAGAAAAACAGGTTTTTGAAACGATTAATTCCTGCTTTTACTCGTGGTTCATCGTCAAAGATATTGGTCTTGATTAACGAATTAACGAGTTCACGGATTAACGGGTTCGTTGGTTTTATTTTTTCCAAGAAGCTCTGAGGAATGGGGGTTTGGTAATATTTTTTCAGGAGGACAAATGCTGGATAGACAAAGTTTTGTAACCGATAGGTTTTTACTGACTCAATTAATTGATTAATTGAGTCACTGCTTAACTTGCTTTTTCTGATAACCTTATCCAAAAAATCCAAACGAAATGCGCCTCGATAATTATGATGAAAGAAATGAAGAGCTAAGTATAATATCAAGTATTTAGCATCTAGTATCTGGAAAAACTCATTATTAATGAGTATTTGTCTTTTTGTTTTTAAACACTCCTCTGTTAGTTTATCGATGAGTTTTTGCGGGTATAAAGCCTCAAGCCTCCCCAATTGCGTCATCATAAAGACCACTTCCAAATGCAGGTCAAACGTCACCATAAATCCGTTGATGATTTTGTAATAGGCCAACTCGCTCTCCTTATCTTTCATATGTTTCTGGTTTTTTGAGAGTGATGAGTCTTGCTTTTTATATCCTTGTTTGAGGAGTGTCTTTTCTGCTCTTTGAAAATCATTTTTGTTTACGAGCACGTCACAGTCCGCATAAATCCGGCGGGGATGTTCACCCTCATAATAGAGGTGGAGAGGTAGTCCTTTCAGGAAAACAAAATCTATGTTTTGCTTTTCAAACAAGAATTTTATCTTTATTATTTCTTGAAAATACAAAGACGACTGCAATAAATAGATTTGATTAGGGTCAAACTCTCTTCCATCGCGCTTTACTTTTACAACCTTGCCAATGATCTGACGAGGATATATTTTTCCATCAGATTCAGGATTATTGTCTCCCTTGGTGATGAGAAAGACGGCTTTATAAATAACTCTGTGTGTGAATAATTTATTATTTTTTTTTATTAATACAAGATCATTTACTTTTATACCTTTAAGCGATGTTTTTCGATAAAATACCACATCCCCTGAATGAAGAACGGGGAGCATACTATTACCCTCTGCTTTGAGGGAGAAAGATTTGGTTTTGAGGAGAGATTTAAGTATGTTTTGCATAGAAATTTATGCTACAATCATAGCATGCTTGATGAAGTAACCATTGCAGAAATAAAAAAAATTATTTTCCAATTTTTAAATCCCAAAAAGGATAAGGTTTTTATATTTGGTTCTCGGGCTATTGGCAATGGAAGAAAATTTAGTGATATTGATATTGGTATTAAGAGTTCAAGAGAAATTGACCTATTATTGTTGTCAGATCTTCAGGAGGCGTTTGAGGAGTCTGATATTCCTTATACAGTAGATGTTGTAGATTTCTCTCAAGTTTCAGATAGATTTAGAGAATTAGCAAAACAAAAAATTATTAATTTAAATTAGCTCATGACTAAACTTCAGGCACAATGTGAAGATTTGCAGAAGGCTTTAGGAAGATTGAAGGAAGCCGCCGTACTCCCCGGAGAGGTAACCATACATCAAGATGCTACCATACAGAGATTTGAATTTACCTTTGAAATTGCTTGGAAGTTAATGAAAACTATCGTGGAACTTGAAGGGCTGAGCGTTGCCAGTCCCCGAAATGCGATACGGCAAGCGGCTACGGTCGGGATAATTGATAACCCGAGCATGTGGCTTGAGTTTCTAGGGAATAGAAACTTAACGGTTCATACCTATAAAGAAGAGGTTGCTCAAAAAGTGTATCAATCGGCAAAACAATTTATTCCGCATGTTGAAAAACTGCTTATCTCCGTAAAAGATTACCTCGACAAGTTTACTTAATGAACTTTTTAATTACCTCCCAATTCACCCTAGGGGTGGTTTCATAGTTAAAGCCTGTTTTCAGTTACAAGAGCTTTTTCAATTTCTTTTTTAAGCAAGGGTAGGTCTTTTATTATTACATTCCAAACCGCCTCCATATCAACATCAAAATACTCATGAACTAAAATATTACGGAAGCCGTTAATCGATCGCCAAGGAATAAGTAGATGAGATTTTTTAAACTTTTCATCAATATTACGGGCAGCTTCACCTATAATTTCAAGATTCCTTATTACGGCAAATTGCTCCATCTCGGCTTGAAAAAATTTCTCAGCCGTAAAACCTCTCGTAAATTTTTCAATATAA
The DNA here is from genome assembly GCA_964366485.1 of uncultured Gammaproteobacteria bacterium. GTDB lineage: Bacteria > Patescibacteriota > Microgenomatia > UBA1406 > GWC2-37-13 > YC2-FULL-38-9. Next base: position 28,776 of record CAYITZ010000006.1, read on the forward strand.
TTAATTGACTTTAAAATATCGGAAAGAAAAATAAAACTAGTGCGTTTCATAAAGAATTTTTTGTTCCTTTATAATCTGGTCTTTTAAAAGAGGATGAATACTTCTATAGGTGACTAAGTCTATTTCTTTTTTTAATTTTTCTTCTAAATCCATCTTTAAATCAGCAAAACCAAAAAGACTCATTCCTTTGGGTAATTCTATTAATATGTCAATATCGCTTTTTTTATTGTTATCGCCACGGGCATAGGAACCAAAAAGAGCCGCTTTTTTTACCTGATAACTTTGGAGAATATGGATAATATTATTCAGGTCTTGTTTCATATACAATAATTATAACATGGAATAAGAAATGACTGTCAATATAAAAATAAATACTTTATTTATCTCAGTCCTATACTGCTTCCTTAGTTGAAAAACTGCTTATCTCCGTAAAAGGTTATCTCGACAAATTCGTCTAGAAGCATGCTATTACCATCTGCCTTGAGAGAGAAAGATTTGGTTTGAAGGAAGGATTTGAATATTTTTCTCATATCATTTCAGTTTACCAGATTCAGGAGATTATGAACAGATTCTTAGATCGTACAAAACTATAACATCCTTCAATACATAGTTTTTTGTAAAAGAAGTCTCCGATAGTTAACCAGAGCGAACAAAAAAATAACTTGAAAAATTTGCCTTTATTGTTATTTGGGTTGTAATAAAAGGCCAATACACCTCCGAGGTGTGCTTATTTATTAGCCTTTTCCAAGGAGTTGAAAGCACAAACATTAATCTTGCTCCCTGATAGCTTGAATGGTCCAATTTATTTTTTCCTCATAGATGTTATACTTTTTCTATGACTCTTGATTTTGAAAAGTGTTATGGAGTAGATAGCGTCTTCGATAAAGATTGTGTCGATTTGTCTCCTTATTCTTTTATTCACCCTTGGCCGCTCGTAATGCTGTTACTTAAATTTATTGAAAACCTTCCGACTCAATCTTTAAGTCTAATTTTGCCAAAAGATGTGAGCACAAAAGCATATCTTAAAAGAATACATCTAGATGAAATGTTTGCAAGGATTGGGTGTCAAAAAGAACACGACCTTTTTTCAAAAATAATAATGTCAGATAAAGATAATCTGAACATACAGCCACTTATTCTTTGCAAATATAGAGATGAATTCAATGCAAAACTTGAATACTTTTTAAAGATGTTCCGCAACTTTGGATTAAGCGAGGCAGATTCCCAAAGAGCAACCGCAGTAATAGGAGAACTGGGAAATAATGTTTTTGATCATAATTTAGGCAATTGGCCAACCTCTGTCGTTGGAGCTATTATTGCAGGTCAAAACTACCCTGCATATAAAAGAATTGAAATCACTATTGGAGACCCCGGTGTAGGCTTTTATGAATCCCTCACAAGAGCTTTTCCAGACATAAAAAGCGATATGGAAGCGATTAAAAAAGGGCTTGAAGGGAATACGGGAAGAGTGGGAGAACAAAGAGGAAACGGACTAAAACTTATCCAAAAATGGACTATACCCCTCGTCAATTGATTTGCAATAATAGGACTTGATTTGTATTCTCCA
>CAYITZ010000007.1:0-28514 GCA_964366485.1 uncultured Gammaproteobacteria bacterium
GCCTCATGCACGCTTTTTGAACCCAAATCCTCCGCCCGCTCAATGCGCGATTGGTAATGAATGTGTGCAAATTTTTCTATCCATTCAAAATTCCGCTGAATAGTTTGCCTGAGCTTTGGCTCGTTATAATGAGCCATACAGCGTACCATTTGAGATGAGATAAAAGAGTGAAGCTGTTGTGCGAGTATCTTTGGAAGTGACGTATTCCTCTTCATAATATCCCTATTATATCAATTACAGCCCGCTTTCTCAAGCTAAACCTACCCTCCGGCCTTGGCAACCTCGCAGGTTGCCAAAGGCTTAACCTGAAGAAGAATCAAACCTGATAGAATAGGAATATGAACGTATGTGTTTTTGACCCCACGATACAGGATGATAAAAGCAAGGTCCGCGGCATCGGCCGCTACCTCCAAATTCTGCGTGAAAATTTTAAGGATGAATTTACATTCACTGATCAACCGATGGCTAATTTCAACCGATTTCAACCGATTTCAACCTTCATAAACCCCTTCTTCAACCTCCTCCAACCCCCTTTGACCATGTTCCGCATCGCGAAAAAGCAGGTTGCCGTAATCCACGACTTGATTCCGTTGAAATATCCCGAACACTTTCCTGTTGGTTTAAAAGGAAGACTTAATATTTTTTTGAATAAAATAGCGCTTCGAAATTACGACGTAATTATCACCGATTCGGAGGTTAGTAAGAAGGATATTGTAAACATTTTAGGTTTGGATGAAAGTAAGGTTAAGGTTGTGTACCCTTGTTTGCCAAGAATTTTTACGACTAAGTCTGTCATTGCGAGCCTCCGACTCGGAGGTGAAGCAATCTCAAACAAGATTGCCGCGTCAGTCGACGTACGTCGACTTCCTCGCAATGACATGTTGAAAAATTATGTTCTTTACGTTGGCGACGCAACCTGGAATAAAAACCTCGTAAACATTGCCCGCGCGATTAAGCTCGCCGATGTACATTGTGTGTTTGTGGGGAAAGTATTTCAAACTAATACGCAAATAGGAGGGAGGAAAACATTTTCTGAAAGTCAGTTGTCTGAGCAAGTGAGTCCTGAAGAAGCACTCGCATTGCGAGTTCGACTGAAGGACGATCGGTCCCGACTAATCGGGATGCGAGTTGACCTTGAAGAAAATTTTTCTTCCCGAAGGGATGTTTATCCCTGGCAAAAAGAACTGCATGAATTTCTCGCAATGGCAAAAGGTGACAAACGCTTCATTTTCCCCGGTTTTATCTCAGATGGTGAGCTGATTACACTATATGAACAGGCAAGTTTGAATATACTGTTGTCACACGACGAAGGCTTTGGGTTTTCTTATGCGGAAGCGGCTACTTTGGGTTGTCCTTCACTCCTCTCCGACCGCCCCATCTTCCATGAGATTGCAGGCACAGCCGCCGAGTTTGTAGACCCCGAAAACGTAAACATAATTGCGCAAGCCATAAAACGGTGCGTAAATGATCCAGAAAAAAGAAAACAGATTGGCTCTAAGGCTCAAGAACAGTCCAAGCTATATTCTCAGAAACAGTTTAAAGAAGCATTCCTGAAAACAATTTCATAAAAACAATCTCTTCGCATTTGCGGTAGCTGTATCAATTAATTGATTAATTGATACACCCTTTATTTCAGATATACACTGTGCGATGAGGGGGATGTTTTTTGGTTCATTTGGAACCTGCCTGCCGGCAGGCAGGAATTTTTTCTTTGATCTTAATGGTTCAGGAAGAAGATATGGTGAGTCGGTTTCTAGTACGAGAAGATCGAGGGGAATTGTTTTGACGAATTCTTGTTTTTTGAAATCATAGGTCACATCTCCATCAACTCCGATGAATATATGATGCTCTTTTGCAAAAGATAACAGATCCTGGTCCGCCTCACAACAATGAAACACCGTTTTATAAGCAAGTTTTTCATCCCAATTTTCCGTCATAACCTCAAGAAACTCTTTTTTCGCTTCCCGATTATGCAGTATTAAACTTTTTTTGTATTGAGTAGCGAGTTTGATTTGAGCAATTAATAATTCTTTTTGTAAATCTATAAACTCGGGGCTTATGGTGTAATCTGCATACTTCGTATTTTGATAATAGTGTTTGTCGAGTCCCACTTCACCAACGGCAATGACTTTCTCATGTTGAAGTAATTTTTCAATATTACTGATAACCGATTTTAACTGACCCTCCGATTCGGAGGGACCGATTTCAACCGCGTGGTGCGGGTGTATCCCCACTGCGGCATACACGTGTTCATATTGTTTAGCAAGCTCCAGAGCCTTGATAGATGTTTTTATGTCTGTTCCGGGAACCACAATCTGAGTCACTCCAATTTCTTTTGCTTTATCGATGACGTCTTGTACACGACCAGAAAAACGGGAAAAATTCAAGTGGCAATGAGTGTCGAACATATAGTAATATTATAGTTGATGAAAAGAAAATACTTACTCACGTCAGTTCTTCTGTTAATAGTCGTCTTTGTCCTTACTCAAAGGCAAATATATGGTTATGGAGTAACCACAAATAACAACTTTATTATGTCAGAAGGTCAAGTGCTAGGAATTGATGATGATAATGATTCTTATATATATAAAATCCAGTCGAGTCAGAATAAGAAAAAAAAACCCACCCGAAAACCCACATCCACTCCTTATCCAACTTGGAGTCCTACCCACTCTCCTACATCAACACCACGCCCAACTTCAACCCCACGCCCAACTTCAACCCCAACTCCTACCGTAACTCCTACGCCTTGGCCGTCCCTAACCCCATACCCAACACGCTTTATTAGCCCAACTATTCCACTTCCCACCTCAACTCCTAGAAAAATGCCAACAGCCACACCCATTCCAACGATACAACCAACAGTCAAACCCACAGTGAGACCAACAAATAAACCCACATTGATGCCAACCGTAACATTAATCCCTCATTCTCCAACTGAAGTGCCTTTTTTATCCCCTATACCCTCCATTATTCCAACCGAACCTCCTGAACCACCACAAGACATTTCCACCCCCCTCCCCACGGCCACCCCCATCCCTCAGCAATATCGAGGTAAAAAATCGACTATCGTCATAGAAATGCCCCAACCCACGATAAATCCAGCATCCCCATACACCCGCCCACCGGCACCGGTGACCCGTATTTTAAAAGGGGAAGATGTAAAGACTATTTCTATAAATATTCCAAAAAATGAAACGCCCTTGCCAAACACTCCCGAGAAGCCTGCAGGAAATCTCAATATCACCCTTGAAGAAAAGCAGGGAGGAACTCTTGCTGTAGCCCAACAGGAGTTTGTTATTCAAAAAGGAGTTCAGGCGGTCACCGTGTCATCGAATGAACAAGACAGCGGGGCCTTAACCATAGAGCAGGATGATACAAGAGCCCGGACCACCATGTCTCTCTCTGTAAATCCGTCCACCAATATTCTGGCAGTTGATACCCCAAGCGGGCCCATGAAGGTATCCATTATGCCGGGAGACGCCATGGCAATCATGCGGCAGTTAAAGGTGGTTGATCAGACGGGTACACCGCGTGATATTTTGCTTGAAGTACGGGACAAACAACTGCAGTATAAAATACTAGCAGATAAAACAGAAAAATTATTCTGGGTTATTCCCATCAATGTCCCTCGTGAACTCTACGTAGCGGCCGATACAGGAGGACTTATTGAGATAAAGAAGTCATCTCTTTATAGTTTCTTAAGCTTATTTACTTTCTAGTTCTATTTCATCACTTCCTCAATCGCCTGATCAAGCTGGGTATCGGTCTCGCGGGTAAGCGTGTTGCCCGTGGATGGTTTCATCTCGCTTTTGATATCCGGTTCAATTCCTTTATGATTTATCCAGTCTCCTCCTGGCAAAATCCATTTAGCTACTGTCACATGCAGACCTGCTCCATCTCGCATATCCAGAGCTTCTTGCACCGATCCTTTTCCAAAGGTCTTTTCACCGATGAGCTTAGCTCTCTTATGGTCACGTAATGCTCCTGATAAGATCTCAGCGGCAGATGCTGACCCTTTATTCACCAATACGACGAGAGGAATATCCAACAGGCTTCCCGTGCGCATAACAATATATTCTTTGTTCCCCAGCGCTTTTGATTCTTGTTTAACAACCAATTTACCTTTTGGCAAAAATTCCCCGGCCAGATAAACAGAGCTCTCCAGATAACCACCCGGATTATCCCGAAGATCCAAAACCATCCCTTTGATGGTTTTTTTATCCCAGGCATCTTTTATTTCTCCCACTTTTATCTCCCACTCATCCACCGTATTTTCTCCAAACTGATTTAATTTAAGGTAGGCAACATTATCACAAATGGTGTCGCAATTCTGTTTCTTTTCATTCAATTTCGCCTCGACCGACTCAACTTTGATGGTGTCCCGCGTTATTTCAATATTAATTTCTTTTCCCTCCCGTTCCAAAGTAAGTTTCACTCTTGTTCCCTTTTTTCCGCGGATTTTAGATACCGCCTGAGGAAGGACCCAACCCTTAGTCGATGCGCCGTCCACTTTATTGATAAAATCCCCCGCCTTTACTCCTGCGTTTTCCGCCGGGGAATTTTTCAAGGGCGCAATTATCGTGATACGCGAACCTTGCAATCCCAACTGCGCTCCTATTCCTTCAAACTTTCCCCCCAAATCGTCCTTTGACTGTTTATTTTCATCCGGGGTTAAGAAAAAAGTGTAGGGGTCCTCAACTGAGGCAACCATCCCTTTAATCGCACCATAATACATCTTTTTTTTATCAACTTTTTTTTGATCGACGTATTTTGCCTCGATACTATTCCACGTATCCCAAAAAAGAGTGAAGTCAATATTTTTGAACGTATTTTCGCTTTTGGTTACTTTGTTTGAAGTTTTAGTTGTCTTAAATTCACCCAGTTTATATCCTGAGCCAAAGAGAAATATCGCAACCGAAAGGGCCAATAAGGTATTAGTTATTTTTTTTGAAATGGACATAGAGAAAATTATTGGTAAAAGACTATTTTACTGGTTTTGCTATCAATAAAGCAATAGGGAAGATGGTGTTTTACGGCATCTTCAAAATCCTTAATCTGTTTGAAAAGGACCGCGGGGGTGCTCGTGGTTTCACTTAAAATATGGAGAGTAGCAAATCCGAACGCCCCCAAAGCCTCTATTTTTGTCTGATTATATTCAGATATGGTGTCAGCAATTATTATATTCCCTGAAACTTTATCCTCATCATAGGAATCACCTTCTTTTTTTACATAGAGCGCTTTCCCTCCATACGTTTCTTTAGCATTTTTAATTTCGTATTCGTTGGCTGATGCTACTTTTATTTGCAAAGATCCGTCTTCAATCTTCACTGCTTCTCCGGTAAAAAAGGCTTTTTTGACAGCACGATCTTCACTTGATACTTCGATGAGAATGGATCCGTCGATATGATTAATCTCCTTGAGAATTCCGGTGTGTTCGCTCGTATAGCGACGTCCCGTCATAAACGATTTATTTTCAGCCAGGAGGTCACCCGTCTGAATGGTGTCCCCCACCAATTTTTTGAGATGGTGAAATATTTTTTTGGGAGATACTCCTATTTTTTGACTTATAAATACTTTTTCTTCTTTATGAATTTTTTCCTCATATAAAGGGGTGTTACAATCAACGCGCTGTCCGACTTTGATAAGGGGCTTTCCCCGCTCAGGGAGAGGAATGGTGAGGATCATGTACTAATTATACACTTCTTATCTCATCCCTTGATATGAGACATAGGGAAGAAGGGAAAGGAAGCGGGCATATTTGATATGCTTTGTCAGTACTCTTTGGTGTTTTGAACAGACGCCTGACAGTTCACGGTTTATGATCTTTTTTCGGGGTGATAGGAATTTGTCAAGATTTTCAACCTCCTTGTAACTGGGGGTTGCTTTATACTGGCAAAAAAAACATTTGGTCATACTTAAAAATTTTAAATTTTAAATTTCAAATTAAAAAGGTATATCTTCCGGATTCACTGTCTCATTCTGCTTTGATTCGGTTGGGGTGACAGTTGGCGCAACTTCTTCGGTGCTCGGCTGAGTTGGTGCAACGGGTGCTGTCCCGTTTGCAACGGCTTCTCCAGGGATTGGTCTCTTCCCATCACCAAAAACAATGAAATCATCCATGACTATCTCGGCAATCGTGCGTTGTTGTCCGTCTTTTCCCACGAAACTGCGGTAGGTGATGCGTCCTTCCAAATATATCTTTCTTCCTTTTGTCAAAAGTTTTCCGCAAAGCTCAGCTAGCTTTTGCCAGGCGACGATGCGGTGAAACTGTGTGTCCTCTTTTATCTGTCCATCCTGCGTGGTCCAACTCCTGTTTGTGGCAACTCCAAACGTACATACGGCGGTGCCGTTGGGCGTATACTTCAACTCCGGATCTCGGGTGAGATTGCCGATGAGAATCACACGGTTAAGCGATCTGCTTGCCATACCAGACTATTCAGAAACAAGTAATAAAAAGCGTATAAGATTTTCGTTATAGTTGAGCTTCTTGCGGAGTTCTGATACTTGAGTTTTTTCTGCCTCTATTTTCCAATGGTAAAACTGGGCTGATGTTATCTTATTGATGGGATAAATGAGATTCTTTTTTCCCCACGTGGACTCCTCAAGGAGCTTCACATCCAGACTTTTAAAAAGGGTTTTAATGACTGCCAATTCTTTTTCTTCGTTCAGAAGAAAGGTAAGTTCGTATTTCATAATAGATTCTATCCGTATATGATACCCTGACAAGCCACAAATTGCAAGGGATTCTATCGTAAATCAAGAGTCTCCGCGTGATACCGTAATTGTTTGGGTTGAATCACTACCTGTTTTTTTCCTTTTTCTACATATCCCGCGTCAAGACCTTCAAAACCATTGTTCGTAATCACTTCTAGGGCTTTCTTTACATCTTTATTTGGTAAAAACAACGCATAATCCATTCCCATATTGAATGTTTGATACATTTCATAATCGGACAGATGCGCCTGTTTTTGGATAAATAGGAACAATTCCTGAGGATCAAATATTTTTTCAATTACATAACTAAAATCTTGTCTTGCGCGCATGATTTTCCGTAATCCATGGCCGGTAATGTTGGAAATATAGTGAATGTCAATATTGTTTTTTTGTAAATCTTGAATTAACTTGGCATAAATATGAGTTTTCGTGAGAATAGCGTCACCATAAGTTTTATCTCCAGAAATCTTAGTCGCGTATCCTTTTTTTAGTCCCTTTGCAACCGCGCGAGCAAGTGACAAACCGTTAGCATTAATGCCATTACTCTTAAGTAAAATAATACGATCACCTTCCTTTAATTTAATATCTGTTACTAAATTTTTTTTGTCTTTTATTATCCCTATTGCTGATCCTCCTAAATCTACTGTTCCCGGAACAACAATCCCCTTGAGAGTTGGGGTTTCCCCTCCTCCCCATGATACTTTTGCCATGTCACAAGCACTCTTCCAGCCATTGATAAAATCCGTCATTCGTTCTTTGTCTTGGAGCCAATCATTGCTCTCAATCGCCCAGTACGCATGAATTGTTAATGGACAAGCACCGACGGTAATCAAATCATTAATGATGGTTGCAACAGTGTCATGCGCAATAATGTCATAATATGTTTTTCCCGTCACTTTTCTCATATCGTCAGCAACTAAATTCTTTGTTCCAAGACCTTCAACCACTGACGCCATGAGAATGTTCCCCTGTTTCCAGACATACGCCGATTCCCCTCGACTATCTTTTATTTCTTCAAAACCGTGTTTTTTCAAATGTATGCCGGTCTGACTGGCCGCAACCTGTGCCAATTTTTTTATGGGGTCCTTTGTATCATAATTATCCCCGACTTGTGCATATGTTATTTTTTTACTTTTCATAATACGAAATTGCTTTTTTTATCCTCTCCTCTATCGGATACTGATAAGCTTGAAATTTTTTTCCCGTGATTTTTTCATACACGGCAATGTATCGTTTGGCTAAATCGACGATGAGTTGTTTTGCCATTTCGGGCGGTTTCCCATCACCTTTATACCCTCTTTTTGCATACCATAGTCTTAAGAATTCTTTGTCAAAATTTTCCGGCTCTAATCCCTTTTTGAAATGAGATATATAAGTTTTCCCTATCCAGAAACGGGAAGAATCGGGGGTATGAATCTCATCAATAAGCGTTAACTTCCCTTTATAGAGCCCAAACTCGTATTTGGTATCTACGAGGATCAATCCTTTTTTTTGACAGAGTTTACTGCCAAAGTCAAATAATGCAAGAGCCGCCTTTTCCATTTGTTCATATAATTTTTTTTCCACAATCTTTCTTTCTATTATTTGTTCTTTCGTCAATCGTTCATCATGTCCGCCCTTTCCTCCGCCGTGAGTGGTTGGAGTGATCACGGGTGTGGGGAGTTTTTGGTTTTTTTTCAAACCATCCGGAAATGAAAGCCCGTAAATGACCCTTTCACCTTTCTGATACGAACCCCATATGGAAGTATTGGTCACACCTGAAATATAGCCTCGGACCACCATTTCAACAGGAATCGGCTCGCAATTTTTCCCAATAAGAACATTAGGGTCGGGCATCGCAATCATATGATTGGGGACAATATGTTTTGTTTTATTAAACCAGAACGCTGAGAGTATATTGAGTACCGAACCTTTATAGGGAATACAACCTAGGATGACATCAAACGCCGATTGACGATCGGTGGTCACCAGGATGCGTTTATCTCCTTTGATATAAAAATCACGTACCTTTCCTTGTATCTTTTTTCCTAAAGAAGGGATATTGATTGTTTTTAAAACATGGGGGAGAGATTTTAATATTGATTGGGATTGAATCATGGTTATTTTTTCTCCATAACTTTTAAATATTCTTTATAGCCAATTTTTTGTAGTTTGTCTGACTTACTAACCACATTATCACTTTGTATTTTTTTATTGGAGACAAGTTTTTTTTGTAAATCTTTATTTTCCACTGCCAATATTTCGACCGCAAGTAAACCGGCGTTTTTGGCCGCATTTATGCCAACCGTCGCAACCGGTACTCCCGGGGGCATTTGAACTATAGAATATAATGAATCGATACCGCTTAACGTTGAAGTCTTTATGGGAACTCCAATGACCGGAAGTATGGTATGTGCGGCTATGACTCCTGCCAGATGAGCCGCACCCCCTGCCGCCGCAATAATTACCTTAATACCTCGATCAAGTGCCTCCTTTGCCAATCGTGTGGTCGCCTCCGGACTACGGTGTGCGGATAACATCAATACTTCATAGCCAATATCAAATTTCTCCATGACCTCGATTGCGTCCTTCATAATAGGGAGATCCGAATCCGAACCCATCACTATCACAACTTGTGTATCTTTCATAAAAAAAATATTAATTTATAATGGTATTCATCGCCGCGTTTACTACATTATCCATTAAATATGCGACCGTCAGAACGCCTATTCCTCCTGGTGTCGTTGTATAATACCCGACTTGTTCTTTGATATCCTCCTCATTATAATCACCTTTTATTTTATTTTGCTGGTCAAAATGAACGCCTATATCGATGAGTATGGCCTTTTTTGAAAATAAGGTGAAGTCGACGGGATTTGATTTCCCTACCGCGGAAATGATAATATCTGCCTCAGTGATATACTCCTTTATCGTATTCTTCGGAGTTTTACTATCAATAATGCGTAATTGACCTACATTAAATCCATCTGTCTTCAGACCCGAGATAACGGTCTGCCCGCCTGTTTTTCCCCTGCCGATTAAAGCTATTTTTTTCTTTTTTAAGTAAGAAATAAGTTTTTTTTCTTTCAGATTAGAAATTTTTTCCAAAACTCTCATCACCCCTCGATATACGGGAGGTTTATGGGCGGACATGCATAAAAAACCATCCACGTCTTTATTTGTATCAATAAGTGACTCTATCTCTTCATCAATGTGGATATTACTTGGTTTCTGAAAAATTATGCCATGATTTTTTGGTGATTTATTTATTTGAAGGATCCTTTCTTTTATTTTCATCTTATGCCTGTAATCATGATCACCTAATTCAATAACCTCTACCTTTATGCCTACTTTCTCCCCTTTTTTTACTTTTTGACCGATGTAGTTGTTGACGGCGTCAATATTACTTGATTTAGCAATGATAAGCTGGGGAATAATCTTGTTTCTTTTCAATATTGCAAGTTTTTTTTGTATATCTTCATATACTTCGCCCGCCAACTCCTTTCCGGAAATTTTCATACGAATGATTTTATCTGTTTTACTAACTGTAAAGCCCGCTCCGGAGCATTTCCTATATGATGCCCCACATCAAGGGATTCTTTTATATCTTTTTTTGTGAGGTAATGAGTGATTTTTACGTTTGTACACACAAGGTTATAGAGAGGGTTTTGTTTTCCTGTCTGAATTGCGCTCCATGCCTCCATGGAAATTTCCCGCAGAACTTCATGCATTTCTTGACGATTTGCTCCCTTTTTTACCGTTGCCATAAGTATTGACTCAGTTGCGGCAAATGGAGCGTACAGCTGTAGATTCGCGGTAATTCGTTTTTTATTGATAACTAAGCCTTTTATAATTTTTTCCGCTGTAATAAGCATATGATCTATCGCCAAAAATCCCTCGGGAATGATAAGTCTCTTGTTTGCTGAGTCGTCCAGAGTCCGCTCTAGATAAGATAGGGTGGCATTTTCAAGAGCGATCTCCGGTAGTTTTGCAACGTAACGGCCTAATGAACAAATATTCTCTGCGTTAATGGGGTTTTTTTTGAAGGGCATTGCCGATGATCCCACTTGTTTCTTTCCGAACGGTTCAAACCACTCACCGATATTGGGTGACTGGAGAATACGAAGATCTCCCGCAAATTTTGACAAAGATGAGGAAAGAGACGCAAGTACGGAGAGGGCCATATAATCAAATTGACGAGGATAAACTTGAGTTGATATTAAGACCGCTTTCAGTCCTAACCTATCCATCACTTGTGCTTCAAGCTCATCGACACTGCTTTTTTTGTCAGCCAATAACGCTTTATAGCTTGCAGATGTCCCAACCGCCCCCTTCATTCCTTTTCCCCGTATCTCGTTTTGGACAAACTGTAATTGTTTCAATGCTCCAAGAATATCTTGCGCGTAAAAGGCTAACCGGTATCCGACGGTGGTCGGTTCAGCCGGTTGCAGATGGGTATAACCAATGCAAGGAAATGAAGCGTATTTTTCGATAAGTTGTGCAAAAAGCCTTAATATAATTTGCGCTTTGAGTTTGACAAGTTTCAGTGCTTCCTGGATTTTTAACATGTCCGCATTATCTACCACGTCCATACTTGTTGCACCCAAGTGGATTTTCCCCCCGCCTATCTTGGCTTTTTCAGAGAACTCTTTTATTGCGGCCACTACGTCATGTTTCGTTTCCTTTTCTATTTCAAGAATTCGGGTAATATCTATATTGTGTTCATTTTTTTTCAGATCATCTATCTCCTCTTTTGAAACAAGACCAACGGAATGTTGCGCCATCGCAAGCGAAACCCATATTTTTCTCCATAATTCATATTTATGCTCCTCGGAAAAAATATGCCTCATCTCTTGTGATGCGTACCTCCAGGTAAAGGGAGAAATATAAGTCGAAAAGTCTAGATCGTGTTGTTTTGTCATAGATAGTTAATGCCAAAATGCTCGCCTGCCGGTAAAGACCATGGGAATATGGGCTTGATCCGCGGCTTTAATCGAATCTTCATCTCGAATTGACCCTCCCTGTTGGACGATAGCCCCTACTCCGCGACTGGCCGCCAACTTTACCGAATCATCAAAAGGAAAAAAGCTATCGCTTGCTAAAATACTTCCTTTTAAGTACTTTGATGCCTGATTGAGTGCTATCTGGGTAGCGGCAACACGTGATGTTTGACCCGAACCAATACCCCGAATCATGGGAAGTTTTTCATCTACAATAATGGTGGAATTGGATCGAATCCGCGTAATAAATTTCCAAGCTATTTTCATCTGCTCCAATTGTTTTTTTGATGGTTTTACTTGTGTTACCACACGCCACGAATTAAAACTTTCCTCTATTCCCACATCCGCTGTTTGCAGAATGAGACCTCCTTGTACCCATTTAATATTTATTTGTTCGGACATGCATGTATTACCAAACGTATAAATACCCATATTCTTGCGCACCTGCATCAAATATTGTACCGCAAATTGATCTATATGGGGGGCGGCGAAAATATCAATATTTCCCTTGATTTCACTTTTAAATTTCCCAATAATATGGGCCGATTTTATATCAATTGATTTATTCAGCACGATGACACCACCAAATGCCGACTGGGGGTCGGACTCAATTGCTCGCGCAAGTGCTTGAGAAATCGAGCTACCGAGCGCTATACCACAAGGTGAATTGTGTTTTATAACAACCGCGGCTGGCTCCTTGAAGAGCTGTACCACTTCTATTCCGGCATTGATATCCGAAACATTGACAAGGGAAAGATCTCTCCCCCATTTCTTTACCATATTCTTGAAGGGAGAACTAATATGTGGGTAAAGGTATAAAGCCGCTTTTTGATGAGGATTTTCTCCATAGCGTAAGTCTTGTAACTTTCTGAGAGGAAGCGTTATTTCTTGGGGAAATAATTCCTTATTAAAAAATTGGGCGATCAATGAATCGTAAAGTGAGATATGAGCAAATGCTTTGGCCGCGAGCTTTTGTCTCAACTGCTTGGTGATGATATTATCAGATAGTGCCGTGCCTATCATCACATAATCTGCCGGATCAATAACAACTAATACATGTTGAAAGTTTTTCGCGGCGGCACGTATCATGGTTGGCCCTCCCACATCGATATTTTCAACAACGTTCTTTTTTTCAAAAGGATATAAGTTGCATACCACTATGTCTATTGGTTTTATTCCCAGTGTTTTCGCCTGAGCAACATGATCCGGAATTGACCTATCAAACAGGATGCCGGACTCAATCTGAAAGCTGATCGTTTTCATGCGCCCGTCAAAGCTCTCCGGTTCTCTGGTAATTTTGCTTATGGGGATCACCGGTATCTTATGTTTTATGAGCTCCTGGGCTGTTCCTCCGGTTGAGATAATTTTTATACCCAACTTATGAAGCATCTGAGCAAATTCAACGATTCCCCTCTTGTCATAGACGCTCAATAATGCGTAGCTTTCGGGTTGTTTACTCATAGGAAATATCGAACTGCATTTTTAAAAATGGCAAGCCCTGGACCTCTATCTGGAATATTTTTTCCTTCCCGTATTAATTTCTCTTTAAGATAAGACCATTGAGGAAGATGAGTAAAAAAGAGTGCCCGTTCGGGATGCGGCATCAGACCAAAAATCTTTCCACTTTCATCAGTTATTCCCGCAATATCTTCCCGTGATCCATTGGGATTAGCCGGCAAATGCTGATAATCGCATATCTCCCCTTTTATATAACGTAAGGCCACGAGGTTCTTTTTTCGTAATGTGGAAAGTGTTTTATCATCTACAAACAATTTGCCTTCCCCATGGGCGATGGGCAAAGAAATGGTGTCAATTCCCCATAACCAGGGAGATTTATTCTCTACCTTCATGTCAACCCAGCGAACCGTGTAGCGGGCAGAGTCATTATTGGTCAGGGCGATTGTTACCGGCAATAAGCCTAAACGAGCGAGAATTTGGAATCCGTTGCAGATGCCGATGACCAGTTTATCCTGGGCGACGAAGCGGGTGACTTTTTCCCACAGGTGATTTCTCACTTTATTGGCATAGCCATTTCCCGACCCCGTATCATCCCCATAAGCAAATCCTCCCGGAAAACTTAATACCTGGTAATCACTCAATTTTTTTATACCATCAATCAGGTCATTGATATGAACAATATCAGCAATCCCGCCTGCTTTATCAAATGCAAACTTTGTTTCTTCTTCACAGTTGAGACCGTACCCTGACATCACGAGAACTTTTGGTTTGATCATATGTTTAATAATGTTTGAATGTTGATTTATATGATATTAATAATTTCTCTACATCTGTTTTAACAAGCATCGCGTTGTCATGATCACGAATAATAAACATCCCATCGTCTGTGACTGTTCCGAGTAAAGTTAAGGATACATGTTGCATTATTTTCTCAAATATTTTTTTATTATGAGGATTGATACTGACAATGATCCGGCCCTGACTCTCAGAAAATAACGCATCATCATTTCTTTTGACTGAGCCCTTGAGGTTTTTGAGTGAAACATCAATCCCTAACATGCCACCCATCGCAGTTTTGGCTAGTGCAACACCCAGTCCGCCACGTCCCACGCTCAGGGAGGAGGCAAGAAGGTCATTTTGAATACATTGATAAAACTTCTTATATAACGTCATATTTTTTTGGGCATCCACGTGAGGAACTGAATTCCCTATATACCCTAACATACCGAAATATTCAGATCCCCCCAGCTCTTCGTACGTGTCCCCCAACAGATAGATGAGATCTCCGAAAAATTTGAGATCAAGTGAGATTGTTTTGTTTATATCCGGAATTACGCCAATTGAGGATATAAGAAGCGTGGGGGGAATAGAGATTTTGATTGGCTTTCCTTTTTCATCGTAACCTTTGAAATCATTAAACATGCTGTCTTTACCGGAAATAAGAGGTGTGCCATAGGCCACGGCATAATCATGACATGCCTGTACACTTCGTTTTAACTCTCCCAGTCTTTGCGGATCCTGCGGACTGCACCAACAAAAATTGTCCAAAAGCGCCAGATACTCAATATTGGCACCAGTCGCTACCGCGTTTCGTATAGCTGTATCAATTGCGCATGATGCCATGTGATAGGTATCGATATCACTATACGTGGGATTAATTCCTTGAGAAATCACGACCCCTTTTTGAGAAGATAATACCGGTCGGGAGACCGTGGCATCGGCGTTAACTCTTCCTTTTCCTTGTAAAGGCTTTAATACGGAAGTGCCCTGCACCTCATGATCATACTGCATGGAGATGAATTCGAAACTGGCAATGTTGAGCCTCTCTAACATCTTGTGCATCGTTTCCGTCATATCTTTTGGTTGAATAATGGATGGCTCGGGGAAAACAGATTGAATATAGGTTGTCCGCATAGGACGTTGGGGCAAACCGTCATGGAGGAATTGCATATCCACATCCATAATTACCTTGCTGTGATACCGCACAATACATTTTTTCTCTTTTGTAAATATTCCAATAGCACTTGTCTCGACTCCTCTTCTTTTCATCAAATCATAAAATTTTTTCCATTTATTTTTTGGTACTGCCAAAGTCATGCGCTCCTGCGACTCGGAAATCCAAATTTGCCAGGGGGCAAGTCCGGGATATTTTAACGGTACCTTTTCAAGCTCAACCTTACATCCTCCGCATTCCTTAGCCATTTCGGCAACTGAACAAGAAAGTCCTCCTGCTCCATTATCTGTTATACTGTTGTAGAGCCCCAAATCTCTCGCTTCTTTTATGAGAGCGTCTGATAATTTTTTTTGGGTAATGGGGTCTCCAATTTGTACTGCCGTCGCGGGACTCCCCGAGTCCATTGCCTCAGAGGAAAATGTGGCCCCATGGATCCCATCCTGACCGACCCGTCCACCTACCATAACAATATAGTCACCGGGTTGAGCACTTTTAGTCACCGTATTTTTTCCTTTAATTTTTTTAGGGATAAGTCCCACCGTACCTACGAAAACAAGTGGTTTACCTTTATACCGTTTGTCAAAAACCAAAAATCCCTGGGGACTTGGGATACCCGAGCAGTTGCCACCGGAGTTTACCCCTTCGATGACTCCAAGCATAATCCGTTTCGGTTCCAGCATTTTTTGAGTAAAATCTTTACCTTTATACAAAGGCGCGGTATCGAGGGGATCGGCAAAACAAAAACCGTACCGGTTGATGATGGGTTTTGCCCCCATGCCAAAACCGATGGAGTCGCGGTTCACTCCTACGATACCAGTGATGGAACCTCCAAACGGATCTAAGGCCGACGGACTGTTGTGGGTCTCTGCTTTATCGGTGATTAAATAGTTCTCATCAAACTCTATTGCACCGGAATTATCGGTAAATACCGAATAACAAAAATCTTTTTCGCCTTTTTTCTTTCTGATTTTATCTGTAGCCGCTTTAATATATGTTTTGAATAATCCGTTCTTAATTTCATCCATCGGATCCGCAAAAATAGTGTGTTTACAATGCTCCGACCAGGTTTGGGCAATCGATTCCAGCTCAATATCGGTCGGGTTGCGACCCAGTTTATGAAAGTATGCCTTGATGGTCTTCATATATGCCAGATCCAAAGCAAGCGGTCCTCGGGTCGTACCATCGCTGTTTTTAATGCCTTTCTTACCTACATCGATTAACTCCTGATCACTGACATTCAGGTTTACTTCATCTACACTGCGGGATTGTGTAAGTTTGACTTTTGGTATCACATGACCCATGCCTTTATCCTTTTTGTATTGCGAAAAACTTTTGATGTTAGCCCGTTGAATAACGGGATTGTAAAGACTATTAGCTATTTGGACAACCTTTTCTTTGGTAACATCACCTTCGATAAAAGTAATCTGGGAGGTGTAAACATGTTCTCCATCTTTGAACGTCACTTTCAATAAATCTTCTATCGACTCGGTTGCGGTATTGGCAACATTGTCTGTCACTCCGGGTAAGAAGCCTATCTCAATTGCCCACGAGAATTGCGATGGCGAAACCGGTACATTGATACTTACTTTTTGTGCGACCGGATTTGTCAATATAGATGAGATGCGTCCCAATTGTAAGGCAGTGAATTTTTTGTCTATGGAATAGACATCGACTATGGTAACCGGTAGTCCCAATGCTTTTTTTCTGACTCCCGCACGGGTATCGGGTATTTTGGAAATAATTTCAATCCGAGTAGCCATAGAAACAATTTATTTCAAATTATTAATTACCGACCAATTAATTTCTCCTATCGAATGAACTATTATATCGGCTTTTGATAAATCTTGGGTATTATATGGAATATTGGCAAATCCGATACACTTCATGCCGGCATTTTTAGCCGCTGATACTCCATGTGTGGAATCTTCTATCACAAGACAGTTCTCAGGATTAATATTTAATTTTTTGGCTGTAATTAAAAATATTTCAGGGTTTGGTTTACTATGTTCAACATCATGTGTACTTGTAATAACTGAAAAATAGTGAGTTATGTTAAACATATCTAAAATGGTATGTATTCTTTTTTTTGAAGCTGACGAAGCAAGCGCAATTTTTACTTTAGATTGAGATAATAATGCGAGCAACTCTCTCACACCTGTGATTGGTTTTATATCCGGAATTGATTTAATAAATGCAAGATAATCTCTACTGGACTCGGCAATCAATTCATTTATTGGCCTGGTGAGATGATACTTTTTAATAATATATGACCATTGCGTTTTGCTTGATGTCCCTTTAAATTGTTTAATATAATCTGCGGAAAGATCTATCCCCATTCTCTTCAGATGTCTTGGAAAAAAAATATCATTTAACGGTTCACTGTCCATTATGACTCCATCAAAATCAAAAATTACCGCTTTGATCATATTATGTTTATTATTGTTCTTTATCCTATCTTTCCTCCTATTGTTTCCCTTCCCGAAATTCTATTGAGGAAAAGATCGCCGATTGGCTTTCCTTCTCTTAATAGCGATTGTCCCCCCATTAAACCAGTTGCGATATCTCTATAATCTTTAAAAACAAAACTGTTCTGTGGTAATCCCACCACTGGCCTCTCATCAGGATTAAATAAACCAAAAGGAATGCTGGCTCCTAAGGCTAAATTTCCATCTTTTTTTTCATCATCGCCAAAATAAATCATACCTTTCCTTGTTTCTCTTGCTATTCCCATATTGAAATCCATTCCAGTCAAATGTTGTCTTCTTAACCATTCTTCATGAGCTAAAGCAAGCTGAAGTTCTCCCGGTTTAGTCCTTCTCTCAAGTTCTTTTGGATATGTCCGACCTCGAATATCATCTTCTGTTACCAAAATATCTGGATGTGGTAAGCCCCAAATATCAAATACTTTATTAATAAATAAATCATGTCCTGAAGAGATAACGGCTGTATTTATAGGAATGCCTTGTCTCTTTAACTCCTGAATTGTCTGCCAACATTCTGCAAAATTTTTGCAGGGGCGGGGCCAACAAGAACCATCAGAATACTGAGTTCCAATTTCGTCCATTAAGTAGTGAAGCTTTTGTCGGACAAGTAATTCTCCCATTATTTTTTCCTGTTGCGCAGGTGTCCATTCCAAAGGAACACCTTTCCCCTCTGGGACCAGGTTAATTAACTCTTCTTTATGGGTATTAAAAAATTGTTCTGCATTTCTTACTAATAACTCATTCCCTCCCTCACCCATTAAACTATGGATTAATTCGCTAGGAGCACTATTTTTTAATCCTCCTTGAGTATCGTAAATAGCCAATACTTCCGGGCCGAAGATATCACTAATAGCTAATCTATATGCTTCCGTTACTCCAATACCCTTAGGGCTTTTCTCAAAAGTTTGTGCAATTGTTCCATCAAAATCAAAACCTAATAAATAGTTCATAATTATAGCTATGTTAAAATAAATTTTGGTCTCCCAATATCCTTCCTATACTGCATGCCTTTAAAGGAAATACCTTTATTACCTATGACAGCATAGGCTTTTTGTAATGCCTGTTTCATATTTTTTCCGCTTGCGGTGACTCCAAGCACTCGTCCTCCACTTGTTATAATCATGCCGTCTTTTGACGCAGTGCCTGCGTGAAAAATAGAGACGTCTTTTTTTTGTTTTTGTGACAATCCTTCTATGGGTACTCCCTTGGGATAACTCCCCGGATAGCCTGCTGAGGCAAGCACGATACAACAAGCCCCTTTCTTTGCCCATACAATCCTTACTCGCTTCAATGTCCCTTTGACACAGGCCATGAATATAGTAAATAGATCTGTTTTCAGAAGGTGCATATACGATTGGATCTCAGGATCGCCAAATCGAACATTAAATTCGATCACTTTTGGTCCCTCCTTTGTAATCATGAGTCCGGGATATAAACAACCAACGAATGGTATCCCTCTTCGTTGCATGCCTTTGAGAGTTGGTATCACTATTATTTCTTCTATTTCCTTCATTAATGTTTTGTTGACGAAAGGAACTGGAGCAATTGTTCCCATACCTCCGGTATTTGGCCCTTTATCGTTATCATATATTGGCTTATGATCTTTTGAGGAAGGAAATATGCTATATGTTTTTCCATCGGTTATCACATGAATTGAAATTTCATTTCCGGTTAAATATTCCTCTATCACTACTTCTTTTCCCGCCTCGCCAAAAATTTTTTTTACCATAATATCATCAAGTATTTTGTTCGCTTCCTTTTTTGTCTGTGCAATAATTACCCCTTTTCCAAGCGCCAATCCACTCGCTTTGATTACCACGGGGAACGAATGGGTCCTTATATATTTTTTTGCTTCATGAATCGTATTAAAACTGCGGTATGTTGCTGTGGGAATATTCTCCTCGCTCATAAACTGTTTGGCAAACACTTTTGACCATTCAAGTTTTGCAGCTTTTTTCGTTGGACCAAAGACGTTAAGATTATATTTCTGAAACTCATCTACAATTCCCAATGCTAAAGGATCATCTGGACCAACAACGGTAAGATTGATATGTTTTTGTTTTGCAAAAAAGAGAAGAGCTTGAATATCGGTTGCCTTAATGGGTACATTCTCTCCCAACTGTGCTGTCCCTCCGTTACCCGGGGCAAAAAATAATTTTGTCACGTGCGGAGATTGTTTTAATTTCCAACCCAACGCATGCTCCCTTCCTCCGCCTCCTATGATGAGAATATTCATAAGTATGATTGAGACAAATGTATCAATGTTTCAACATATATTTGATTTTCTTTTTTCTTCAATCGCGAATAAAGAGTATCAACCGTATCATTCTTATTAATTTTTTCAAAACAACGCTTCAATATTGGACCGAAATCAAATTTGTTTGAGAGAAAATGAACGGTCGAGCCCGCATAGGTAGCTTTTGTATCAAGAAAGTTTTGAATCGCGTCATCTGTCAACTTTCCCCTATTCCACAATCCCTTCGTGCCATCGGGATTAGGGACAACCCCGTCCATCGAATCAGGAATAAGGCCAGGATGCAAATTAAGGATTCTATGGGAAAATGTGTCAATCATGATATTAGGAATAATCCATTTCCAACCTGCTAATACTAGGTAATCAACATGATATTTTTTTTCGAGTAAATGTGTTAAATTCTCTTTTTTATCCACTACTAACGACTGGAGGTGATGTTTTTTTGCTCTTTTCAATCCGAATGCATCCTCATCGGAACTGATGACGATAGATATGGTTGCTTTTAACCGTTTGCTTTCAATGGCATCAATAATCGCCTGTAAATTCGTACCGCTCCCCGCGTTAGATATGAGAACTGCGAGTTTTAACATATATTACTTTTCTCTAATATATTTTTGGTGAACTGTGTATCGACTGGTAGGGGGTATTTCCCGGTAAAACAAGCACTACAGAGGGTGTTTTTTTTCTGACGTGAGGCCCGCTCCAGTCCAGAAAGGCTTAAATAAGCTAGTGAGTCAGCATTGATATATTTCTTTATCTGATCGACTGTTTTTGCAGATGCAATTAAATGGTCCTTGTTTGGTGTATCGACTCCAAAATAACAGGGATTTTTTATGGGAGGTGAACAGACTCTTATATGTATTTCTTTTGCGCCGCTTTTCCGAAGTAGTGAAATGATATGCTTTATGGTCGTCCCTCGGACTATCGAATCATCGACGATGATGATACGTTTTCCTTTCACTATTTTTCGAAGAGGATTAAATTTTATTTTCACCCCCATATCCCGAATTCTCTGCTCTGGCTGTATAAATGTTCGTCCAATATAGCGATTTTTTATGAGTATTTCCCCAAACGGAATGCCTGAAGCCTTTGAATAGCCAATTGCCGCGGAAGTACCGGAATCAGGAATCGCAACAACCAAATCGGCTCCTGTGGGTGCTTCATACGCTAATAATTCACCAGATCTCTGTCGAACTTGGTGAACGAGTTCATCATTTAAGATGCTGTCCGGGCGCGCAAGGTAAACATATTCAAAAAGACAAAATGCTTTCCTCCCTTCCTTCATTATTCCTATTTCGTGAAATCCCTTTTGATCAATTGACACAACCTCTCCGGGACGGATATCACGAATATAGGTGGCGCCGGTAGTATCCAGCGCGCATGTTTCCGAGCAGATGACAAATCCTCCATTTAATTTACCTAATACCAAAGGTCGAAATCCATAGGAATCCCTAAAGGCAATTAATTTTGTTTTTGTCATCGCAACGATACTGAAGGCCCCTTCAAACTTCGACATGGAGTTCATAATTTTTTCTTCCCATGATCTTCCTTTCGCGTTGCAAATTACCCATCCCATGACTTCAGTATCAGTTGTTGAGCTTAATGGTGTATTGGGAGGAAGTGTTTTTATAAGCCGACCTGCGTTGATAATATTTCCATTATGAGCAATAACTATATCTTCATTTTTGAAACGAATAAGAACGGGTTGCAGATTATTTTTTGTATTTCCTCCCGTTGTAGAATAGCGGGTATGTCCTATTGCAATATATCCTTTTAATGACGCAATATCCTTTTCAGTAAAAACAGAGGGAACCAGGCCCAAACCCTTAATTGTTTTTATTTTTTTTCCATTAGATACTGCCAATCCCGCCCCTTCTTGACCCCGGTGCTGTACACTATAGAGCCCAAAATAACTTATCCGTGCAACATCTTCATTTTTTCCATAGATACCAAACACCCCGCATTTATCTTTCAACGACTCCTCTCTTTTCAGTTTTGAGATATTAAGCATAATAAAAAAACCCGCTCTAAAGCGGGTATATATTAATTAATGACTTCAACATCAACATAATATTCTTTTATTTTGACCACTGCCATCTCTATTTAACAACGACCTAATGATAATGTGTCATCTCACAATTGTCAAACGATATATAATGTATCCATGTATAAAAAAGTGATTTTTTTGCTCCTTATTTGTATTCTTTTTTATACCCGTTTTGTTGGTCTTAATTGGGGTTTGCCCTACCCCATGCATCCTGACGAGCGGAATATGGTAAGCGCAATTCAACAGTTACAATGCGAAATTTCAAATTTCAAATTTCAAATTTCAAATTGTCTCAATCCTCACTTCTTCGCCTATGGGCAATTTCCACTCTATCTTGCCTACTTTGGCATACAGGTAAATCACTTCTTTGCAAATGTGAACGCTCCGATTGGATTTGATGAGGCGGCAATGGCATTGAGAATCATCTCGGCAGTGGCATCTTTCTTGAATGCGATTGTATTGCTTCGCATTCTTCAATTTTTAATTAGAAATTTTAAATTTGAATTCAATATCAAATTGATTAAAAATTTTAAATTTCAAATTTCAAATTTACTTATACTGGCTTTTTCTCCTTATTTCATCCAATTCTCCCACTTTGGCACCACCGAGTCATTTTTGATGTTATTTTATTCATTGAATATTTACTTTTCCTTCAAGGTTATAAACATTCTCTATACCCTAGACCCTAAACCCTACTTACTTCTCTCTCTCTTCTCCGGTCTCGCCATCGCCACCAAAGTCTCATCGATTATTTTTTTGGCAGTACCGATTTTTGCAATTGCGTATGATGTGTTTTTTTTGCGAGTTGGGAGTCCCTCGACTCTTTCGAGGGAAGGGTTCCCATTGAGTCAAAAAAAATACATCAAAGCAATGTCATATTTTATCTTTAGCATTGTCAGATTTTTTATTCTTGTTTTTATTGTCTCAATAATTTTCTCTCCTCACAACATTATCTCTTTCCCTGATTTCATTTCTTCAATACGTTACGAGTCGTCAGTTGCACTGGGGAGCTATGTGGCGTTCTATACCCGTCAGTTCGTTGGATCCATCCCCGTCATTTTTCAACTTACAAAAATATTCCCCTATGCATTGGGGTGGCCTCAATACATACTTGCTATTCTCGGATTTTTCCTTCTCTCATGGAAAAATAAATATATAAACTTACTCCGTTTTGCCCTGCTTGTTTACTTTATACCAACCTCTTTCATGTTCGCAAAATGGAGCCGTTTCATGGCACCTGTTTTGCCGATTATGTCAGTGTTTGCGGTTCTTTTTCTCCATAAAATATTTGATAGATTTATAACTATTATAAAAATTATAATAATTATAATTATTATTATCCCCGGCTTTGTTTATCTCTCCATCTACCAAAATCAAGATATCAGGTTTGAGGCTTCGCAATGGATTTATCAGAACATCCCAACTGGCTCAAAAATCCTCTCCGAAACAGCCAACGTCGTGGACATTCCCATCCAATCTCCAAATGATGTACGGACAGGTTTTAAACCTGTCCCTACAAATTACCAATACGCTTTCTTTAATTTCTACGACCTTGATGAAAACCCTGACCTGCCCGTTCAACTGGACCAGTTGATTGAGGCCGCCGACTACATAATTGTCCCATCAAGAAGAATCTTTGCAAATCATCCAAAAGAAAAATATCCTATTTTAAATAGTTATTACAACCGGTTATTCTCAGGATCTTTAGGTTTTGAAAAAGTTGCCGAGTTTTCATCATATCCCAAGATAAATATAGGAGGGAAAACATTCTTTGATCTTCCAGACGAAATGGCTGAGGAAACCTGGACGGTGTTTGATCACCCGGTTATACGTATTTATAAAAATACCCTAAACCCTAAACCCCAAACTCTAATCAAATCTCAAATTCTAAATCTCAAAGAATACAAAACTATAAACTACCAACTACGAACTATAAACTATCGTCTTCTCCTTGCCGACTCTCCTGCCAAGTGGGAAAAGGGCCTCATGTATGTTCGGAATAAAGAAGATATTGGAGGACTTGACGGGATGCTTTTTCAATTTCCGGATAAAAAGACGCGGACATTTTGGAACAAAAACACAGTTTCAAATTTAGATTTGTATTGGATTGACGGAGATAAAATTGTAGGAACTTCCAAACTCCCCGCAATTGGAAGGTCGGGAGAAATCACTACCGCATCTTCGCCGGAGGAGGTTGATAGAGTGATTGAAATAGTTCGCTGAAAGAGAGTTATCCTCGTCTAAAAACAGATCCAGTGTTTCCTTTTATATGCGTTGTAGTCTTCATGCCTCTATTAGGGTTAAGCATTCTCTGTGCTCGTGCTTTAGCTTCCGGTCCAAACTTCCAATCTTTTCCATTGAAAGATGCTTGCTGTTCAGGTCGGATATCCTGAGGCATAACGTCTTCAAAAAATGTACTAAATGCTTTGATATCAGGAGTCACACACAGACCTAAATCTAAGAAATGAATTGTTTCTTTACCGGTTGCTTTCTCGGTTACTTTTCCAATGGGAAATATAAAACCATCTTGTCCTGTTGGTGAATAACCTGGAACTACAAGCCTTTCCCCTGGTTTAACACGTGTTTGGTCCGATCCTGAATATGGTTTAAGCTCCAATTGTATTTCTCGTTCGCCATTTGGTTTTGTTGCTTTTTTAAAAATAACAAATATTACTCTTTGTCCATTACTGTCTAAGGGGTCCGGGCAAATTGCTATTACAACGGGGCTTGGTTTCATTTTTTCAGGAGTTGGTGTCCTAAGCATTGGCACACCTGGCGCTCGTAATGTAGCGGTCGGTGGAACAGGTGCCGTTTTTGCAGGTAATGGCGCAGAATCACATGCGCTCATTAATAAACCTCCAATACCTCCAACAATCAAAGCTTCTTTCAACATAGCACTTATACTATATCAAATTGCCCTATAATATGCAACACAAAATACACACTGCATATGTATATTGAAGAAATGTTTACCTCTTCAGCGCCTCTATCCCCGGGAGGGTTCCTTTTTCGATGAACTCAAGCATGGCGCCGCCGCCGGTTGAGACGTGGGTAATTTTATGCAGATATTCTTTATGTGAGATCGCGGCCAAAGTATCTCCACCGCCAACTATAGAAACCACACCTTCATTATGTGTTATAGAGTAATAAATAAAGTCTGTGCCTCGGCGAAAAGCAGGATTTTCGAAATAGCCAACGGGCCCGTTCCAGATGATGGTCTTTGCCCGAGCTAGGATACCACCGATTTGAGCTTTTGTCTCAGGACCAATATCAAAGATGGATTTCTTTGGAGGAATATTTTCAATTTTTACCACCATGTTTTCTTTATCATCTTTAGTCTCTGCCACCACTGCATCAACAGGTAGTATAATCTGGGCTCTGTTTTTTTTAGCTAATGCAAGGAGCTTCCTGGCCTGTTGTACCGCCTCGTACTCACAGAAACTCGTCCCCACTTCAAGTCCTTGCGCACAGACAAATGTATTGGCCAGTCCCCCACCAATGATGAGATAATCCACCATTTTTACCAGCTTATTAATTAATCCAATTTTGGTCGTAACTTTTGCCCCCCCGATGATGGCAACGATTGGTTTTTTGGGATTTTTTATGACGCTTGTCAACATCTCCAGCTCTTTTTTCAATAATAATCCCCCATAGCCGGGTATAAACTTCGGGGGACCTATGACTGAGGTGTCAGTTCTATGGCTTACTGCAAAGCCATCATTTACGTAGACATCTGCCAAAGACGATAATTTTTTTGCAAAGATAGTTGAATAATCTTTTTCTTTGGGATAAAAACGGATGTTTTCCAAAACAAGAATTTCGCCGGGCTTTTGATCTTTGAAAATGTGTGGATCGCAAGTTAAAAAATCATCCACCAGGGTTATTTCATTATCAGGAAGATATTCCCGAAGTCTTTCAACCACGGGTTTTAGTGAATGTTTGGGGTCCCTGAACTTTGGACGGTTCAGTTTTGCCACACAAATCAATCTATTGTTATTTTTTAAAAGATATTTGAGGGTGGGAAGGTTCTGCTTGATTCTTACGTCGTTGGCTATCGAATGATCAGGGTTGAGAGATACATCAAAATCCACCCGTGCAAGAACTCTTTGATTTTTTATTTCGTCTTCGTCGATGTAATGAATAGTTTTCATGGGGGGGTAATTTGAAATTAAATAAAATCTGATACTCTTTCAACCAAATCAACAATGCGGGTTGAATATCCCCATTCATTGTCATACCACCCAAATACCTTAACTAAATTCAACCCCATAACCTTGGTATAGTTTGCATCAAATATGCAGGAAAAAGGTGAGCCAATGAAGTCTGAAGAAACGAGAATCGCTGTTTCATAGCTTAAAATGGTTTTCATTGCACTCATTGACGCTACCTTGAATACTGCATTCACTTCTTCAGAAGTTACTGACTTCTCAACGATTGCGGAGATATCCGTAAATGAAACTGTGGGAACTGGAACGCGCACTGCCATGCCGTCAAGTTTACCCGCAAGCTCAGGAATAACCTTCCCCACCGCCTTTGCGGCTCCTGTGGTCGAAGGGGAAATATTGAGTGCGGCGGCTCGTGACCGATCTGGTTTTTTACTCGCCTCGTCCAACAAACTTTGGGTTGCAGTATATGCATGTATGGTATTGATGTATCCGGAAAGAACTTTGAAATTATCATGAAGGACTTTGAACATGGGGGCCGCACAGTTGGTTGTGCAAGATGCATTTGAAATGATCTGTTCCTTGGCAAAATCAACTTTATCATCGTTGACTCCCAATACAACATGGGTTGTCTCATCCTTTGCGGGAGCGGTAAGAATGACTTTTTTTACGGTGCCGCGAATGTGCTTCATAAGGTCCTCTTTTTTGGTAAAGGCACCCGTTGCATCCACAACTACATCGACTCCATACTGCTCCCAAGGAATTGCGGAAATGTCAGGAATCATCGTCGCCGGAATTTTTTTTCCGTCAACAGTAATCCCTCCCTCAACCGCCTCCACTTTTTTCTCAAACCTTCGATAGACCGAATCATATTGCAAAAGATACGCGAGCATGTCAGGGGCCGTCTTGCGCGTATTTATGGCGACTATTTCAAACGTGTCACGCTCTAAAGCAATTCGCGTAAGCGCCCTACCAATTCTCCCAAATCCGTTAAGTCCTACTTTTATTTTTTTCATATTGATAATGAAATAAAATGCAGGCAATGTGTTTTTTTGCGAGTTGGGAATAAAAGGGCTCCCATTGAGCAAAAAAATATCGTTGCCGAATTTTTAACTTAACTTATAAATTTCAAATATTTTTTAATCTCGTCTTTACTACCCATGGCAATCGGCACTCTCTGTGTCAGGCTTTGGGGCTCTATATCAAGCGGATTAATGCCATTAGATGTTGCCAATCCTCCCGCTTGTTCCATAACATATGATAATGGATTCACTTCGTACATGAGTCTTAATTTTCCGGTGGGCTTATTTTTATTTGCCGGATTCATGAATATTCCCCCTTTCAGTAAAGTGCGATGCACATCGGCCACCATCGATCCAACATACCTTGTTTGGTACGGTTTTTCCCCTTTCTTAATAGCATGCAAATACTTTTTCATGTTTTCATCAAAGAGTTCATAGTACCCTTCGTTTACCGAATATATATTTTTCTTTTCGGGTACCCTGATGTTTTCGTGGGATAAAAGAAAACTTCCCACCGCAGGATCCAAGGTAAAGCCGTTCACTCCGTTGCCACACGTATACATAAACATGACACTGGTGCCGTACATGATATAACCTGCCCCAACCTGTTTTTTTCCCTTTTGAAGAAGGGGCCCGTCGTTGTGATAGATGGAAAAAATGGTGCCGATTGAGATGTTGGTGTCGATGTTCGAAGATCCGTCCAGAGGATCAAAAAACACGTTATATTTGCCTTTTTTATTGATGACGATGGGGTTTTCTAACTCTTCGGAACCAATCGTTCCCACTTGTCCTGATTCGCTTAATATATCGATCAGAAGTTTATCAGAAAACGCGTCAAGTTTTTGAACTTCTTCATCAAAAGCATTTCTTTTTCCTGTTTTACCAATGATGTCAACTAAGCCCGACCTTTTTACGTGGCTTGCGATGATCTTACCGGCATTTTCTATGTGAGTTAAAAGAAGAGTAAACCCGCCCGTGGCATTTTTAAACTTTCGCTCCTCAGAAACGATAAATTCAGTCAGGGTAACGATGTTTTGATACATGTATCCACTATTATACTAAAAGCCAAATGTAAATCAATTTTTAATTTGAAATTCGAAATTTGAATTCAAATTTAAAATTTTAAATTTAAATTTTAAAAAGATGTTATAAAAAAATCAGAAGGTATCTGAGGATATGATTGAAAAAGTTCTATTTTCTTGGTCGCACTTGTCTGCGTCTTGGCCTCAGACGTAATAACTCTTCCCTGGGCCTTCATACCGGTCCCCGTAAACCCGAGACGTGTGGCGGTATTCAGCACGCGGACGATCACGAGTTTCATGTTGGCAATGGGAAGAGTCCCAACCGCGGTCCGGTATACAAACGTCGTTCCTTTTACACTTCCTCCCGGACTTGTAGTAACTTTATTTCCTCCTGTTATCACGCTTGGCGCGCAGG
>CAYITZ010000008.1:0-28041 GCA_964366485.1 uncultured Gammaproteobacteria bacterium
GGATGCGCTGTTTAAATTTATCTCCGCGGTCATCTTTGGTCGATACCACAAGTCCTTCAGTTACATTACAATCTTCCTCACGGATAATCATATCATGTGCCACATCAACCAACCGTCGGGTAAGATAACCGGCATCAGCCGTCTTCAAAGCCGAATCAGTCAGACCTTTTCGTGCTCCACGGGCGGAGATAACATACTCAAAGATAGAAAGTCCCTCGCGGTAATTTGATTTGGTGGGAACCTCAATGATTTTACCCATGGGGTCAACCACAAGTCCCTTCATGGCGGATAGTTGTTTCAATTGTTCTTTTGAGGCACGGGCTCCTCCAGACTTAATAATTATTTTTACCGGATTTTCCTCGTCAAGTGCGTCCCATGTCTGGTCGGCCAAATTTTCTGTCGTCTCAATCCAAAGTTTGTTGGTATAGCGTCTCTTTTCATCGATAGTCAAAAATCCTTGATTATAATTTTTTTCAATTTTTTTAATTTCTTTTTCCGTATTCCTCATGATCTCTGCTTTTTGAGGAATAATCTTACAGTCAAAGATGGATGAGGAAAGTCCGCCTGACACGGTTGCTCCCCAAAAGCCAATATCTTTTAGTTGATCAATAAGTTCTCCTATTTTTTCAGAGTCGTTATACAGTCTGGTTGCCTTGACTACGATTTCCTTGACGTCTGAGGCTTTGATTTCCGCATTTACAAACTGCAACTCAGGAGGTAGGCCCATGTTTACCATGATGCGTCCGACTGATGTCCTGATAATTTTGTTATTGACTTTCACGAGAACCGGCTGGCGAAGAATAAGCCTTCCCATCTCATATAAGTTAATCGCGTCTTCACGATTGGAGAAAACCATCAATTTTTCATCGGGTACATCTTTAAAGGTATTATCAAGAGTGGTGAGGTAGTAAATTCCGAGGGCCATTTCCTTATTGGGAAGTACGATCGGGGTACCGTCTGATGGCTTAAGCAAATTTTGGTGTGCCATCATGCGGGTCTTAACTTCGTTTATGGCATTTTGAGAAAGGGGGACAAACACACCCATCGCGTCTCCGTCAAAGTCTGCGTTATATCCCGCACACACGGCAGGGTGCAATTTAATCACATAGGAATCGGTTAAGACAGGATAGAATCCCAAGATAGATAATTTGTGCAGTGTTGGTGCACGGTTCAAAAGTACGGGGTGGTCTTTGGTAATCTCCTCAAGAATATCGTAGATAACCGGCTCTTTTAGTTCAAGAAAATTCTTCGCACTTTTTATATTCGGAGCTAAACCCCGTATGATAATTTCGTGTAAAAGATGGGGTTTGAAAAGCTCGAGAGCCATCTCCTTCGGAATACCACACTGATTGATCTTCAGTTCAGGACCAACCGAGATGGTTGAGCGGCCTGAGTAATCGACTCTTTTTCCGAGCAGATTTTGTCTGAAGCGACCCTGTTTTCCGCGAAGGATATCAGAGAGTGATTTTTGAATTTTTACTGCGGCTCCTTGTGAACGGGTGCGTCCTCTTGATTTTTGAAGATCAAGAAGGGAGTCGACAGCCTCTTGTAACATGCGTTTTTCATTTCTTAAAATGATTTCCGGCGCGCCCAGATCAATCAGTTGTTTCAAGCGGTTATTGCGGTTGATGACACGTCGGTAAAAATCATTCAAATCAGATGTTGCAAACTTTCCACCCGGAAGTTGCACCACGGGGCGAAGATCAGGGGGGATGACGGGAAGTACCGTCAACACCATCCACAGAGGTTGAGTATTTCCTTTCAAAAATGACTCGATGATACGGGCTTTTTTCAATAATTTATTTCTTCGTTCACCTTTTGCCTTAAGCAGTTCATGAAGAGACTCTTCATAAATTTTCTTGAAATCGGTGGTTGAAAGCAGTTCATACAAAACTTCCGAGCCAATTCCCACCTCCACAAATCCCTCAAGCTCTTTATCTTTGAGGAAAAGGTAATCTTCTTCTTCAAAGACATCGTTGGCCTTCAGTGCCTTTACCGTTTTTATAATGCGGTCAAGCATCGCGGTCTTTTTTGCCTTTTCCTCCACATAGCGGTCGGAAAGCATGAGGAACTTTTCCCGTTCTTTCAAATCAAGCTCCTGGAATGCAATCTCTTTCTGTTCTTTATGGGAAATCTTTTTTGAAATATCTTCCTTTTGTTTTACGAACGTTTCTTTTAATACGAGTTTTTCTTTGTCATACTCTTCCTCAATGAGGCTCAATTCTTTTTTATTCATGGCGTCCAAATGCGCGACGACTTTTTTTTGCTTTTCTTTGTCAACAGACTTTACGAGGTAAAGTGCATAATAAATGATCTTTTCCATGGATTGTGGAGGAACGTCCAGTATGACACTGATGGGAGATGAGGAGCCTTTGAAATACCAGATATGTGAGATAGGAGTTGCAAGCTTGATGTGACCCATGCGTTCACGACGGACAGCTGAGGTGGTTATCTCGACTCCACAGCGGTCACAGATAATTCCCTTATAGCGGATGCGTTTATACTTTCCGCAGTAACATTCATAATCTTTGGTAGGTCCAAAAATGCGCTCATCAAATAATCCGTCTTTTTCAGCCCGGAAAGTGCGGTAATTGATCGTCTCCGGTTTGGTGACTTCGCCTTTTGACCATTTCAAGATGTCATCGGGGGATGCAAGTCGAATGCGGAGTCCGCTAAAGTCAATTACGTTGGATTCTTCCATAGAGGTTATTTGATGTAATCAATTGATAAACCGAGTGAGTTCAATTCTTTGACGAGAACGTGGAATGACTCAGGGACATTTGATTGAGGAATATCCAATCCCTTAATGATAGATTCAAATGCTTTCGTGCGGCCGCGGACATCATCACTTTTGATGGTCAACATTTCCTGGAGGGTATAAGGTACTCGATGTGATTCAAGTGCCCATACCTCCATCTCTCCAAATCTCTGACCACCCATTTGTGACTTTCCACCGAGGGGTTGTTGAGATACCAGAGAGTAAGGACCGACTGATCTGGCGTGGAACTTATCCTCAACCATGTGGATAAGTTTCATGATGTATCCGGTGCCAACTAAGACCTGTTTTTCAAAAGGTTTACCTGATTGTCCGTCATAGATGACGGTCTTCCCATCGATGGGTAATCCTTGTTTCTTGAGTTCTGAAGTGATAAAGTCTTCTTGGATTTTTTCAAATACTGGGGCCACGATGGTCCAGTTATTGAACTTTGCAATATATCCAAGAAGTGTTTCAAAAAGCTGTCCTAAGTTCATTCTTGCCAGTATGGAAAGGGGAGAGATGATGACATCGACTGGAGTACCATCGGCAAGATACGGCATGTCCCATTCGGGGAGAATACGGGAAATGACCCCCTTATTTCCATGACGTCCCGCAAGTTTGTCACCGATAGATATCTTCCTTAACTGCGCGGTATTCACAATAATGCGTTTGATAATAGTTGGTTCGAGTTCGTTTGGATCTTTTTTGCTATCAATGGTTTCAATATTTACTACGACGCCTTTTTTTCCATAAGGCATACGAAGAGATGTGTCTTTTACATCCTTTGCCTTCTCACCAAATATGGCGCGTAGCAATCTTTCCTCAGCGGTTAATTCTTTTTCGCCTTTTGGCGCAACTTTTCCGACCAGTATGTCTCCATTTTTTGCCTCGGTGCCAATAAGCACAAGACCTTCTTTGTCAAGATTTTGAAGTACTTCTTCGCGGACATTGGGAATGTCTCGAGTTGGTTCTTCAGGACCAAGCTTCGTATCAACGAGGTCAGCAATAAACTCTTCACTGGTGATAGAAGTTAATATATCTTCTTTTACCAGGCGTTCCGAGATGACAAAACCATCCTCATATCCTAACCCGTTAAACGAAGTATAGGCGACCACAAGATTTTGACCAAGGGCAAGCTTTCCATTATTCGTTGCGGGTCCATCGATGATAAGGTCTCCCTTTTTTATTTTTTGTTTAAGTTCCACACGGGGTTTTTGATCAAAGATAATATCCTTACTAGTTCTTACATAGCGTTCAAGTGGGTAATCATACTTTTTTCCACTTTTTCCTTCAATCACCACTTTCTTAGAATCGACATACTGGACAACTCCATCTTCTTCAGCCAATATTGTTCGTCCAAGCGCTTGCGCGATTGTTTCCTCGGAACCAGTACCTACTAAAGGAGCGGCTGGTTTCAAAAGAGGAACTGCCTGACATTGCATGTGAGTGCCCATGAGGGCACGGCTCGCATCATCATTTTGTAAGAAAGGAATGAGAGTCGCTGATACGCCGACTACCTGTCGGGGCGACACATCGATAAGATTCAATTTTTCGGTAGGAACCTCCACAAGATCTCCCTGATATCTAGTAACTACCATTTCGTCTTGGATAATGCCACTTTTATCAATATTGAGATTATCTGAAGTTATGTAATACTTTTCTTCATCATCGGCCTGCATGTAGACTAGCTCATTAGTAACTTTTGCCACTTTCTTTCCCCCTCTTGTTTCAACCACAACCTTTTTATATGGCGTTTCAAGAAAACCATATTTATTTATCTTAGAGTAAATAGCCATATAGGTTACGACACCGATATTGGGTCCTTCAGGTGACCGGATGGGGCAAATTCTTCCATATTGGGAAGATGAAATATCGCGGATAGAGAATGAAGCTCTTTCTTTTTCTATACCGCCTGGGCCACCAACCGTAATCCTCCGCAAATTATCAAGTTCGGATAAAGGATTCGTCTGGTCCACGATAGTTGAGAGTTGACTGGTCCGATAAAATGAGTTGATTGCCATGATAATTGGCTTTGAATTGATTATCTGAGAAGGAGAGGGAAATGCATCAGAGGGAACCAAGCTCATCCGTTCCTTTATTTCTTTTTCGGTGCGCACCATACCAACCCGTACTCCATAGGAACCAATGAGTTCTCCTACTGTTTTAATTCTTCGGTTACCCAAATGATCAATATCATCAAAATTTCCTTTTCCTAAAGTCAAGTTAACTAAGTATTTGAGAATAGCAACAACGTCATCTTTTGTTATCACATGATGCTCTTTGTCAATGGGAGTGGCAAAGCCTAATTTCTTGTTTACTTTGTATCGTCCCACATCGGCAAGAGAATATCTGCGATGATTGAAAAAAAGACTATTGAGTGTCTCGCGCGCATTTTCTAGGATGAGAGGTTCGCCTGGTTTTATCTTGCGGTAAAGCTCTAAAACTGCTTCATCTTTACTTTTTGTACGGTCTTTTTTAATAGTGGGAGCAATGTATTTATCAAAAACAGATTTATCCAAATCGGAGAACAGATCAAGCAGTTGGTTGTTATTTTCTCCGTCAAAAATGCGGAGGAATACGGATGCCAAAAATTTTCTCTTTTTATTTATCTTTCCTTCGATGATGCCGTTTTTATTTATGGTGAAATCAAGCCATGAACCGATATAGGGTCTGATTTCAGCATTGTAAAGGGTGAGTCCGGTAGTCTTATCAATTTCCGCGGTGAAGTATGCTCCGGGAGATCTGACAATTTGATTGATAATGGCGCGTTCGATTCCGTTGATGATAAAGGTGCCTCGTGAAGTCATCTTGGGGAGGTTGAAGAAATAGACGTCTTGCCTTTTTTCAGTTCCGGTTTTTTTATTGACAAGTCTGACTTTTACATAGACGGGAAAATCATAGGTGAGTTTTTTTTTGATACAAAGCTCAAGGGGATAGCGAGGATTATCAAAATAAAGGTCTTCAAAATAGAGGGTGAATTTTTTACCGGTGTAGTCTTCGATGGGGAAGAACTCTTCCATTATTTCTTTCAGTTCTTTGGTGAGGAATTTATTCCATGACTCTTTTTGTACTGCTATCAGGTCGATTTCTTTCAAGTTTTCTTTTTCTTTTCCGAGGAAAATTTCCGAAGAAGGGTTAGATCTCTTTGTGTGGATGCTCATCGATAATTTGAGGGCAAAAAATTATGTAAACAACAATACACTCCCTTAGTTAAAAGGGAGATTAAAAAAAGTTCCTAAACTATACTATATATTGATTTGAAAGTCAAGAGTGATTTGTAACTTGTTTAATTTTAGTCAGGATACCCTCAATGTTATCAAGGTGGAAGACGCTCTTCTTACTATCCTTCTTTGAACCACGTTTATCGACATCATCGATGAAATGCTCCAGATTCTCCTCCAGACTCTCTGAAAAGCGAAGTGCTTTTTTGACCGTGTTTCTCCCCATTTTGGTACCGAATAAATAAGCCAACCCTACCGCCCCGGCAATGCCTAGGGAGAAGCCCACCCAAAAATTAGATACGCGGTGTTCACTTGTCCTTGTCATTTTTTTTGTGCGTAAATATCTCAAAAACCTTTAAAATCGTCTTGAACCCGTTCACAAACCCCACAATCTCACCAAAACCATGCTCAAGGTTCAAACCCACCGCTTCAAATCCTTCAGTAATCTTATTTATCGTTGCAAGCGTTTTTTTCAATTCAAAAAGGACTTGTATGAGCTGGATTCCGATGATAACCGAAAATACGGTAGTGGTACCGAGGGTAACTATGAGCAAAATTTGAGTCGTATCCATATATGTATTATATATAAATTAATTTATAATTCATTTTTTTTCACTTTTTCGGCCACGAGATTGTTCGCGCGTAAAAGTTCATCATAAGAAGTCCCCGCGTCAATCCACCAGTCAAGAAGCTCACAACTGAGCATGCCCTCTTTCAAATAAAAATTGTTTAAATCAGTCACTTCCAACTCGCCGCGGCCGGAAGGTTTTAATTTTTCAATAAAGTTAAACACACGACTATCATACATATATATCCCCGTTTGGGCGATGTCAGACTTTGGATGCTCCGGTTTTTCCTCAATCGAGAGAACCTTCCCTTGTTTGTCCATTTCAATCACTCCGTATTGCTTGGAGTCGGTAGGCATTTTTACTCCATACACGAGAGCCCCTTTTTCTTTATGTTCAAACTTATCCACCGCCGACTTAAGATCGGTCTTAAAAATATTATCCCCCAAGATGACTAGTACTTTTTGATCAAGTACAAACTCTTTTGCAAGTGCTATGGCGTCGGAGATTCCTCCTTTTGGATTTTGTTGTACGGCATAAAATAATTTCAGTCCAAAATCTTCACCGCTTTTTAGTAAACTGGCAAAGTCTCCCGAATGATCAGGGGAGCTTGTAATAAGAACTTCCTTAATTCCTGCTTTTACCATTGACTCAATTGCGTAATAAATCATCGGCTTATTATAAATTGGAAGAAGATGTTTATTGGTTACCAAGGTGAGTGGTCTCAGTCTGGTTGCAAGTCCTCCGGCTAGTATAACTCCTTTCATAGATGGTGAATTAAATGACGAGAATAATTTTCAAAAGGTATAAAAAAGTAAATCCAATCAAGATATATTCTACAACATTTTTGAGATACAAACTACCGAGTTTGAAGTGATGATAGATGCCCCAGAGGATATACAACATACAAAACACAAGTGCCACGATAAATGAATACGTTCTGTTTCCCTGATTCACTTTCAAGAGGATAAGAAACAGAGATCCGACCGATACCAGCACGAGATAATCAAATAAATGTTTTCTCAACTCTTTTCTCATAGTATTGCACCATTTTTAATAATAAATAAGACGCTTAAGAGAATAAATCCTAAAAAGATAAGATGCGCCATGTGCTTCCCGCCGATTTTAACAATATATAGTTTGGAGGCAATATAAAAATCAGCAATAAGTATCAGGGAAAAGAAAAAAATAAAAATATATGTTCCATTGATTGAAAAAGGAAGGAGGTTTATGGCCTGAACTCCTTTTACCCCATTACCTGAACTCGATACGGTGACAGGATATATCACATCTTGTTTATTGAGACTCAGGGATTTGTTTAAGGGGGTACCCAACATCTGTACCACAAGCGTGGTTTCTTCCCCATTTAAAACTCCGTTGACTACCCCATATCCTACTTCGGTGTATTCTTTTCTCAATATGTTCTCTTTATGAGTAAGCGAGTTCATCCAGGCATCCACCACTCCCTGGGAAAAAAGGAAATTTTTCGCCAGATTTTCACCCGCATACTCATATTGATATCCGCTACTCAATATAAAACTCCATGGTGTGGTGCCGTCGGGGGCAAAGTGCGCCCAATAGTCTTTTGCAAACATATCCGACGCCTTTTTTTGAGCGGCCTCGGCCAATTCATTATTGTATTGTAATGGCGGTAATGATTGTTTCCCCCTCTCTTTATTGCTGAGTTCCAATAATTTAACAGTGGTGATATCGGTCGCAAAACCCAGGACATTATTTACGTAGAGGCCGATATTTTTTACGGTGAAGGCAAGAAGTAAAGCCACCATAAGATAAAAAGAAAGAAAATCAATCTGGAGTGTCTTTGCTTTGTAGTTATTACTCTCCTGGGGAGTAAAAAAATGAAGGAATATTTTTTTGAGATTCATATAAACCGTTTGAGAAACTTCAGATTTTTCCTGATAAGTATATACATTATTATAATACCAACCGTATCAATTAACACATCACGAATAGTGCCTTCGCGGGACGTCACAAATAATTGATGTATCTCATCGCTCGCCGCAAAGAATATGGATACGACGACGGGGTATACTAATTGATACACCAGGGATAGTTTTATCGAGTGAAACGCACGGAAAAAAAGAAAATAAAGAAACGCGTATTCTACCATGTGTATGCTTTTAAAAATCATAAAGTCATATATATACGTGTGAGTAACACCAACATTGCGTTGGGAGGAAAGAAAGAAGATAAACATCATCCATAAAAAGGGAGGAACCCAATAACGAAAAATACGAAAAAAAATATTCTTATACCGCATTCTTCATTCTAATCAATATCGAAACAATAGTCAAAATGGAGTAAGAAAAAGAGAGAAATGAGAGGTGGTTTACTAAAGATTTTGGTGTCTCGGTTTGTGTTTCCATCTTTTTTTCTATCGTGGTTGCGCCGAGAACATTTGATACAGTCGTCTGAGATTTATTTGTAATATATGTTGAGGGAAGATAAATATCGTCCAAAAAATTATCTTTATTTTGTATTTCCGGTTTTTTAGATTCTTTTATTTTTGCAGTTGAAGATATGCTGGATGATTGGACAGATTGTGCGGTTGCTGTTGGTGAAACACAAGAAGTATTTACTACTCCATAACTGGGTTCTTCTTCGCAAAAGGATTCACTGTCAAAAAATACTCTTCCCCATGATTTTCCCTGCCGGGGATTTTGGTACTCAAATCCATCTTTTTGAATTTTGTTGAAATCTAAAAGTCTCACATTATCCTGATCATTATTGAAAAGGGAAGAAGAGAAGATGACAGTTGCGTATTCTTTTGAGCTGATCTGCAGAGAAATAACTTTAGGCATAGACCCGCCATTTTCCACATCGTCAATATACCAATTATTGAGTGTGACGGAAAAATCATTATCGTTATAAATTTCAACCCATTCACTTTGTCCGGATTCCGGGTAGGCCATCACTTCGGAAATAAAAACATTGTTGTACGAAGTAGGCGTTGGATTTATAGAAGGAGCGATGGTCGGTGATGGTAACGTAGGGGTAGGAGATGGAGTGATGCTTGGAATAGGAGTTGGCGTGGGGCTTGGTGTAGGAGTCAAGGTTGGAGTTATAACGCAGTTTTGGCCGGTCAGATTATACTGCCCCAAAGTTGAGACGCCTGCTATCCAATTATTTTCCCCATCAGGATTTCTCAAGTACGACTTACCCGTCCCCGGGCTTGATTTATACGCGTAGGAGTCGATGAGTGAGGCATTCGTAGCAGTTGGAGGGAGGGTATTATCAAATAATCGAATAGTGTCTGGCGATGATTTATTCAAATTCAAATCGGAAGAAAAGACAAGACAAGAATTTGGATATATATATGTATTTTGTGGAAGGGTGTAATATGTTGTGCCACCACTGTCATCCAAATACCAATTGGAGATATCTGCACTGCTTGATGAAGTATTTATGAGCTCAACCTGTTGAGGGTTTAGATCAATTGCGAACTCATTTATTTTTATGTTCTGTTCCCCGAACACCGGATAAAGAAGGATAAAAAATAACACAAACAACAAGAAAACATATATTTTCCTCATACATTCCAACAATAATGAAGAGTCAAAAATTTGTCCAGGGTCTATATGCTACAAAAGTGGTATTTTAGCCTGTTAGAACAACAAAATTATTTGTAAGTCGCTGAGGAGCAAATGGTAGAGTAATGAGAGGAGAATTTGATATCGGGTCCGTAGATGGGATCATGCATAATGTAATCGTTTCCGTCTTTTTTCGTCAATACTACGTAATGATCACCCCCCGATTTACCCGCGCATGATGAATAAGCTAATCCCACGATTACATAGTTACCATTATTTAATTCTTCATCTATATTTCCAACCGATACCATAGATTTCCCCGCAACACTGGGCCAGGGGTATCTCATCCATGCCGTATTTGCCCAGAAATGAGATGTGTCAGCCGCAAAATCAGAAGGCGTAATATTTTGTCCATTTTTTTTAGCTACCATAGATATTGAAGTCAACAAACATCCAACTTTTAAAATAGACTCTGAAGAGTATCCGATTGCCTGATTGGCCCAGCGGGCATCTCTTTGGGAATAGTAAGTTCCGTCTGATCCGTTACCAAAGCTGTTTGCCGCAATAATCGAATCTCCTCCTGACGTCTGTACGAATGATTTAAAAGAAGTAAGTTGTAAACGTGCTTGACTTAATAATTGTTGATATACCGTTTCGTCATTCCTCGTATCGATAAGCAACTTCTGTTTTTGGGCTTGCTGATTTCTCAGTGCAATTTTTTGATTCTCTAACGTGCTGACCAACTCGTCTAATTCTTTTTTCTTTGTTTCTCGGAGTGTTTTTTGCTCCTCGTAATTTGTTTTGGCCTCCTGCACCTGCACGAGGAGTTTTTGGTTATTATCCTGGGTAGTTTTTTGGTATTTGACCGTGCTGATGAGACTACTCATGTTTTCCGAGTTCAAAAATAAATCAAAGAAAGAAAATGCATGTTTTTTATATCCTTTGACGACCCGTTGGATCAGCACTTTTGAGAGATTGGTAAGGGATGAATCCAGTGTATCAATGCGATTGTCAAGCGTCTCAACCTCGTGCTCGGTTTCCGTGATTTTTTGCTCCGTTTTTTGGATGGTCAACGTTTTTATATAAACTTGTGCATCCATTTCCTGGATCTGGGAGGAAAGAGTATTTTTTTTCTGGCGAAGTTGGCTTATCCGTTCTTCCAAACAGGCGATTTCTTTATTTTTATCACTATTGGAACAATTTGATAAACCGTCTTGTGCAAAAAGACGGGGAGTAAAAAAAAGACCAACAAATATCATTGTCAGGAAGAATAAAACAGTCCGCTTACTCATGTTTCCATTATACCCCATGGACCTATTTAATATATTTCTGTGTTGCAAGGTGAGTGGAGACGGTTGAGATGGCGATGCCAAAAAAGGCCGTAAAAGCAAAGGCTAAGCCTGCAAACTCAAGAGTCACCGGCCAGACGGAAAGAGTGTAAAATCCCAAGTCTATCGAAAGATTGGTCACTCCGCTCAAATACGACCGTAAATAGTATCTGGACAGGTAAAAAACACCTATAAATATCGAGAATACGATAACTGATGAAGTCAGTCCAAAAAAGACGGCTTCCTTTAAAAAAGGTTTCTTGATATAAAATTTACTTGCCCCCAAGAGCCGCATAAGCTCAATCTCGTCTTTTTTGAGAGCAATTTTAAAATGGGTGATTGATATAAGAATAATTATCGTGGTGACGATAAAATAACCAAAAAATATGATGGAAGCGCGTCTGACGATGGAGGTCAAGGAAAGAAGTTTGTCTATAATATTTTTTTGAAAATTTACCTCGTCAATTCCCGATTGTTTTTTAAGGAACTCCGCAATCTCGGGGAGAAAGGTGGGCTTTGTTGCAAATATTTCAAGCGAAGGGGGGAGAATATCGGGGGAGACCATCTCAAGCAAAAGCGGATTGTCTTTATTCATTTTTTGATAGATGGTAAAGGCCTCATTTTTTGAGACATACTTGACAGATACCACTTTACCTGAAGTTAAAAGATCATCTTTGATTTTTTGTATATCACTTTCCGATGTCTGGGTTTGGAAGTATACCGTCACTTGAGGGCGGGATTCCACATACCCCAACATGCCATAGAGAAAGGTAAGGATGAAAAAGACAGCAAGGGATAAAAAGAGCGTTAAAAATAAAGTAAAGAAAGTCGCAAATGATTGATAGGGTGTCCTTTTTATGGCGGTTAATACGTCTTTCATAATTCATACCCTCCTTTTCGCATGTCTTTGACGAGTCTTCCTTCTTTCAAAAGGAACACTCTTTTTTTCAGACTGTTCACAATATCAGTATTGTGGGTTGCAATGATAATAGTTTTTTTGCCCTCCAGCTTTTTAAATATCTTCATGATATCCCACGTAGTTTTGGGGTCCAGATTGCCGGTTGGCTCATCAGCCAGTATTATCCTGCGGTCCCCACACACAGCACGAGCTATTGCAACACGCTGTAATTCACCGGCGGAAAGCTGTATGGGAAATACTTTTTCTTTATTTTCAAGACCAACAAGCTCCAAAACTTCACCCACTTTTTTTTTCACTTCTCTTGCTGATAAACCCGTAATTTGCAAACTGAGTGCGATATTTTCAAATACATTTTTTTCATCCAGTATTTTAAAATCCTGGAAAACAAATCCGATACTGCGCCGCAATTTTTCAAGTTGGCGAAAATTCTTTGAAGAAAGATCAAATTCATTGACCGCAACCGTTCCGGAAGTGGGGACCATATCGCGCAGTATGAGCTTTAAGATAGAAGTTTTACCCGCGCCGGATGAGCCGACCAGGAAAACAAATTCATTGTCCTGGATCTCAAAAGATATATCTTGGAGAGCTGTATTTCCAAGGGGAAATTTTTTAAAAACATTTTCAAATAAAATCATGATGTTATAAAACTTCAACCAATCCTACATCCATGAGCCAACCTGCCTTTTGACCACTGAAAGTTTCCCCATATACCCGGACTTTTTTCCCCATATACGGGGAAAGATCAACGGTTGAGGAAGTAAGATAGACATTTTGTGAGACGCCTCCCGGACGTTCCAGGTGGAAATTTCCCTCACCTTCAATTCCTCCTTCTTTTAGTATACCTTCAACTTTATCTTTGAATATTTTTTTATTGACAGTGGGGCTCGCTGTTTTTGTGTTACCGGACCCCCGCATAAATGAATTGCCATTTGAGCCCTTGAGTGTGACCAATCCATATCCGACTCCTACACCGATGAGAAGGACGACCAGCACCATCACCGCAAAAGTGGGTATGGGAAAGCCGGGTTGCACCTGTTCTATCTGATGTATGAGGCTTGGTTTTTGTGTTTTCATATATGATGAGAATAGCATTTTTAACCAAGAAAAACAAGCGCTCTACTTATAAGGTTCAACCAGGCTTTCTCATTATGAACAAATACTTGAAACCCCGCAAATAAAAATTGTATTGTCTTGCTCGATTATGCCAAATTGGAGTATTTGAAGTTTGATTTTTTCTTGTCAAACAAACAATATCAATTGGATCAAAATATTTTTCTAATCGTTGCCAAAGTAAAAATCCAACGGGAGTAAATTTCTTTTTAATCCATTGATCAGCGATAACCCAACTCATTGCTTTACCTGGCTTCAAAATTCTTGCAATTTCGCTTGCGACTTTTTCTAACTCATCATAGAATTCCGTTTTTTCACAGGAAATTTTACCAATACATTCTTTATTATTGGAATAATTAATGTTATCAGAATATGGCGAATCAATAAAAGCAAAATCAACAGAATTATCCGCAAGGGGAATTTTACGAGAATCATTTTTGATTATTTCTGGCCTTGTGACATTAAGGTCATATCCGATAACTTTTCGTTTCAATTCTCTTGCAACATCAATGGTTGTTCCGCTTCCACACATTGGATCAACAACCAAATCGCCCTCTTTTGTATATCTTTGCAACAAATTCCAAATCACCAACGCCGGAGTAACGCCATTATATTCATTGCTTCCATGAGGGGTAT
This sequence comes from uncultured Gammaproteobacteria bacterium, assembly GCA_964366485.1. Taxonomy (GTDB): domain Bacteria; phylum Patescibacteriota; class Microgenomatia; order UBA1406; family GWC2-37-13; genus YC2-FULL-38-9. The sequence continues at coordinate 14,090 of CAYITZ010000008.1, forward strand.
CTCCATAATTCTGTCTTGGAAAATCCCAGAGTGTTGTTGATTCAATTTCCAGATCGCTCATAAATTTTTTGTGGAAAATCACTATTACCGATTTTATATTTTAATTCGCCATCGCTTCCAGATACAGCATATTTTTCTCCGTATTGTCTTTGTACTTTTATCCATTTTGGGAAATTTTCATTCTCGATAGAAATAATAGTCGAAAACTCTTGAAAATTTAGACAACAAATACCATCATCATTACAGAGTAAAACAATAGACAGACACTGATTATCTTCTTTAATTTTTTTGAGTTCTTCTGCGTGTACTTTTGAGAAACTGAATGTCCACGGAGAAATTCTTTTTTGTGAATATTTTATATAAATTACAATTTTGTCATCTATAATATATGACGAATTACTTCTAATATATTTTCCCAAACGAACAAATTTATTATCAATAATCTTAGATAAAACCGCGCCATGAAAAAAATCAGAATTGTTCATAGTTTTGGTCTTTCTTGAAATTTTTTAAAAATTTAATTCCATCAATACCAATAAATTTATAAAATATGCGAGCATCCTGGTTAGAATTAAAAAATATTTTTATATGATGTATTGCGTGCGGGAATTTATCTTTTTCTAAATCACCATCACCAATTAATTTTCTCTCTCTTGAAATGTTTATTTTATCAGCGTCTTTGTACCCCTCGATACTTCTAGGAGAATGAATTGCCAATGAATTAATTCCGTCAGGGCTAAAATGGGTGATGATATTAATAAGGTGCAAAGGTAGCTTTTGATCACCAAGTTCATCCCTTAATCTTTTCAACTTCTCTAATGGGACCATTGTGCTTGAAATTAAATCCTCGATTTCAGGAGTTAGTTTAAAAACTTCATAACTCATCTCGCCACTATCCATTTTGACTGTAGTCTTATCTATACTTGTTCGAGCAACAGCTCTTGTACTTTTATCTTCCGGCCACACAGGGGGATTACCATTTTTTACCGAATCTAGTGCTAACCGATGAAAGACAAAACATCTATGCCAATCTTTGTATAATTGTTCAGGTATTGTAAGCTCAAAATATTTCAAATAGTTGCCTCTAGCACCAAACATTCTAGCCCTTTGTATATATGTATCTTGTTGTAATTTTGTTTTAACTGTTCTTGTAAAATACATGGACAGTAAATTGTCAAAGGTTACGCCTCTAGATATAATATTTCCACCAATAGCAATTGTAAATAAAGATTTCGGGTTGGCAGCTTTATCCAAGTTTTCTTTATCTTTTTTGCTATTTATAACTAAAATAGCGTTTCTATTTCTGTGCCGTAAAATATATTCTGTGATATCATTTGCTTTCTGCTCACCATATCTAATGTTTGCTATTTCATATATATCTTTTACATATTTATCAAAGCGAGTCTCGTCCTTTAATATATCAATAGCTGAGACAACATCATTATGATCCCTTAAATGATCAGAAGTCTTTCCGCTTGTATGAATTAACATCGAATAGTATGTTTCTTGGTTGTTTTCAAACAAGTCAAGGTAAGCCGTATTTACCATAAAACGAAATAATGCCTCTCTAATATATTTAGGAAAATCATACTGTTTCGGTAAAAATTGAAGTTGATATTTTAGATTACCACTATTTAGATTGACGGGGAAAAAATCATCTTGTCCAATATAAAATTTGTGAGAAGTGAAATATATCCACTTATCATTAGCGTTTTTAAAAGTATTATTCAAATCCAGCCTAGCTGGGGTTGCAGTAACACCAATATATACTCCATCTTTACCAATTTCACCAATCAATTGACCAACTAGACGATTTATTGTTGTTATTTCTTCTTTATTTATCTTACCGTTTGGACTAGCATAATCCGCCTCATCATCAATGACTACTTTTTTATGTTTGCCAATTTTTTTAATCAGCTTTGGTAAGTCGTCTGAGTTTTTCTTACAAAAAATAATCCATTCATAATCCTTAATTTGATACACATCATCTAATATTTCTTTATAATTTTTTGGATCAGGATCAAGTCCTGATTTTGAAAAGCGTCTTAAATTTTGTTCCAGTAGGCCAACATTATCATTCAATAAAATAACAATTATTTTATTCCCTCTATCTAGTAATTTTGCAGTAAGAGCGATCATCATTTCTGTTTTTCCACTTTGTGGATCTCCATAAATAATGAAGGAATTCACATTTTGATCGAGGTTTTTTGCTACTTCTTTTATGGCACCTTCAATACAAACTGTATCTTTACCATCTCCTTTAATACGCGAAATTTGTTTTTCATACCTATCTGATTTTTGTTCAAGATTTTTGAATTTTGTTATATCGAAGGCCATTTTTTTATTTTAAAAGCTTCTTTAAATCATCAATGAATTTATCAAACATTTTTACTTTATCACTTTCCTCAATATTTGTTTCGCTCAGAACATAACTGCCATCTGTATCAACCTCAACAATTGCTCTACCTTTCTTTGTTGGTTTTTTGACCTTCAGGGTCCCGTCCTCATCAGGTGTCACAAAGTAAACCTTAATATGTTTTGTCGCCTCGTCAGAAGCGAGTTTGAGTTTCCAATATCCTGTTTGTGCAATTCTTTCCCGCAAAGTAACTTTACTTGATAAAACAGCAACGACCTTGCTCGTTTTTAGATTGAAAATTATCAAATCAACATCAGGTAAGTGTAAACCGAATTCTCCAAAGTCAACGATTAAGTTTCTTTTTACCAAGCTCAACTCTTTTGAAAGATTTGATCCGTTCGTTCTTTCAAGACTATTTCCATTCACAACTTCCAAATTCAAAGCTCTTACTTCATCAGTGATGATATATTCAATAAGCTTTTCCAAGTTTTTACCCTTGAAAGCACGCCAAGATTGTTCGTGATCACTGCCAGTAAAATCTTTACCATGTTGTTCTTTTGCCTCTCTTAATACATTTGAAATATGTCGATATGCCTCCATACCATATTTCTTCTTTTTTGCTTCGTAAATCTTGATGAGATCATTGATAGTCATATTTTTTATTTTTCCATTACTAATATATATTCTGTCGGATAAACAGAAACTTTGTTTTTATCATTTATACCTGCAAACCTACCCGTTTTTTCATCTCTAACAGATGGCAAATTTTTTGATGGTATCTCTCTTTTGATGATGTCAGCAATTTTTAATCCCAAATTTTGCAATTGTTCGACAAATACTTCGGCATTAAGTATCTCAACACCTTTTAAGCTCGTGTTACCGATAACAATACAGGTCTTGCCACCTTTCTTTAGCACTCTTTTCATTTCAATAAATACTTGATTCATCTCGCTAAAATATGTTGAAACCTCCTCAGCGGTTTTTTTATCCTTTACTAACAATTCTTTTCTTATATTTTCTGCGATTTCACTATTAAGAATCAAATCTTTTTTATTATGATAAGAAGTACCAATAAATCGCTTTCGGAAATCACTTAAATCTTTTGTGTATTCTAACCACAAAGCGGTAAGCTGATGCAAATCAGCATATTCATAAGATGTGACATAAGGTGGTGACGTAACAATCAAATTAACGCTGTTATCTTTGGCAGGAATTGTCCTTGCATCTGTACAGACTACCTTACTTGGAACTTTTAAATAACCTTTTTCTGACAATAATTCAAATAGCCGTGTATTGCCTCGCAACATCATTTTTATTTGTTTCAAAAAAGTTTTTATTGGTTCTGATGGCTTCTTCTCAAAATCTCTCGTGGGCTTATTACTTTTTTGTAACCATATTGAGCAGTTTTTAAGAATATTTGAAAATCCGCAAAAGAAAAAATCCTGAATATCTTGATCTTTTACTTTTGAAATCTCAGTAAAGATAAATGCGAGCATTCTTTTTTCTTCTGGTTTGAACCAATAATCAATCCTATCATGTTCAGGTGCTTTTACACTTATTTTTTCATTATAAGTTTCCAACGTCTTTTGAAAAGTGGTGAATTCCTTTTCAATTTTGATGGGATCAATTGCTGTAATTTTTGCTTTTGTAATCAAAACAGCAACAGGGTTAATGTCAACGGCAATTGAAGGGCGTCCCATTACTTTCGATTCAACAAGGGTTGTTCCGCAACCACCAAAAGGATCAACGATAAAATCACCTTCTCGTGTATATTTCTCTGCCAATCGAGAAACTATTTGAGGAATAAACTTTGCAGGGTAGCGATGATAGCCATGCGTAACATACGCCGTATCCTTTCTTGTTTTATTGGAAAAAGACCACGAAGGATCAATCTTAGTTTTAGTAAGCAATGTTGTTATTTGGTTCATAGCTTAATACTACCAAAATATAGTAGCTTGGTAAAGGACAAAGAGAGGGTAATTTTTTATGTTTAAACACTATCCTAACTTAACAAGTACTACCCCCAAGAGCATAATAAAGCATCCAATCCACACGTCTTTTCTTGGTTTATCTTTAAACAAAATCCAACCCAGTAATAAAACAAAGAATACTTCCAGCTTTTTTACACCGGATACTAAGGCCAAAGCACCTGTGGTAATCCCGTATAAATAGAATAAGGATAGTAGCATATACGTCATTCCGCTCGCCAAAAGTATCCAGAAGTTTGTCCGCACATCTGCGATCCAATTCTTATTTTTTTTTGTCAAATAAACTCCTATGAGTATCGTCATCATACTATTCTCCATCAAGAGAACAAATGACTGATTAACAGGTTGAATATTTTTTAGCCCAACCTTATCAAATACAGAAGTCACCGTCATTATTATCATCGCAACCAAATACATTCCGGAATTTTTATTGGTAAATAATAATTTAAAAGGTCTTAATATGTCTTCGTGCGCTTCTTCAACTTTTAAAATATATCCTCCGACTACTATAAAAATTAACCCGATGATTGAAATTAATTTCAATGTTTCACCAAAAAAGATCAACCCGAAAATGAACTGAAATAATACCGCAAAGAATGCAAGAGGAACAATTTCAGATGTCAAACTTCCTTTGAGAGATTTTAACGCAATCGTCTTTGCATAAGCAAAACTGATAACTGAAGCGGTGATTCCAATCCAGAACGAAATGTTTAGTTTAGGGATACCATCTTTAAATGAAGGGTAGATGAGAAAGGGGATGGAGAACGCAAAAAGGGACCAAGAAACAAGAGAGGCATTAATATTTCTTAATGCCCGTTTATTCAGTATTACTGAGAACGCAGAAAGTAAAGCGGATAATAGAGCAAACCAAAACCACATATAGTTTATGTTTTAAATTTATTTTTTTTTGAAAAAACTATCTTCGCTTAGTCCTGATTGTTTAATAATACTTCTGACAGTTCCCCGCGCAACATCTTTTGAATGATGGGGAATTACCGTAGTTTTCTCTGTTTTAAAATTGTGGTAGATTCGATGACTCCCTGTCTGTCTTTTGACAATAAACCCATTATTAAGAAGAATCTTTTCTAAATCCCGAGGTCTAAATGATGGCAATTTAACCATGTTTTAATTAAACAAAACTGTTTGCAGGTAGACTAACCTCAATCTTTTTTGAGGTGACGAAATAATCATCGCTATCTGGAGCAGGTATTGGCTTATTTAGTTCAATTAATGTTTCAACATATAATTGAATGGCTTTCTTGACGTTGGATGCGGCTTCATCAACAGTTTTTCCAAAGTCAGAGACACCCAATGAAGGAACATAGGCTACATAAAGAAAGCCTTTGTTCTGTTCCTCCTTTTCGATGATGATTCGATAGTTTAATATGGTCGTTTCCATATGCCTAAATTATATCATTTTTTTATTAAGTTTTCCTTTTAGAAAGGAAATGAGATAAAGTATTTTAAGGCTTTGTTGTATAAAATAGAGTCATGGTAGACTCATTAACTATCGAAATTCCACAAAACCCTCATCAAACCACAGTATTAATAACACAATCTTTAGCTCCATTACAAGGCTTATCTCAAAAAGCTACACATCGATTTGCTAGAGAAATATTGGAGGGGGACATATTTTTTGATTTAACTGGACGGAGTGAAGGGTATCCTGAATGTATATTCAGAAGAGAACAGTCATTAGTTGTCGACCAGACCCACTTTTCTTCAGATATAAATCAAGTCATTTTAACACCAGTTCGTGGGGAATTATCAAATCTATATCTCTATAAATTTCTCAAACAAATAAGTATGCAAAGAAGAAACGTAGGAGCAATTTTCCTTTTAAATGATAATAAAGAGGATACGCAAGAAAAAATAAGATACTCACATGGAGTTAAAACAGAAACCCCACAATCTGTAGTGGAAAATCAAACTACTGCCCAGTATTTTGGATATTTGGTTACGGGAAATATAAGAGCGATTAACGAACTCACTACAATTCCGCAGGAGTATAAAAGTCTGGCGAAATCTATTATTGAATCAGGATTCTGGAAAAATATTCGGTATGATTATGTTGGAGCAAGAAAGGGGGGTCAATTAGGAGCGTCTCACTTTGGATTATTACGTACTTACTTACTGGATCTTAGTCAAATATTTAAAAACCCTCAAGTTTCAAATGATGGGATAATTGTTCATATGATGGATGTTGACGCCGTTTTCCAACCAGAGCATATAAGTCAAGTTAAACATTGGTTCGCACAGGATCAAAACAGAAAAGCTAATATTTCAGAATGGGATCTGTCAAATGATACCCGTTTTGAAGATGATCCTGATTTTGAAAAAATACTCAAAGAAACACATAATGTTTATCGAGCTTTTAGATATGCAGAAGAAATAAATCTTCTCCTCCTTGGAAAATATATGGTGAGTACACCTTGCATATCAGCCCGACTTTCATATTTTTATGAAACAGATAAATTTGGTATTACACCACGAAGTGAACTTTATTCTCATCCATCAGATGAGGATTATTATTTAACCGAGTATATGGGAAACAGTCTTCGTAGTTCTCTTGGTCACGAAAGTGAAGTATTTTTATCTGACAGAACGAAAAAGAGTAGATTTCTTGGCGCAGAATCCGATGCACAAAGGAGATATGATATAACTAAATCGCTCCAAGCAGGTCTGCTAACAATATATAAAGTAAATCCCGAGTATGAACGAAAATATAAAGCAACAGAATGGAGACGAAAAGACATGATTAAGCACTCTACAGGAGACTTTATTTATTTTCCTCAAGGAGTGACCACATACTTAGAACACACAAAACAACTTATTTCAAAGGAGTTCCTAAAAAATAATAGGCTAGAAGCAGAAGTTGATTATAAACAATTTGAGAAAGAAGAATTAGAGAAAGAAAAAGACAAAACCATAAGGGGCTTTGACTCTTCAATGGAAAATACACTTCACCAAGCTATTGCCGTACTTCGGGCAATTAAACGTTACCTTCTTATTCACGATTTAACGGTAATCGAAAGAAGGGAATGGTGATTCCTATCGTAATAGCCCTATGCCTTAAACTTCAGATATGCTTCAATTATTTCATCCAAATCCCCGTCAAGAATTTTGTTTACATTTGTTTCTTCAAAGTCGGTGCGGAGATCTTTTATGAGCTTATATGGATGAAGTACATAGGAACGAATTTGCATGCCCCATGAAGCCATTTTATCGTTTTTAAATCCCGCGATGGCCTTTTGCCTTTTTGCCTCCTCAATAGCCCACAATTTTGACCGTAAGATTTTCAGCGCGTTTTCCCTGTTCTGCCCTTGGGATCTTTCCGTTTGGCAAGATACCGTAACCTGAGATGGCTTATGAGTCAAGCGTACGGCAGTTGAGACTTTATTCACATTTTGTCCCCCCTTGCCTCCGCTCCGGTAAAATTGCCACTCAAGATCTTCCTCTCTTATTTCAACAGCCTGGTCCTCAACAACGGGCAATACTTCCACAAGGGAAAATGATGTCTGGCGCAATTTATCAGCGTTGAAAGGTGATTGGCGGACAAGTCTGTGCACTCCTGCTTCGGCTTTAAGATATCCGTAAGCAAACTGTCCGTGGATGTTTAATGTAATACTTTTTATTCCCGCCTCTTCCCCGTCTATGCGGTCAACCTCTTCCCATCGCCAACCCTTGAGTTCGCAGTAGCGGGTATACATGCGGAAAAGCATATTAGACCAGTCCATTGCCTCAGTACCCCCTTGTCCCGCATGTATCGAAAAAACCGCGTCACTTTTATCATAGGGCCCGGATAAAAAAAGAAGCATCTCATACTGTTTAATCAATTTTTCAGCTTCCTTATATTCATGCTCTTCCATAAGAAAGGGCATCATTTCAAGGTCTTCGACCTCTTTTTTAAGAAGGGTAATTTTTTTTAATGTATCACCGGCGGTTTTCGCATCAGCCCAAAATGAGGCGTCATATGTCTTTTTTTCCAGGTCGGAAAGGAGGATTCTTTTATTTGCAAGATCGGCCTTTTCAAGTATATTGGCAAGCTTACGGGTCAGTTCGTCTTTGAGTTCTTCCATGGCCTATTATATCAAAAGAAGACTATTTAAAATCCTGGCCGACCACAATGACCACATCGGGTAGTTCTTTTTCATCCAAATCTTCAAGCACAGTTGGTTGCTGAGTATAGTCTTTGAGATCCTCAAGAATATAATTTGCGGCTTCTTTTTTTGATTTTTTGACCTGAACCTCTGTTATCTTGTAATCAAAGTTATCAGCATTTCCCGTAACTATTTCCAAATATTTTTTTTCTTTCAGCACATCCTTTACCACCGATGCTTTACCGCGTGTACCTGAGCCATTCAGTATTTTTACTTTTAACTCTTCCCTGGTAAAGGCGGGAGTTGGAGTGGGGGTGGGTTGCTCAACTGTTGGAATAATTTTTTGCTCAGGAGGTTTTTGAAAATTGGGAAGTGAGAGACGGATATTGGTCTTTCCTACCAGTGAAAATAAACCAAACGATACGATAAATGATGCTACAAATAAGAGAATTTCCTTCGGGATGCCAACCGAGGGCAAGTGGGGGAGTTTAAACTGAGGCCGTGCTTTAAACGGTTCACTTGATAACGTATCTGTTGCATAGGTGCGTCTCAATGGAGAAAAATCTTTATTCTCAACGGAAAAGATAAAAGCTCCCAGGCACACATCAAATTCCAATAGGGAAAGAGGCTTACCGTCTGAAGGCAAAAGCATTTTTACATACTCCTCGTAAAACTGCAGGATAATCCGCTTCAAGGGGTTGGTCCACATGCCCGCCTCTTTAGTAAAAGTATCCTGCCGGATAGTATCGGAAACCGGTCCGGATAGGATGAGACGGTTTACTTTTCTACTCTTTTTTTCAAGCTCTTCTCCCCGCGCCTTTAATATCTGTTCAATTTTTTTGGCCCCTCCCAATTTATACTCATTTTTTTCTTCCTCCAGAAGTCCGAAGGAGTCAAACAGATAGGTAAAAAAATAGTCTTTTTCGTATTTGCCGTATAGAATATTTTCAACTTTACCGATACGCAATGTTTTTTCAAATAATTTAAAAAAGGCAAGAGTTTCCGGAAGAAACGTCTGAACCTCCAAATCAAGAAGCCTTAATGTTTCCTGATATTTTGTTGCAACTGAAGCTTCGATGGCAAAAAGACTGATGTATTTCTGAGGCCCGTTTTCAATAAAAAAATAATCATAAAATAAGGAGCCGGTATTTTGAGCAAACGTGGTCCTCAGTTTGTCTTTGACAAATGAATCAATGGCGGGAGTGGCAATGTCATTGGGTACCTCGGTTCGTAAAAAATGAAACGCTTCCTGAGGAAGGATGAGGCATACATGCTTGTCTTTCACCGAAGGGGTATTTTGGAGAATCTCTTTTATTGCGGAGGCAAGTATGTCAACATTGACAACGGTTCCGTTTTTCAGCAGATCTACCTGGAATTTTTTTTCGTATGAATCAACCGAGTACTGTCCAAAAAGTGATTTTTTTGCCGATAAAAGTTTAACCTGATTTTTATCAATATAGAGATAGATCATGTCTATAATACATGATACACTAAAAAAACTTTGATTTGCAACTAGTTGTTTTTCAGTATAGTAGAAGCCTTGAAACAAAAATACAAGGGCTTTTTGGTACAATTAAGCCACATGAATAATCTAAATGAAGAAATCAAGAAAAAAGTAGATATCATCGAATTCATCGGGTCCTACATGACGCTGAAAAAAGCAGGACGTAACTTTAAAGGCAACTGCCCTTTCCATCAGGAAAAAACCCCGTCATTTGTGGTGTCGCCCGAGCGGCAAATCTGGCACTGTTTCGGCAGTTGCGGTGACGGAGGGGATGTCATCAAGTTTCTCATGAAATGGGATAACATTACCTATCTTGAGGCAATAAAAGAATTTGCTGAAAAGCTGGGGCTTTCATTGGGTGAATATCATATGCAGGATACCAATGTGAAACTTCGTGAGAGGCTTTTTTCTGCCAATCGGCACGCCGCGAACTTTTATTCATACATGCTTTCAAAAAGTCCATATGGCGAAAAAGCCCGTGAGTATTTGGAAAAAAGGGGCATCCGTCGCGAGATTGCTCACAAATTTGAGTTAGGTTACGCTCCCTCATCATGGGATTCTTTACTGCGCTACATGGAAAGTAAAAAGTATAGCCAAAAAGAACTTATTGAGGCAGGCCTGGTATTGCGGAGTGAAAAAGGATCGGTGTATGACCGGTTCCGCGGGCGGCTCATGTTCCCCCTGAAGGACGTGAAAGAAAACATCGTGGGATTCTCCGGACGCTCTTTAAATCCGGATGAAAAAACCGCAAAATATGTGAACACCCCGGAGACATTCATCTATCATAAACGGGAAACGCTTTTTGGCATTCACATTGCAAAAGAGGCGGTAAAGAAAGAAAAATGTATCATTTTAGTCGAGGGAGAGTTTGACATGATTACTCCCTACCAATATGGAATAGAGCATATTGTTGCGATTAAAGGATCTGCCGTAACCCGCGAACAGCTCATGCTCATCAAACGATATACCAACCGTGTGTACCTGGCGCTTGATGCGGATGCGGCAGGTGAGGAGGCTATAAAGCGGGGTATTGAGGAGGCGGAATACCTTGAATTTGAATTAGGCATTATTAGATTTGATTTTGCGAAAGACCCGGATGAGGCGGTACGAGCTGACCTGGTAAAGTTTAAACAGGCAATTAATTCTCCCGTCCCTGTTTATGACTATGTGATCGATTTTTACCGGAAGAAATTTCCCGACGATGATGCCTTCAGCAAGAAAAACATCGGAGAGGCAGTGGCGCCTTTCTTTGCCTATATTAAAAATCCCATCGTTGAGTCTCATTATATTAAAAAATTAGCCTCCCTTTTGGAAGTAAGTGAGGAGAGTATACGGTCACTCCTCAGGAAAAAAAGCTACAAAAAAGTAAGCAGTACCGCAAATTTCAAAAAAATACAGGTGTCTCAAGCAAACAGAGAAGATGTAGTTCAAAAATATTTTCTCAGTTCACTGCTCCAATATGAAGCGAAGAAGGTGCTCTTAGATAAACTCATTCCTCTCTTGTCTTCAGATGATTTTTCATTTCCCGCTTACCAAAAACTATTCCAACAAATGTACGAGAAGAGAGAGATATTTGAACTTCCCGATATTAATGTATTCGCCTCATCTCTCCCCAATGAGCTCAAAACGTTATTTGACGAGCTGTACTTATATGCCTCAGCAGACGTTGAAATGAGCGATCGGAATATTGACCAACTTGCCTATGAGATAAAGGAGCGGGCTTTAAAAAGGAAAATACAAACGGGACTCGGTCAGGAATCAAGTCAGATGAATGAAGATACCCTTTCAAGATTGAGCAAAGAATTAAAAGAGCTGGAAAAAAGGGCACTGAGAGTATAGAATACCATATGGCAAATATAATCAAGCAGAAGTTTCCTAAATCCTTCAAGGATCTTCTCCTTCAGGGTGAAGAGGACGGGTTTGTCGTACAAGATGACATCTTCTTGGTCTGTTCCGAGCCTGAAAAGCACATAGAGGAGATAGATGAATTCTTCAACCAAGCCCTAAAAAAAGGAGTTGACATCTATGAAACCATCTCAACCCGCGAGGATGAGGAGGTCCATAAGACTGCCGAGGAAGTAGAGAAAGAGTTAGAACAGCTTATTGGTGTTAAGCACGGCGAATCTTTAGATCCGATTAAGAAATATTTAAAAGAAATCGGCAAGACACCCCTTCTTGTGTTTGAAGATGAGATAAAACTTGCAAAAGCATATGAAAAGAAAGATGAAGATGCCAAGGAAAAACTCATCAAGGCAAATCTCCGCCTGGTCGTATCCATTGCAAAGAAATACCTCGGTCGACGTCTTTCATTCCTGGATTTGATTCAAGAGGGAAATAAAGGACTCATCCGGGGAGTTGAAAAATATAATTGGAGAAGGGGGTACAAGTTTTCAACATATGCTACGTGGTGGATACGCCAGGCCATTACTCGTGCAATTGCCGATCAGTCACGCACCATCCGCATTCCGGTCCACATGGTTGATCAGATCAACCGATTTTACAAAACACAGAGAAAATTAACTCAAAAATTAGGTCGTGAACCTTCCGTTAAAGAAACCGCAAAAGAGATGCAGGTAACTCCTGAGGAGATTGAAAACCTCATGAAGATTTCCCAACAACCCAAATCATTATCCACTCCGGTTGGAGATGATAAAGAGGCGACTCTTGAACAGTTTGTCAGCGATCAATCACAACCGACTCTCTACGATCAGGTCTCAAGAGAACTTCTCAAGGAGGCACTTAACAAAGTATTAGAAACTCTTTCCCCTCGAGAAAAGAAGGTTCTTATTATGCGTTTTGGACTGGATGACGGGAAGTCAAAGACACTCGAGGAAGTGGGAAAAGAATTCAAAGTAACCCGTGAACGTATCAGACAGATTGAAGCAAAGGCCATCCGCAAATTAAAGCATCCCACCCGCGCCCGCAAGCTGAAGGACTTCTTAGAGTAAAAGCTAAAAGGAGAGGGAATAAAGCACTTTACATTCGTCTATTATTCGTCTATAATGTGTCTATGTTTCATCCAAAATACACCATAACAAACGAACTTCTTGAGAACATTAAGCGTATTTCAACACTTTCTCACCGGATGAGCCAATGGAGGTTCCCGGAGGTGGTTTTGGTTGAATTGCAAAAAAACGCTGAGGCTGTTTCTGCCTATGCGTCTACCAGCATCGAAGGTAATCCGCTCCCTCTTACCGATGTGAAACGGATTATTAAAAACCGTCCGCTCCAGATAAGGGAAAGCGAACAGGAAGTTCTCAATTATAACCAGGCACTGCAAGAGGTTAACAGTAAATTAAACGAGAAGAAAATATCATTCAATTTACCCCTTATTCTCTCTCTACAAAGCAAAATAATCAACAAACTTCGTCCCGCCCATGAGTCGGGAAAAGTTCGAACACAACCGGTATTCGTAAATAATCCGCGACTGGGAAAAACAATCTATTGGCCGCCGGATGCAAAAGATGTTTCTTCTCTCATGAACGAACTTGTTGAATTCGTGCAACAGAAACAGCAGGTGATCGATCCCTTAATCATAGCGGGAATATTTCACAAACAAATGGTACTGATTCATCCGTTTATGGACGGGAATGGAAGGACAACCCGGCTTGTGACAAAAATATTACTTGCTCAGATGGGATTGGATACGTTTCATTTATTCAGTTTTGAAAATTATTATAACAACAATGTTGCCAGGTACTTTGAAATGGTTGGGGAAATAGGAAATTACTATGATCGAGTCAATCTCATTGATTTTACCGGATGGCTTGAGTATTTCACCGATGGGATTATTGACGAATTATTGCGAGTCGAAAAGACGGTCACACAACTATTTATTCAGCCTCATATTAATCTGAAGCCTCACCATGAACTCATCATGAAAACGATTCAGCAAAAGGGATTCATCAGTGATTCCGAATACTCAAAATTGACCAATAGAGCCCGTGCAACCCGCTATCTCGACTTTCAAAAACTTATCAGTCTGAGCATCATTGAAGCAAAAG
>CAYITZ010000009.1:0-26508 GCA_964366485.1 uncultured Gammaproteobacteria bacterium
TTGTGTGGAAAAGACAGTCGTGGGAGTTACAGTCGCTCCTAAAGCTGGACCTGAAGCAGGAATATTGCTCTTAGGCGCTCAAGGAATTCTCTTGGGAGTCGGATATAGCCTCAAAAAGCTAACCGAGCAGAAATAATAAACAATATAAGGTAAAAAGACCAGGCCGAAATGCCTGGTTTTTTTATGACCTAGATAAAACTTTAGAGGGTTTATGTTTATACTATGTGTATAGCTTTATATAGGTTATTGCAAGGCAAACTATAGTTGACAAATGGCCTTAAATAATGTATACTATGGGCTATGATATATAACTCTCTTGAAGCCATTACTTCCTTAAAAATAAAGCAAGTATCTTTTTAATTACAACCTTAAAGATTGGAGAATGATTAAATCATTTTTCAATCCTTGAGGTTCAAATCTCAAGCAGATATCCCCCCGCGGGAGGCAGAAATAGCTTTTGCCAAACCCCCGGAAATAAACGTGGGATACCGAGTGTTGAAAGCATCGCTTTTCATAAGCTTGAAAGGCTGAATTGTTTTCACCGCACATTGACAATTTGGGTTTAGGAAAAATTACTTTTAGATTAAGTTTAGTTTTGTATAGGTAAAGGTGTGTGGGTATATCTGAGTATTGGTCTTGCATCATGAAGATAAATAACGCTGTATATAAATACTTTATCTTTAGGTTGCAAGATCAAGAAAGGAGACTCAGTAGACATCTGAGTATAACTAAAATCAGGCTGGCAGAAAGCCTCTGTCCAAAGGACAGTCAATCCCCCTGCTAAAGCAGGTCGGGAAAAGCAAAATTAAAAGGAGTTGATCATGTTCAAGAAACCCAAAAAAAAGAATGAAGAATCAAAGAAGCCAACACCTAAGGATAAATACGACCCACTTACAGCGGCGATTATCGTCGCGATATTGGTTGCGTTTATCAGTGTTGGGGTAAACGTACTGTCGTTAATCGTTGAGGAATACTACCAAAGCTGGGGAGGGTTCGCTCTCCTTGCGCTTATGGTGGTTATTCTTGTCTCAATGACGGCAGGAGTTGGTGCATTTTGGAAAAGTGATAAACAACTTCGTTTGGCTTTAGGATCATCAGCTGGCTTGGCGGCCTTTGGAACACTAACGGTTTTAGTGTGTTGGTGGGTAGAGCAGTATTATTTAACCTGGGGAGGGTTCATTTTCCTCGCGTTAGATGTTACGCTCACCTTCCCTCTTACCGCGGCGTTTGCCGCCTGGGAGTGGACGAAGTACATCAATCGGATGGTCCCCCCAGTCGCTGAAGAACGGCAACCGCTCGACGAAGAATGGTTTCGCTTTAACGAAGAGCCGCCCCAAGAAGAAGAGTTGATTCCCTAGTGCTTAGAGCTCTCACAAAGCCCGAAGCAAAGAAAGGTTTACCATGAACAAGAATTTGAAATACATCGCATTACCCGTGCTCGCTTTGTTGCTTGCCATCATGGCATGCACCGGTGACGGCGGCCGTTCGACCAGCTCGTCACCCGCAAGCACCACCCCCACCCTCACCTCTACCCCCGCTTCGGTAGTGCCCTCGGCTACCCCCCTCGCTGTAGCCCCCACTGCGGTGCCCCCGACCGCGGTGCCCGGCGCCGCGCCAACATTGGCCGGCCCCGCGACTTTTGGGCCGCCCCCCACAGGCGCCGCCCCTGCGGCGACGCTGACCCCCGCGGTGCCCCCGACCGCGACGGCCATGCCCACAGCGACCGTCTCGCTCAGGTACGATAATGCAGGGTGCGTTACTAACAACGGTTTGGTGGCTGGCCAAACCTTCACCGTGGCGTACTTGATCTGCCACGCCGCCAATCCAGTTAGCGCCTGGCAAGCGATCCAGATTCAAATCCAAGCAACTGGAGCTGAAGTGATCACGGCCCCCCCTGGGACCGAAGTTACGCAGTCCCTCCGCCTGGGGACTGCATGGGCGATTTGGAACTCCACCTGCCCCGCGGGCCCTTTAAAGGTGGACGTTTCGAAGCCCTCTGCCGACCTGGCCGGACCCGGATGCATTCGCTTTATGCCAAAATATGGGGCAGGCGATCGCACCGTGAAGTTCGAACAGGCAGTCGCTGTTCACTAGCCATGAACAGCCAAGAGGTAGGAGCTGGCTTTAAAACCAGCTCCTACCTTAGGTTGCATAAGCAACCTAAAACCCTGAAAGTAATTTCCTACCCCAAATAAACCTCGCGGTAGGCAAGGTTTGAGCTGGTTGTAACTTTTTTACAACCGCAGTATTTTTTTACTGCTCAAAACCCCTCATCCCTATCCGTTTCCCCTATAAAAATAATCCTCCTTCGTATAAAACTACGGAGGACAGGCTATTATTTTAGAGGAGAAATATGAAAACACAAAATAAACACAATCAGCCTTTGGTTTCTGTCATCATACCCGTTTTTAACGGTTCATCTTTTTTGGAGGAAACCCTTGTATCGGTCTTTAATAGCACCTATAAAAACATAGAAGTGCTCCTAATTGACGATGGATCAACTGACATAAGCAAATATCTATGTCATATATTGGAAAAAAAATATAAAAAGGTTCGTTTCTATTCATTCCCTCAAAATAAAGGCCTGGGACGCGTCCTGAACTTCGCCCTCAAAAAGGCACATGGAGAGCTTATTTGCCGGATCAATCAAGATGACCGGATGTTAAGACATCGCATAACTACCCAAGTTTCCTTTTTACAGTCGCACCCTGAAGTAGTTGCTCTCGGCTCTTCCATCAAGCTGTTTGAACCTAATGGTCACACTCAGATCATACATTTTTTACAACACGACCAGGAAATAAAGAAAATGTGGCATGTGGTGAGCCCGTTTGCCGACCCTTCGGTTATGTATCGCAAACAGATTGCATTAAAAGCTGGAGGCTACAAACAGGAGTTCTGGCCGGGCGATGATACTCACTTGTGGATACGCATGGGCATGATGGGCCAACTTGCAAACATAGAAAAACCTCTCGTTGAAGTACGATTCCATCCCAAAGCCGCATCCGTCATGTATTTTAAAAAGCTAACTATAGTCACCTATAAATTACACAGATGGATGCATGATGAAGTTCAAACGGCCTCAATACCTGTGCAACTATTCTGGATATTCCAACTTATTGCCGGTCTTGTGTTACCACCTAATCTTAACTGGCAGATATACCGCATTATGAAGAAGGGGATTTATGTGTCTGCATCATTCTTTGATCTATTACATAAGATGACACAGAAAATGACGGTACTTAAAGTCATAAGCCATCCCATAGCGCTTAGTCGCTCAGGCCAATAAAATATATAGTACGCTCTCTCTCCCTTTCCCCCCGGAATTTCAAAACAGTTGGCATATCCATCACAGCGTATGCTTTGTGCAATACTTTTTCCAAAAAACACTCCCATTAATCCTTCATAGACTCCCCATTGATTGTCATATCCTTGACTAAAGCGGATAAGCTGAGTCGTGTTGCCCCCTATGTTTACTTTCCATAAAGAAGGAAGAATTTGTTCATATGATATTGGAGCCATGGTAAAACCTTCTTGTGCATGGGGCGGGGTAAGCCGCATCCAATACCAGTCAAGTGGGTATTCGACCATATCATACGATTTCAGAGCCCAAACAAATTCAGTCGCATTGTATTGAAAAATCCGCGTATTCATATCTGTTTGATAAGTCTCAGAAGTAAGTTGCGGCTCTAGTAATCGTGAACCTGTTACAAAATGAACAGGGTCTTGGAGCATTCTTAACCCTGGGATATTTGGATATCCTTGATAAAGGGAAAGCCTTTCAGAAAATAAATCTTCACCTTTTTTTCCGATGACAAGAGTGGGTTGCTGACCCGCACCCACCCAATATTCATAACTTAGCAGATAGGGAGATTGAAAATTATATTTAAAGTGTTGCTCCAAATAAGAGTCGCACCCAGCATTATAAACATAAATTCCCTGTGTTTGCTTTGAATAACGTATGAAGCGATTATTTATTCCATCTTTTATACATGTGTCCAAAGGAAAACTAAATATATCCTTTCCCGGGCGGAAAAAAGATGAATAAGGAGAGGCAGATTTGGGAATACCTACTTGTATATCTTGAGATAATGTTATGGTCTCTTTTGGATACTCGGGTGAAAAAGATAACGTCTGTTCTTTGCCAACCGTATACCAATATAGTTTTATTTTGTCTATTGTTGTTGATTGACTGATCTGAGCTGAAGGTACAGCGCCAATCTCAAAATGATAATTGCCTCCGTTAACTACGTAAGTGTTTATTTGATCAGAATAGACTATGTCTTTCTCCCCTATTTGAATAAGTTTATGTGTATTCAGGCAAATGGAGGTTGCATCATCTTTGAGGCATACTGAGGCTGTTTGAATGATGTTTTCTTTATTTACAAAATTTCGAAGTAGGGATAAATTATATACGGGTTGATGTAACACCTGTGCTTCAGAACTCATCTCCACTTCAGTCTCTAAATAGGCCACACTGTCTTTTATGGTTGAAGGAAAGGCAATGGACGCGGAAAGACAAGTGGAATAATCTTGTGCGGTTAGGATGAGCTGTGACGGAGTATTTTTAATTTTATAATCCAAACTATGAGGATCTGGCGAAACCGGGCCATAACATGAATAAGGCGCCGAGCCTATAAATTGCTGTGGTGCAATGACTGTCTCTTCTTTTTTCTCTAAAAGCGATACGCTGATAGTTTTATCATGTAAGATGTATGAAGAAATTTTTTTTTCATTATCTGATAAACCTTCAGGTATATTAATATAGACATCGTTTAATCTAAGCTTATATTTGTTTTTTGGTTGCGCCACTTCAATCGAGCCGACGAATCTTTTATATTCAATTCCGTTTATGTCTGGATAATAGTGATGGTAAAAAGAGAGGATTAATTTGTTATTTTTATATTTTCCCGTGACTTCGATTAGATAGGAGTCTCCTTCTCCTGGTTTTGTTGACAGAGTATAAGTTGTGGGTTTGACAGCAGTTTGTGGAAAGGTAAGAGTGTATGTGTTTTGATTCTGGGTAAGGATATGGTCTTGGCGTATAAAAGGAGCTAGTTCCTCTTGAGAGGGTTTTCCCTGAAGGAGTGTTTCTTTTGAATCATTGACGTCTGTCTCAAACAGATTGACTATTTTTTTATCTATATAACGCACGATGTCAACTGATTGAATGACAGGAATAGTATTTTTTACTACATAGAGTTGTATAAAATACTTTGATTTATAATCAAAAGGCTGACCGATCTGAGTAATAGGATACAAAGATCGATATAAAGGCATAAATTCATCGATGTTTATCTGATATTCACGAGACAGTTCTACTAGTTGTTTGCTTTTTAACAGATCCATCATTTCCTGGATTTTGATATATGACCTTTTTGAGGTATAAAGAATATTTCTTGTCACAACTTGGGGCCCTATTGTCTCATCCACGAGTACATATTTAATATTAACTTTTTGGAGGAGACGAAGAAACTTGTCCGCCGCCTCATTTTTTTGCAAATCGGTTGAGCTTTTTTCATAGGCATCAATGAGAGTGTTCATCCGACTATCCAAGTAGGCATTTTCCATGCTTGCTGGCTGAAATGTCTTATCAATATAGGGTTTATTTAAAAAATACTGGTAAAAAGCACTTCCCAAATAACCCCATGAAAAGGGACGCCAGTAAAAATTCCAGCTGTCTACCGGCAGATGAAGAACTCGGCTCTGTTGTGGGTCTTCATTGATAATGCGTGCAATTTCGTAATATGCCGAAGGTATTTTAGTGAACACATAGGGATTGATAAAATTTCCGGTAAAGTAACTGCGAAACATCCATACATAGCTAGCAATAAAAATTAAGCTGACAAAGATCAATACAAATTTGAATATTTTTTTTCTTATCAAAAAGATAAATAAAAGTGCATAGGCGGCGCTAAAACTCCCCGCTAAAGCAATATATTGGTGAAATTTGGTATCTCCAAATCGGAATATAACTTCAAAGAAGGGAATGCTTTTTTTCAAATAGGTATACATAAAGCCAAATGGCCCGGTCTCTTTACAAGATAAAAAAATAAAAACAAATAACCATGCAGGAATCCAAAGTATTTTTTTATTTTTTCTCCAACCCAAGATAATGAGAAATGAACCCGTTCCATACAAAATCGGGAAAAGATAAAAAACAAGTCGTTGTTTTTGTCCCAAGTCGGTGCCAAGCGTAGGGTGAATGGGTAATGGGGCCCCGGTTATGGACTGTATTTGAATATCTATGAAACTCGGGCGTAAAATAATCTGTTTATCGAATGAAAAATATGAGGGATCGCGATTGAGAGCGTCTTCATTTATTTCTATAAAAGTCCGTGCGAGGGGAACAATAGATGATTTTTGAATTACATAGTTGAAAAAAGGAAGTAACCAAAAAGCGTTCAGAAAGATAAAGACGGTCATATAAATAATGGTCTTTTTTATTCCGCATCGAATCAAAAAAAAGATCCCGAGTGCGAGGAGTGTTGTTATCATGACGGTTGGAGTGATATTGCTCCCTGACGTGACAATAACAACAAATATGAGAAATAAAAAGGATTTTTTACTTCTTTTTCTCAAGAGTCTCAGAAAAATAAATAAAAGTAGGGGTAACGAAAAAAAACGGATAGTAAAAGGAATTATGGGAGAGTAGTAGTTTGACAAGGTATTAAGATTGAATAGGTAAAATAAGGTAGAAATGAAACCAAACAGGTCTTTATGCTTAGAATGAGCCTCTTCCCAAATAGTGGTACCTAATAAATACATACCGATGATACCAGTCCACAATGAGCAGATATAAAATACTTGATCAAGAAGTTTCTCAGGCACAAAAAAGTGAATAAGATAGGAAAAAAGTTGACGAAATAAATCGGTCACTTCCGCGTCTGACGGAACGCCAAAACCCCGATACTCTCGCCACGTGGCGAAAAAGGTACGAAAAATGTTGGTTTTGTGATTAAAATAGGAGGAGTAGTTGTCCCAACCTAACAAGTAAAAGTCTGGGTTAAGGTTGGCAAACGTAATTAAACCAAGTAGTAGTAGCAATATGGTAAGTCCCGGCCTTGATTTAAAATAATGAAAGATGCGTTTCGACATTAACATTATTATAACAAAGTTTCCGAATTCTCCCCACCCCCACTTCCCAATCCAAATCCTTATAAAAACAGAGTTCGGGCATTGTACACTTCCGAAGTGTATATTATTCTGGTATATCCGGCCAAAGACGTGAAGCTAAAGAGGTATTTTGTCAATTTCTTTTTTTAAAAAAGGAATGTCTTTTTGAATCACGTTCCAGATTTCATCCACATTAACATCGTCATAATCATGCACGACGATATCCCGCATACCGGCCATTGCCTTCCACGGAATTTCAGGATGAGCTTCAGTTATCTCATCGGGCACATATTTAGCCGCTTCTCCAATAATTTCAATCCATCGAATAAGTGCGGAAAATAATACTTCGTTTTGTGCAAGTTTTTCTCTCGTTACTCCTGAAGTGGCTGTAAGTATCTTTTCAATGCAGTCTTTGATATGTTCTATTCTTTCAATTCCTTTGCGTTTCATGGGAATATAGCAATTTGTGATGAGAGTATAGATTCACGAGCGTGCTGTTTAATACCATTGAAATTAAGTACATCAATTTTTCTTTTCAGTTGTTCCTCCAGCGCAACCTTTATCCGTGCCCGATCCATGAGACTATGATCATGAGATAATTCAACAAGGATATCAATATCACTCCCTTCATGCATCTTGCCAGATACGATTGAGCCAAAAAGGGAAGCTCTGGAAACATGATATTTTTTAATAATGGGAATAATTTGATCTTTTACGTCTTGAATATTCATATATAGTAAATTATAGCATTTTTCATTTTTTCAATGATGTTAATGTTTTCAGGCCACTTTATCCTGAGTGTGAACGAAGGAAGCGTTTGGAATTTATCGGTTTCTCCCACCCCCACTTCCCAATCCAAATCCTCATAAAAAAGCTATACTAAAAATCCTCATTTGCATCAGTTTTTTTCAGTATCCACCCATCTAATCCACTTTTTTGCCCTATCGGGCTTCAAACTGGAGTAAGATGGGTATATAATTAGCATGTTATGAACGAAGCTAACCCTATTCCCGGAGCGGGACCCCTAGCTGAGACGCGAGGTACTCCTCCTTTTATGGATCGAAATGTTGCTCCCTCAACTCATCAGGCGTGGGATAAGTTTGGCGTTTTGCTTTATTGTCTTGATTTTTGTGATTGTGTTAATATAGAAGTATGAATAAGCAAGAAGCATTAATATATTGGGTAAATCAATCTGAAAGAGATATCCAAACTGCTACGGATCTTTATGCAATAAAACACTATGACTGGTGCTTATTTATATGGCATTTGGCAATTGAAAAGATATTAAAAGCACTTATCATAAAAAAAGATAAACCCCTTCTCTATATTCATGACTTGGGACGGCTTGCACAAACGGCAGGATTGACTCTTACCTCGGACTTCAAAAAACAGTTGAATGAAATAACAAATTATAATATGGAGGCTCGTTATGATAGTATCAAATCTGCTTTTTATAAAAAAGCAACAAAACAATATGCAACCGAATGGGTGAAGATATGTCAAACAATTTATAACAACATAAAAACTGAACTATGACTAAAAAAATAATTGCTACCATAATAAAACCATATGTGGATGCAATTAAAAAAAATGGCATTCCTGTCCAGGATGTATACCTTTTTGGATCAATGGCAAAAGGAAATATGCATGAAGGAAGCGATATAGACATATGTATTGTCTCCCCTTCTTTTGGTAAAAATCGCTTTGATGAACGATTGAAACTCATGAATCTGAGAGATGGAATAAGTGACCTTATCGAACCACATCCTTATTCTCCTACTGATTTTAACAATCCTTATGACCCGCTCTCAGTGGAAATAGTAAGGAACGGTATACACATACAATTGCGTACCCTGTAGTAAGCTTTCTCCCCACCCCCACTTCCCAATCCAAATCCTCATAATAGATACCTCTGAAATCTTCCGCTTGCTTTATCCTAAATACGAATGAAGACTGTTAAATCAAGCTAAAATTGAAGTTGACGAAAAAAATAAATAGGTTTATAATCCAATTATATGAGAAGCCAAAAACAAAAAATTTCAGAGTATAACGTTATCTTTCAGGAGGAAAAGGAGGGTGGTTTTTCTGTTTGGGTACCTGAACTTCCGGGGTGCGCTTCTCAAGGAGAAACTTTTGACGAAGCTTTAGTTAATATTAAAGAGGCTATTCAACTTTATCTCGGAGAAACAAAAAAGGAGTCACCCGTGCTATCCTACAAGAAACAGTTCGTTGTACCTGTCCAAATCTATGCCTAAACTACCAATCGTTTCTGGAAAAGAGTTAATCAAAGTTTTGGGTAAAGTGGGTTTTGTATCTATTCGTCAACGAGGTGATCACGTCATCATGAAGCATGCCGACGGAAGAGTTGTTACTATTCCTCTAAAAAAAGAGATTAAAAAAGGCACTCTTAAAAAGGGAATTCTCAATCCTTTAAACATAAGTGTCGATGAGTTAGTCGGTCTACTCAAATAAGTTAATTCCCTACTAGCTTCCCCCACCCCCACTTCCCAATCCAAATCCACATAAAGAAGTTATAATGGGTATAACACACTATGAACGAAGCGCCATTACGTTTAGGGGGTCCTGAAACACAGGGAAGACTTCCTGTTATGGAACAAAATCCTGTATCTGCCGGAAAACCTGATTGGAATAAGTATGCCGTATGGCGGGACAGACAAAAACTTATCGACCCGTTAAAGGATCCACTCACGGATGTCATTATCTTAAAGGCGGGTACCGGCACGGGGAAGACACGTTTTGGGACTCAAATCGCACTTGAGGCTCTTGGATCTACTTCGAAAATCTGGGTCACCGAAAATCTGCGCCGCGCAACCAAGGCGAGCGCAACTACCATAGCCGAAGATATGGGAGTAACGTATGGAAAGGAAGTGGGTGCAACTAATCGATATGAACATGACGCAACAAAAGATACCCGACTGTTATTTTCTCCCGTGCAATCCCTGCTTATCCGACTTGAAAGAGACCCCAATCTGGAGGGGATAAATATGGTTGCCATGGATGAGGTGCACAAAGAATCAAAGGCCAATGAAATGTGTATGATTGCACTTCGGGATTTGCAAAAGAAACGAAAAACCGCAGGAAAACCTCTCAAACTCATGTTTATTTCCGCTACCTTAGATCAAGATAAAATAACAAGAAGTTTTCCTCAGGCAAAAATAAGCCTTGTAGATATTCCGGGTGAAAATATAGAGGTTCCTCCCGCGTTTGAAAAAACTCCCCTACCTTCCTATGTTCAACTTCCCGTAAAGGCCGCTGAAAAAGCCGCTCTTTCCCTTTCCCAAGATAAAGGAAATATCCTGGTGTTTATGTCTGGTAAAAAGGAAATAGATGATGCGATGACCACCTTTGGCCTGCAAGCAAAAGCACGGGGACTTGATCTTAACAGTGTCGATGTCATTCCCTACTATGGTACCCTTCCTCCGGAAGAGCAAAAAAAATTGTTCAATGATAATAATAAACGTAAAGTGGTCTTTTGTACGAATGCCGCGCAGGAATCTCTCACTCTTGATACACATGTGGTAATTGACACGACCGTACATAAACATATGGAGCTTGACCCCGTGACCGGCCGTCAATATCTCAAACAAGAACCGGCACCTATGTCACACCTTCTTCAGCGAAAGGGAAGAGTCGGACGCATTCCTTTGACTGAAGAGCAAAAAAGTCAGGGGTATGAATATAAATATTATGCCCTGTGCACGGAAAATGAGTGGAAAAACCGACCTGCTCAAGAATCGGCGGAAATGCAACGCACGGACCTTATTCACGATACTCTTCTTATGTATGCGGATGGTTATGATCCATACCGATTTGATTATATTAACAAGCCTGAAGACTCTCACATTAAAATGGCTGTTGACCGCCTCGCAAAATTGGGTGCAATAGAGGGGGGTAAACTTACGGAAAAAGGAATGTTTATGGCATCATTATCACTCAAACCGAATCTTTCCAGCATGGTGCATGCGTCCGTCCAATATAGTTGCACACGTCAAGCGAGTGCACTTGCGGCCATCCTTGAGGAATACCCCATGGCTTTTGCCGAAGGGAATGATAGATTAAATCAATTCAAAAATCCGCAGTCCGATCTTCTCGGGTTCCTTGGGCTTTTTAATCATTTTCATACATTAGACAAGGGGCAACAAAGACAGTGGACAAAGGACGTGGGACTACAGTATCAAAAAATGAAAGATGCGAGTGATCTTTTCGGCCAACTTCTCCGCCAGGTTCAAGAAATGAATCCTCAGGTAAATCTGAAGACTGAGCCCAGTATTGGATCTCTGGACCGGGCTATTTATCATGGATTTGCTGATAGTCTACTCACTCGCCGATTCGATGATAAATATGAACTGGAGGACATTCCGGGGGAAATAACTCTTGGAAATGAATCTTCATTACGGGGGAGAAAAGATAAGAGAATGGTAACCTTTGGACTGAGATCCTTGGTAAAAGGTGATAAAATTTCGAGTCGCATTGCCACCCTCAATCACTCCATACCCGATGCAGTTTGGGACGAAATGCATCCGAAAAAACCAGTCTCCGCCCCTCCTAAACCGGTTTCTCCCCCCGTTACCAATACTCCTTCCTCAACCACCTCTCCTCCGGCGGAGCCTGATCCTGCCCCGCAGGAAATTCCCCCACCTCCCCCACCTCCTCCGCAAACGATGATACAGCGTTTTAAAAGTTGGGTATCAAATTCCTGGTTTGGAAAATTGTGGAAACGTATATTTCCTTAGTTTTGTTATACTAAAACTATGACTGATTTTTCCTTCCTACAAGTCCGCAACCCCAAAGAGGACGAGACGCCGATTGAGTCGGCTACTCAGATATTTGCATCAGTTTTGCCCTATCCTTATATTCCTCTTCTCAAGCGCCTCCTGTTTGTACATCCGAAAACGTATGCATTCGAAATTTATTTAATTAATCAGCTTGTTTATTTTTATGCAACTACGCCAAAGACGAGTGAAACATTGGTGCAAAGCCTTATCGTATCTTCTTTTCCCCAATCAAAAGTCACAAAGACGACTGACCCCATGGATATCATTTTCAAATCAAAATACTTAGGAGTCGGAGAAGTTGCGACGAACAGTTATTCCTACATGCCGATAAAAACTTATTTTGATTTTAAGGACGTAGATCCCTTATCAGCACTCGTTGGCTTCATGGCAAAACAACCTCCTCAGTTCCGCATGGCAGTACAGTTCGTAGTAACTCCTCCCTATTATGCATGGCAGGAGCAAGGAGTGAAGGCGGCAGGATCACAGTTCTATGATGAGGCGGCGCAAAAGTATTCCATGTCTCCCCTAAAGCTTTCTATCATGAAAAAAACAACCTTTCAGGCGGGAAAAGTTGGTATACGACTATTAGTTGGAACTGATACTCCGGGGCTTGATCCTTCCCCTCATGTGGCACAGCTTGCGGGGACATTTGGAAGCTTTTCCTTGGGGGAAGGAAACCAATTTGTTTATAAAAAAGCAATTCTTTTGAAAGATAAACTTATTGAGCGGATAAAAAACCGGACTCTCTCTTATTTTGAACGGAAAAATCAGATACTAAATTCTCAGGAGTTGGCAAGTATGTGGCACCCGCCAGGGATCCTCATGGCGGGAATAAAAAATGTTGCATGGGGTAAGACCATGCAGGGGGAGCCTCCGGAGAATCTGCCAGTAATTGACGATAAGGCAACGGAGGAAACAAAAAAGACCGTAAACTTCTTTGCAAAGACCGAGTATAAAAATAAAGAGACGATATTCGGCATCAAAGATCCAGACCGCCGAAAACATATTTACATCGTCGGAAAAACAGGAGCCGGGAAGTCTACCCTCATTGCCAATATGGCAATTGACGATATTCGAAAAGGACGGGGGGTGGGAATAGTGGATCCTCACGGGGATCTTTCCGAGACAATTCTTGATTATATTCCCAAAAGAAGGATGAATGATGTGGTCTATTTAGAGCCTTTTGATACGGAACGTCCTTTTGCCCTCAATGTGCTGGAGATACATAATAAACAGCATAAAGATTTGGTGTCATCTGGTATTGTTTCTATTTTCAGTAAACTTTACAAGGATAGCTGGGGACCGCGGCTGGAGTATATTTTGCGTAATGTTATCTCCACCCTTCTTGAGGTGGAGGGTTCCACACTTCCTGACGTGTTACCTCTTCTTTCTCAATCGGATTTCCGCCGAAAAATAGTGTCACAATTGAAAGACGAAGTGCTCATCTCTTTCTGGGAAAAAGAGTTTGAAAAGATGCCGGACAAGCTCAGATCAGAGGCCATCTCCCCTATTCAGAACAAGGTCGGCCAGTTTGTAACTTCGCAAATGATCCGGAATATTTTAGGAAAACCGAAATCGACCATCAATTTGGAAGAGATCATGAATAGCGGAAAAATTCTTATTTTGAATCTTTCTCAAGGAAAACTGGGCGAAGATAATGCGGCTTTACTTGGCGCTATGTTCATCACTCAGATCCAACTTGCGGCGATGAACCGGAGCTTTGTGAAGGAAGAAGACCGACGGGATTTTTTTATGTATGTGGACGAGTTTCAGAATTTTGCCACCTCATCTTTTATAAAGATACTGTCTGAGGCTCGCAAATACCGTCTTTCTTTGACACTTACAAATCAATATATTGAGCAACTGGATGAGGATATCGAACGGGCCATTTTTGGTAATATCGGAAGCCTGATTTCATTCGTCGTGGGTGCGCGTGACGCGTATGCTTTATCTAAAGAATACGGAGAGTTGTACGAAGAAAATGATTTAGTAAGTTTGGGAAAATATGAAATTATCATCAAATTATGTATCGATAATATGACTTCCAAACCGTTCCCCGCAACTACGCTTCCCCTTCCGGCGTTGTTAAACAATAACCGTGAAGCCATCGTCCGTCTTTCAAAAGAAAAGTTCGGAAGAAAAGCCTAATTTTTTTTCTTATTCCAGTGTAACACTTCACTGGAATGAATTATTCTTCAAAATAGGTATAATATATATCAAATTAAATAGATTGTTGTAACAATCTAAGATTAATTTTTGTATCACGGAAGCTCTCGATTTTAAACCTCATATATAATAGCCTGTCAACACATATATGAGAGGTAACTATATCTACGGCCGATTGGGAAAGTGTGTATCAAGGGCGAGAAAAAAACGAGGATTTACCCAGGAAGACCTCTCAGGAATTACCTGCCTGCACCGGACTCACATCGCAAGACTGGAACGGGGAGAATTGAACCCATCGTTCTGGACACTCTTAAGCCTCAGCAGAAAACTAAAGATTAGTTTGAGCTATTTACTCAGGGGAATAAAGTAATGATTCGCGCATAATTATATCCCTTCCTCTTTCCTTCTTTCCAGTTCATTCTTTAGTTGCCACGCCGCTTTCCAGTTGACATGAAGACCTCCCGGAGGCCGGAAAAGAAGATATATTTGCGAGATTGCATCCACAACTTTGTCATTCTGTTGAATATGGGTAAGTTTCTGCTTTATTGCTTGATTATGGTCAATCAGCATGCGGTATTTACATACCGTTGTTATTGAAACCTTAAGTACTTTGCAGATACTTCTGTAGTCAATATCTTTGATGATTAAAAGCATGATTGCAATACGCTTGGCAATCATGAGACGTTCGGTAGGTGAAAATAGGTCAAGAAATACGGATGAAAAGTCCTTTTGATTTTGAACTGAGCAGACAATCTGAAAGTAAATATCAAATAGTTTGCTTGTGAGTCCATTTTTCAGCTTTCGCTGGGAAATCTGGGGCATATTTCCTGATGATAACGAGGTATAAAATATTTGTCCAGGGACTATATGCTACAATTTCCCAACTTTAGGCCGTTGAAATGGCATAAAAAAAGTGATAGTACTCCTTCTTTTTTATTTGAAATCGATTCCAGTGAAACACTTCACTGGAGCAAGTTATCCACATGAATTGTGGATAATTACCAACTTGGAAACATGTGTACTTAATGAAGATTGAGCACCAAAAAACCGATGGAAACGATCGAAAATAATGGGCTAAGCTACAAAGCAGGACTTTATTTCTTCTTCTTCGGCTCGAGCTTTTTCCACTCTTTTAGAAGTTCTTCTTTGAGCTTTTCCATCTCATGAGCCTCGCGCTTGACCTCTTTTTTGAGAAGATCGACCGTTTCGTGTACTACCTTTTCATATTTTGCCTTGTCAATGGACTCAACAGCCTCTTTTAAAGCGGCAAGCTTCTTTATAATTTCTTTTTTTGCTTGGAGATAGACTACTTTGACTTCCTCGGTTGTTTCACCAAAAATATTTTTTAGTTTTTTTTCAAGCTCCGCATCTTCAAGTAGTTTTTCAAGTTGCTTGACTTTCTTGGCAACTATTTCACGATTTTCCTCACCGGTGGTGGGTGAAAGAAATAAAGCGGCTAAACCGCCTAATAAAGTTCCGATTAATACCCCAATCCCGAATTTTGATGATTTTTGATCGTCGGCCATACGTTAAGAATAAATGGTAATACTATCAATATACCATAAGTTAAATCACAAATGTCAAATCCACAATTCAATTTTTAATTTGAAATTACGGTGTCGTCGTTGCACTTGGAGTAGCGGTAGGAGTACTTGTGAGCATGATCGTCGGAGTAGATGTGACTGTAGAAGTAGTTGGTGTTGGAATTGTACTTGGGGTGGTTGTAGTCGGAGCTGGAGTACTTGTGGGAACAATCTGCACACAGGTCAACGGATTTACTTTTCCCACACAGCCGGATGTCATCCATTCACGACTGCTACAAGTCCGGTTAAGTTTTTGGCAAATGGTGATACAGCTTGTTTCGCCGCAAACGAATGAACTCAGGGTGGGAAGCGGTATCGGGGTCGGAGGCAATTTGAAAGACACAGATGTGGTTGGCCGTATCAAAGCTCCCGCCGTCACCATAGGGGTGGGAACCACGGTCGCGGTAGGAGTAGCCGTTGGGGTTGCGTCAGTACTCCCCTTTGACTTTGTGGTAAAAGTCCACGGGACTCCCCCGTTGTCATACTTCTGGTCTCCCACGCGGATCTGGAAATAATATGTGGTACCCGGGGAAAGAAGAGTTATATCCACACTGTGCTTTTTTCCTTTTTGAGCCTCAGGTGCAAAAAAATTGAGGCTTGTGGGAGAGCTTCCGTACTCGATGACCCCCTGTGTTTCCTGGTCGGTTGTCCACCCGATGTGACTTGCACTTTGCGTGCTTCCCGTAATCACAACGTCCCGGGGAGCGGTGTCTGAGGCTTTGGTAAAAACTCCCTGCAATAATTTAAAGCCAACAAAAATGAGTACACCCGCCAATAAAACCCCGATTGAAATGGAGAGAATTTTTGTTAATTTTGGTTTATCAAGTTTCATGCAAGGTCTCTTTACAAAGCAAATCGTAACATCACGCCGATCATCAACAATACCATGCCCGGTACCGCAAAGCGGGTTATATTTTCAATGATTCCCGACTCGGGAAGAGTACTTGCAACGGTTGGTTGTACTGATGAGACGGTGGGAGTGGCATACGTTCCGGTAGATGACGAAGATGACGCCGCGGTACCCCCTATTGTGACGGTAGCTCCCGTATTTTTACTACATTCGATGAGGTTGGTCGCGTTCACGTCATTTTTTATTATTTTAGAAGAATTACTTACATCAGTCCGGCAGTCAAAAGATATGTTACTTGCTCCATTGAGGAGTGATTTAAAGGTAACCGTTGCAACTACACCCGTCCCCGTCTTATAAGTTCCCGGATCCACAATAAGCCCCGTGATAGAAACTTTTCCCGAAGTAATGTTGCTTGTTACCGCGGGAAAAAAAGTGCCGTTGACCACCGTCTGCGCCTCAAGGTATGCGGGATCGTACACAACCCAAATATCAGTTGAAGTAATCTGGTCAGTCCCCGCATCAACCGTGACATCCACAGTAAATGTTTGTGTTGCCTGAGAAGATACAGTCGTTTTATCAAGTTTGAGAAATGCGGCAAAAGCAGTTTGGGGAAGGAAAAAATAAAAGCCTAAGATAAATAAAAAAGTTAAAAGAAACATATATATGTCATTGCGAGGAGTCCTCCGATTCGGAGGACGACGCGGCAATCTTGTTATTTTAATAGATTGCTTCACCTCCGAGTCGGAGGTTCGCAATGACATTCGAAATGACATAGTCTTCATTATTCAACATTTTTTAAAAAACTTCAAGTTGCAGTTGGCCGGTTGACGGATAGATTGCCTGGGCTTTTTCATCAACCAATTTGCTTGTCTCTTTTCCCACCGGGGCTAAAGAAAAAGAATATGACCCAACTTTTTTTGGCTGGAAAGTTAATTCCATCAAAGATTGATTGTCCCACGTCGCCACTTTAATATCCTGAAGCGATTTGATAGCGGAAAGGGAAACATAGGTCGGCCGGTCATAGGAGTAAATTTTGAAATCATCCATGAGCGAGGTGGCCTTCACAAAATCAAATCCCGTCTTATCATACGTCACCACCACGTCGTATCCGACTACCTGGCGCCCTTGTGAACTTGCTTGGACTTGCAGGGTAATAGGTGAGCTTTTTGAAAAGCGGACTCCTCCACTGGAAGATATCGTCATGGCTCCAATAACCGGGCGAGGCGTGACGGTGGGAATGGTTGAGGTTGTGCGGGTTGGCCGGATGGGGGCTGA
Source organism: uncultured Gammaproteobacteria bacterium (assembly GCA_964366485.1). Lineage (GTDB taxonomy): Bacteria > Patescibacteriota > Microgenomatia > UBA1406 > GWC2-37-13 > YC2-FULL-38-9. Next base: position 17,784 of record CAYITZ010000009.1, read on the forward strand.
CGTCTTTTTTTGTGTTGAAAAATAAACAAATACTCCTAAAATAACTAAAAGAATAAGCGCGATTATTGCAAATAAGGGACTCCTCTGACTACTTGGAGGAGGTACTACGGGTGGCATCGTTGGTATTATGGGTTGTGTTTGATCTATCATTCTTCGTCGTATTTAATTGATAAAGCGGCAAGACCGAGTGAGAAATCCTGAGTGTCAACTACTCCGTCATAATTGAGATCTCCAACTGCCAATTCATCAGGTACGGTGCTTCTCAAATGTTGACGGACGTACGAAGTATCATAGGAGTCGATGATGCCATTTTGTACCCCTTTTTCAGGAAGGTCTCCGACCAACATAATTATTTTTGTCAAATCGAGCGTGTTGTTTCCGGCCTTCAGCGTGATTTTACCATCGGTGCAACGATACGCTCCGCCCGTGGCTTCGGTCGCGGCCATATCACACACTTTTTTCTGTAAATGTTTGGGTCCTTTCACAAAAAGAGTATACCCGTCGCCTGCCTGTGAGAAGTCTCCTGTTCCGGTCCATACTCCGTCATCCGCAACTGAGAATGAAATTGATTTTGACTCTGCCGCCACGCCTGCTTGTTTACCAACTAATTTTACCTTCACGGTAATTGAGTCTGCTTTGATGGGTTTTTTTGCAACTCCCTGCAGTTTTAATTTAAAGGTAATTTTTGTGGCTCCTCCGGTAGTTGAAGTTGTACCTGTTGAAGATGATTGACTCGTTCCCGTCCCTGAATCTGCAACGGGAACGTTCGTGTTTATTGCCATTCCGTAATAGTATCCAAGTCTGTTACTCGCATCGGTCCAGGCATTTGGCTGAAATATTTTGACCTGGTTCGGCGACTGTCTGACGGATTTGAAGTCTCCGTTCAACACATATTCTTTTCCTCCGCCGGACAAGCTGATACTTGAGACATATAACTCACTTCCCTCTCCCGCCACGATACGAAGTTTGTAGTCTTTGTTATTTCCTTCGGCGGGAATGACAACCGATGCCGTCTTTGTTTCAAAAGCGGTATTTACGGTAAAAGGAATGACGACTAGGGAATCATTTTCTTTTTTTCCGCCTCCACAGTCAGGTACCGCGCAAAGCACATCGACGAATGCGCCGTTGCCTTTAGTTATGGATGTTTGTTCTTTAACGGTCAAGGTATAAGTACCTGCAGGAAGACGCATCCGTTGGGCAAAATGAGCGGCTGTCGAAAGCACATTATATTGCCCCACCGCACGTTCCCCCTTGCAGCATTTGCCCGCGGTACCTTCGGAAATAACACATTTTGCATCTGTATACACTCCCGGACTTCCTCCCGCTTTACAGGCAAATATGGTTTCACCACTTGCATAAGCGCGTACTGTACAGTTGGTTAAACCTCCACCAGTGACACCCACACAATCCAAGTCTTCTCCATATCCACAACGTACGATGACGTCACGCCATGGCATCACAATATCCGGTTCAATACTTGCAGAGGTTGCCGTTTTTGTGTTACAAGTGGGAGCCGCGGCGGCAGGAGCACCACCATTATTATTGTTATTATTGTTGTTATTGTTATTATTGTTATTATTCCCCGTCGCCCCACCCGTATTTCCACCTGTTGTGCCTCCACAAGTTCCAATTTCAACATCTTTATCTTTCTCATCCTCCTCGCATTTATTATCAGAACAACAATCTGGCGAACAGTCCTTATAACTATTCCATGAATGTTTCATAAGTTTTCCATTGACACAGTTTGTATTTGATCCTGATCTATTGCAGAAATTTGTACCGTTTTGATTTGAGGTTGTACGCGCACAAGTCAATGTGCTACGTGCAGAATACACTTCAGTCTTTATAAGAAATAAAACAGCGACGAGGAATAATAATCCAAAAAATATTTTTTTCATTGTCTTGAGGAACTGTTTATAAATAACGCGCCTTCCTTCACTTTCATCTTATCAACCGTGCCGAAGATAAGACCCGCGGTATCGATATCCCAAAACTCCGGGTATTTGCGCGGACTTACTACTCCCGCTACATCTCCAAAATGGGAATTGGTAAGTTGCTCTCCACCCCAAATATTTTGTAAAGATACAAAATCAAAGTCCGCCTCCGAACCATCCTCCACATAGATGCGCACCTTGTATTTCTTATCTTTTCCTGCATCCGGAATGATCACATCCGCCTCTTGCTGTTGGAATTGCGCGGCAACCGGAAAGAGAGGCGTCTTTACCAAAATATCGTTTAATTTTTTTCCGTTTCCACAGTTCCCTTCACCGCAAGTCAATACTAATAATACTCCTCGACCACGAGTGGTGTAAACATAAGCACTTCCTGCGAGGGTGTAGCGCCCGGCATCAAGCTTCACCGTCTGCTCATAGCGAAGAGGGGCTTGGTCAAAGGTAACTGCGTTGACATTTAGTAAGTCTCCGTTACTTTCAACTTCTTCACCCACAGGAAGCGGTGTTGGAGTAAGAGATGAACCGGTGCTTGATGAGGATGAGGAACTCACGTCCGTGACGGTGATGGAATAAGGAGCCACTGTATTTAAAATATTTTGTGGAGGTTGGCTAAAAGTGTAAACGGTTGACTTATCCTTTTCAAAAGTGAAATTAGCAGTTCCCACTGTCTTTGCGGTGAACCTTATGGTGGCAATTTTTATGTTGCCGGAGATGCCGGTCTTGCGCGCAACACTTATGACAAGGGGGCTTCCACTTGCTATTGGAGTTAAAGCTGTTTGATCAAACATAGTTGTGTCAATGGTGGTATTTACATAATTTAACAATGAATTGTCAAAAGTCACACTCACCCCCGCCGAACCTATTTGTTGATTGCCTGTTGCTACTAATACTTCCAGACTGACTATCTCCCCTACCCGATAGCTTGATTTAGATGATAAAAAGGAAAGTTTAGCCCCATCATTTGCTTGAGATGAAGAAGACGAAGACGACGTGTTACTTGCTAAAGTTAACGGAACTTTCACAAAATTAGTAGATTGTAAAGCTACATTGCCCCATCCAAACTCGACTGGGAATGCGGATCCGGTCTTCATTTTAAAAGTAATCTCGGCAATGTTCTGGCTTGTTGGAGAAAAAGGAGTCCCGACTCGGGTTCCAACGATGTGAATAGTATCAGTTCCAACCATTGCTACCTGCTGTTTCAATAAACCTTGGACCAGTGTGACATTTCCATCAACTCCTCCCGCATTTTTAAAATCTATTTTTGCGGTATCAAATTTTACTTCAACATCAAAAGAATACAGCTCCTGAGTTACTCCGTTCGGGTTGAGTTTGACCGCGACCTTTATCCCATTATCAGTTTGCATCGGGGGGTTGTCAACAGCTTCAAGAAGCACTTCCGGAGTACCGGTCGGCGCGGCTTTTGACTTTTTGCGAAGTCCTTCTGAAAAGTAATAAAAACCACCAGCGGTAAAAGTAACGAGAAGGACTGCAATGAATAGTATCCGTAATTTCGTAAATAAAGTCATGGTATTAATCTCCTCTTTTTCCAAAATTTTTACCTAAAATACCCAAATCTTGTACGTCAATCTTTCCATCCAGATTAAAGTCTCCGTTTGGCTCAGGAGGAAGCGGTGACAAGCCGTAACCGGCCACGACCTTTTGCAAATCGTTTGAATCAATCACATTATAACTGTTCGCGCGAACTCCGTTATTTATTTTTGTATCTACCAATCCGTCGCTGTCTCCGGAATAGAGCGGCGCCAACTCAGGTCTACCAAAACTTTGACAATCAGTATTTATATTTTTTTGCGTGCAGTCTAGAGTCTTTCCTTTGGAAAGGCGGACGGTGAATGTGCGGCTCAAAGACTTTGCTTGTTTAATCGAAACGAGGTAGGATCCGTCGGGAATATCAAGCTCGATGGGGTTGGCGGCAAAAAAATCCGTTCCTTGGACTCGTTGTAAGTCGATGGTGAAATCATAAAGCGTCCCTGGTTTATTACTTATCAGGACTTTCACATCTTTAACCGTCCCTACGCTTTGTGAAACGTCCGGCATGCGGACTTTGAAAAGAAAACTCGACGCGTTGGGAGTGCCGCTGGGGACAGGGGTCGCGGTCAATGATTGCGGTGGCGTAGGTGTGGTGATAGGTCTACATGATGGCGGCAACTGATCATATACCGGACAGGGTTTTCCTGTTTCGCAAGGAAGAAGGGGTGGTGGTGGAGGTTGGTAACATTCATATCCTGCCTTACAAACTTCTTTTCCGCATAATCTATCGCCGTTGCGCGCCTGGAAATTGGCAAGGATTTCTTTTTCGGAGAGGGCACGGGAGTAGATGCGAACTGCGTCGATGGTACCGTTGAAAGGAACTGAACCATCGGGTCGATTCCCTATTGATAAACTCCCCCCCGTCGACCTTATTCCAACTTTTGGATAATTGGAATCGCCCCATTGTTGTTTACCGTTGATATATGTTCTCATCTGCCCAGTAACCGAATCAATTGTTACCGCAACATGATACCATTCGCCTATCTTTATAAGGCCTGAGGGAGTATTTCCTCCATTTTGCCATGTCTGTCCTTGTGGAGTTGAAGTAAAATGGATAAATCCATCTTTATTAAGCCAAAGAGTATATTGTCTATTGCTACAATCCTTTTCTTGGCAATCTTCTGTGTCCGAACTTCCCTTAAAAACAAGATTTTGCCATTCACTTGAAAGTGAATTTGGTTTAAGCCACATCTCGATGGTAAGTTTGCTTCCAACACCGTTTATATCCAAATCCTTTGAGTTATTTACTTTTACCAAATTATCCCTTCCGTTGAAATTCCCTGCTTTCCCAACTTTACCGTCAGTCCAATGATTTCCCGTACCTGCCCAAGTACCGTTATTTCCATTCCCGCTACTATCTGCAACCGTATTCCCCGTCTCTTCATCAAACTTCCATTCCCCGACTGGTTTTAAAGAAGATGAAACGGGGGGTGGAGTAGGGGTTATTCCATTTTGCGCCTGAAAATTGGTAAGAATTTCTTTTTCAGAAAGAGCTCGGGAGTAGATACGGACGGCGTCGATGGTACCGTTGAAGGGGCTTGAAGTGGTTAATCCAATAGTTGATGAATCTGCAAGGCCACCAATATTTGTATGCATTATTCGGTTAACAGATCCTATCGTTGCGGTAGTTGTAGCTCTAAGAACTCCATTAACATATATTTTTGTTGTGTTTTCTGTATAACTCCTGGTTCCAGTAATGTGATACCATTGGCCAACTACCAGTCCAGCGCCAGATGTGATTGCTTTTCCCGCGCCTTGCTCCTTACATCCTACTCCATCAATGTTGAAATATATCTCCGATCCCGAACTGTTTAAATAAAAATCTTCGCACCCTGCTTCATCTAACGAACTAATTATGGTACCTCCCAACGCGCTTGGTTTTACCCAAGCTTCCCAAGTAAATCCAGATATGGAAACCGCATTAATGTTACTAACTTTTACCAAATCATTCACCCCATCAAACATAAGCGATCCCGCGCTCCATAATTTATTTTTTGCGGTCCATCCTGTGCCTAAAGCGGCGTCTTGAGAGCCATTATATGCAAAATTAATGAGTTGCCCGTTACATTGTTTTCCGCAAGACCCTTCCGAACGGGCTATATCACCATTTGACTCATTAAAATTCCACTGAGCCACGAGTCCTTCGGTCGAGGTTGGTATTTCGCCATTACCTGCAACATCGGTGCTGACACTTGCTTTTGTTTTTGCCCCCATTCCGGTATAAACCAAATATCCAAAAAAAGCGAGGCTAAACATGATAACTATTACAAGAGATAACCGCTTCAAAGTAGGTAGCATAGTTCAATCATAAAGAAGCCGTGGTTATTTTGCAAGGGATTTCAGTCCCCAAAACCCAAACCAATTGCGCAGTTCAAATTGCGCATGGGTGAGGGGTTGGTAATACGTAAGCGGACTGAAAAAGAAAAAAGTTATAATGGTTATAATCGTTATAATAATTATAACCATTATTATCCTTGTATATTTCTTTTTCAGCCCTTCTTCAAACATATATAAAAAAATCAGATAACATAAAATCAAAGAAAATATCAGCGGAATAAAATAGTGATAAAGGTACAGAACCCGCTCGACCGCTATCATACTTGCCATATAGGTCAAGTAGAGAATTGAGAACGTGGTTATGAAAAAATACAATCTCTTATTGGTTATTTTTGTTTTGAAAAATAAAATTGAAACGATCAAATTAAGCGAAAAGAACAAGCCAAGGAGCCCCAAAAGCCATATCACCGGATTGCCTTGAAGATAGAGATACCTGATACTCTTCCCACTACTTTCCCACCGGTAATTAATTGTTTTATTCCCAAACGGCCAGGTTACAGGCAAACTTCCATTCTCCCCCACCTTGCAAACGTCATACTTCGGAACCCCTTTTTCATAGTGAAAAATATATTGAATGTGTTCTTTTATCGTCTTATATTGTCTTGAGGTCTTAATATATTTTTTATCCAAAACCGTTTTCCCAAGTGATATATGTATATAATAGATGCCGATGAAGACACTGAGTGCGGATAAAATAAATAATGCAGATTTAAAACACACCCCTCTTATCCCTTCAGGGTGAATCCCCTTCAGGGTGAACCCCTCTCGAGAGGGGAAGGGGTGTGTGGGACGATAATATTCCCGTGCCAATAATATAATCAACAATATCCCAAGTGGCCCACTGTTTAGCTTCACGGAAAGAGCTAAACCATATAACAAACCAAGTTGTAAATAATCACTAAAATTCAACCTTCTACTTTCTATCTTCAAATTTCTATCTTCCATCCTCCATCGTCCATCATCAATCGAATATATTTTTTTTATAAAAAATAATAAAAAAAATAACACAAAAAACATCTGTACCGGCTCAAGCATCGCACCCCGACTATGTACTATAACTGCATTTTCAAATAAATATAAAGATGTGAACAAGAATGATAATATGGGCCTTTTTGACAGGGCGTATAAAATAAGATAAAACAGCACCACAGATAAAGTAGCAAACAATGTGGGAAAGAATCGTACCCCCGCGAATGAATACCCTTTTGGAACATCTTTAATATAATCGGTTGTGAGAAATGATCGGGTATTTATCTTATCATTCGGATGAATGAGATATTCACCCAAAGCAATAAATAGTTTCCCAAGCGGTGGGTGCGGCTCCATAAAAAATACCCCTTTCAGATATTTTTGAGCGGACGCGATGTGATAATTCTCATCCCAAAAAAGATTTGCGGGATACTGATAGTTGCGGAAATAAGTGAAATAGGAGATTACGAGAATAACTATACTAAAGAATACGAGTTGGGTCTTATGGCCAAGCATCCATCTACTATACCATCTGCAAGTTCAGAATTCAAAACCCATCCAAGGATATTTTTCGGGTTATTTTTCTTCTGGGTGTAGTATAGATTCTAATTGTACCTTAGCATTAGTTAATCTTTCATCGCTGTTAACCCTCATCACAGACTCTTTTAATTTGGATTGATCGTAACGTCCGTCACCCTCCCTATAATTACTCGCCACAACAGCCTCATATACTGCGGCAAGATCCTCAGGAGGAACACTCTCATCTAATGCATCTCTATTAAAATTATTACACTTCCTCATCCTTTCTTCAAATTTTACCCTATCACCATAAGTCGACCTTGGGTTGCTTGGATTCATACTATCAGGTAGTCCATAATCGTCAAGATGTTTCGTATCGACTGTTTGATTAAATATCAAAACAGAGGTGGCTTCCCCTTTTTCTCTCATATTTTTCAAATGATCTAGGTGAAACGAGTCGTCTACAACTGGTTTTCCATCAAGACCTATGTCTTGAGTCACCCTTAGGTTCACAACGACTGCTTCATTCAACGGATCAGGTTGTATGGTAAGAACAGATTCCCGAGCTTCATTACCTCTCGTGGCATGGCCTGTTGATGTGGCATATCCAAGTTGATAGCATCTTTTAAGATATTCTGCTGCTTTTTTTTCTTCAGCAGCTGTATGCTCGACTCTCGTAGCTTCCTTTTTAAAAAAGTTTTTCGTATCCGCTGGTCTTTCTTGTTCCAGTTTTCTATTTTGTAGAGCAGGACTTGTCCTTTCTGCTACTACCCTTCTTGCCTCTGGTGTACCCACTTGCTTAAGCTCACTCATATTAAATTTGTGTTACCCCGAATAATTACTAATAAAACTTCTTAGTTTTGAGATTACTTCATCCTTTTTCTTGTTATCTATGATTTCCTTAGTATGCATAGAGCTGTGTTTGAAAAAATGGTACAAATTGGCTAAATCTACCAAAAAAGCATTTATTTCTTCTATGTTTTTTGCCTTTTCAACATTGTTGACAATTTTTTGGGATATGATCTTTCTTTCGCTCCCTTTCAAACCATAATCAGCAATTCCCTTCATATAGTCATCATAGAGTAAATCATATATCTTCTTCTTTTCCTGCTCAGTAAATTGGTATTCGTTTTGAGACATAAATAATGTTGCCAATATTCTGACTGAAATGTCAAACTTAATGAATTATCCCCGACTCAATTAATTGATTAATTGAGTCACTTCATGCGTCAAGTAGTGTCCGTTCTTCTTGTCTTTTCTTATGTCTTACAAAAGCATCCCAATGTCCTAATTTAACACCCGGTTGGATAAAAATATCCGCAAAAACATCCTCAAATAGGTGTAGTACCTGACTTTCTCAAATTAGTGTCCTAAGTCGAATTTCTTCAGTAAATTGTGGA
>CAYITZ010000010.1:0-25833 GCA_964366485.1 uncultured Gammaproteobacteria bacterium
TGAGTAGAAAATTCAACTACCAAATTTGACTATTTCGTTTTGAGTTCACTATAGCTTGTGTCCTTCACCACGTTTTGTGGGGATTGGAAAGGCGGGCACATATACTTTATGTCCAAGTGATTCGAGCTCTTTTTTTAACCACGGAAACCAGTTTTCTTGTGGGTGACCATAACTCCCATGAATAAGAAATATATTTCTCATATCTTGATTGTTCTTTGTAACCAGATGATAATGGCATGAACTAATTCTTTCTCATTACCTATATAGCTATGATTAGCATCCTTTATTACTTCTATAGTCAAACCCTCTGATTTCTTTGATTTTAATACGTTGGCAATTTCTTCAACTGATTTAGTTTTGCACGAATGATTGATAAAGGTGTCCTTCTCACCGAAAACTACCAGGAGCGGTTCCTGGATGTTTTCAAACGCCTTCCAGTTTTTTGAATTGGGATTGTGATAGGGATGTAGTGTCCCGGCACCATTTTCAACAAGATATCCGGAATAGGTTACGGCAGACATGGGACAAATAATACTTAATTCTGGAGGTAATAGATCTCTTCCTTTCCCATCTTTCACAAGTTTTTTTATTGCTTGATCGATTTCTTTATATTTTCCTTCACCATATTTCATTAGCATATATCCTGCATCATTTTGAGGGGAAAGATGGATTTGGCCAACCACCAACGGACTTTTTGCCTTGTACTGATAGTACAAGACTTTTTGAGCCCCTAAGCTGTGTCCTTGGAGAATAATTTTTTTTACACCCTGTTTCTTCAGAAAATCAACCCATGCTTGAATATCCAAAACACAATCTTCAAACTTTTCAAATCCGCCACCATATGAGGCCCATTCAATTTTGTTTCCAATATGTTTGCGAATATCAGCATATACATCATGTCCTCTCGTATTTACGGATAAAAAAGATATATTTTCCTTTGCAAGGGCAAGACCCTCTTGTTCAATAAATTTATGGGTATAAAAATCACCGGCTGTACCATGCACATGAAGAAGGGCGGTATCACTTTTTAATTTCATCCAAAATCCAGCATGCTCAAGACCGTCTGAGGTGATTGTTTTGACGAGTGAACCCTTCATAGTGATTCAATTTTATCATGAAGTTAAAGAAAATAATTTAAACATATTTAAACATATTTAAACTCAAATATACTCATTCTTGAAGCTTCAGTTTGATTTTTTGATTTACGGACATTTTTTTTATAGTAAGCTCTCGTCACGATTTGACGAAGGTCTGAAACCTTTTCAAGAAACCCAACTCCATGCAAATGGTCGTATTCATGCTGAATAACTCTTGCCAATATGCCGTCGCAACGCAGGCTAAATTGTCTTCCGCATTGATCTAGTGCTGTGATATCTATCTCCTTAGGATGAACTACTGGTCCAAACTCATTAATACCCGCCACACAACCACATCCTTCAAAAATAATACTTTCTTCTTTTGTAATAAACGTCATGGCAGGGTTGATATATACTCGCAATTCGTCAACCTGATCTAATTTTCCCCAATTTGAGGTGCGGCAATACCTATCAGTCACTCATGATTCATGGTGTCTTTAAGGTCCTTAATTAATTTCTTAAGCATTGGATGATCAAACGAAGTATTTTTTTTATGGCCATAAGGGAAAAAAAAGAGCTCACTAGTGAACAAAATTAGAACGTTTTACCAGCTGTCCACAAGTAAGTATCATATACCAAATTTTAGCCATTGAGTTGGACTCTTCCAAATTCAGTAATAAGAATGTTTAATCTCCTACTTTTGACTATATTAGATTGTATTAGATTACGCAGAAAGGACATAATCGGTGACATTTTCTTTTGTAATCACTTCTACTGGTATATTGTATCGAGTATGGAATGCCTTGCTGTTAACTGCTTTTGGTTTTGTCCACTTGATCTCATATGCTTTAAACGTATTACTTCCTTTGACAATAAGGTCTACTTCTGATCCTCCCATTGTTCGCCAAAAATATAGATTATTTGGCTGGCCATCTAGTAAATTCTTCTTGGCAAATTCGGCAATAACCCAGTTTTCCCATAGTAATCCAATATCCTGCCTCGATGTAGAGAAATTAAATTCTTTAATCAATGCATTTCTTACTCCCGTATCCCAGAAAAAGATTTTAGTGCTTTTCACAATTTCCTTTCTTAAGTTATTGCTAAAGGCTGGTAAACGAAAAATGACGAATGACCGTTCTAGGAGATCGATATATTTTTCTATAGTTATCCTGCTCATCTCTAAACTAGTTGCAAGTTCTGCAAGCGATACTTCCGAGCCTATTTGATATGCTAAAAGCATCAACAACTTCTTCACCTTTTCTGGTGACTTGATGAGGGTTGATTGAAACACATCTTTTAATAAGTAATCGGACACCAGATTTAAAAGATATTGTTCCTTTTGTGCTGTTACTACCGATTCCGGATACCCTCCATAAAACATTTGTTCTTGAATGAGCGCTCCTAATTCATTACTCATATTTTCCTTTAAAAGCTTTGGCGTCATTTCTTTTGAATACCACGATTGTGTACTTAAAATCTCAGAAAATAGTAAAGGAGGTAAGTGTAGCTTAATGTTTCTCCCCGTTAAACTTTCTGCTGATTGATCCAAAAGGTTTAGGCTCGATGAGCCAAGAAGAATTATTTTTGTGCTTATATTACTGTCAAACCAACCTTTGACAATCCTGGCTGTTTCTGGTAGTCGTTGAGCTTCATCGATCACAAAAAGAGATGGATTCCCTAAGTTTTTCATAGCATCGATTGGTGCCATGTGGGAAACAGTAAGGAGACGATCCTTATCTACCTCAATATCAAGATTTAAAATAATACCTTGATGTTCTTGTAAAATCCGCCTAATCAAAGTTGTTTTACCCACTTGTCTTGCACCGAGCAAGATTATGACTTTTGGAGTATTAAGAAGATCTATAAGCTGGTTTTCTGCGAACCGTTTAATATACATATATACTCAAATATACAATATCACCGGTGATATTGTCAAGTGGACTTTATAAAATGTCTGGTGCTACAGGATGGCAAGATATTTTGTAGTCATTTGATCAAAGCATAATAAAGACTTGACACAGCAAAAAAGAAAATAATAACCACAAATTTATTTGCAGCCACCACCAATGAATTTTCACAAGTTGAAGAAATTGAGTGGCGATTTAACAATAGAAAAGAGCTAAGTATCAAACTAAAGTTACAATAGCTGTTACAGTATTAGGTGCAATCACCTAAAGTTAAGCACCGGTCAAACCTTCAGGCTGTATGGAGTCAATGCTCCCGAAGTTAAGGAACCCTTCTTTGATGAGGCAAAAGTGTTTACCCAGAATTTTGCTTTGAATAAAGAAGTTACCTTTGAACAGGAAGAAAATTACCAGGAGGATAAGTTTGGCAGGACGTTAGGATATTTGTTTGTTGATGGGAAAAATCTCAATCTTGAATTAGTCAAAGCAGGTTGGGCCAAAGTTGTTCTGTATGAGAAGCGGGCAAAGATAAAATATCAGGATGAACTATTATCTGCGGAGAACATGGCAAGGGTGAAGAAGTTGGGGGTTTGGAAGAAATAAAACTTCTTATTTTTCTAGTCGTTGAAGTTTTTTATTTTATTAAGTCCCAGTTATTCAAAAAGTAACCCATCTCATGATTTTTATTACCGAGATAAAATTTTCCATCACGAAATTTTATACTCAATGCATATCCTGTTTTATTATTCACTGTAAAAATAGAACCCTCTTTTATTCTCTTTTCAATTTCATTTGCTGGTAAAATCAAAAAACTGTTTTTTAGATCGTCCCTTAAAACCAAAATATAAAAAATATTACCTTGATTAAATCGTTCAAAAGATTTGTGTCGAATATGAAAATTATAAATTTCAGAGTTATTTTTTCTTGCTGTCTTTACTTGGATACCAAAAAATTTATTATCTTTTATTGCTGATATATCCACGCCAATATCAACGCTCATAATACTGGCATTAAACCCGCGGAAAAGAAGTTCGCTACAAACTAAATGCTCCCCACCTTTTCCAATGAAGCCTGCTTCAATAACTATTTTTTCTTCCTCTTCCTTTTCTGCCTCAATAATTTTTGGTGTTTGTTCTATTTCTTTTTTGTTTGGGTTAAGAGCAAATGTTCCAGGTGCTATTCTAATAAAATCAGATCCTCCAGCTTTGTTTTTAATGTCCATTACTATTTGAGCGTTCATCGTTGCTTCCGGTGTTGCTCCTTCGGTTTCCAAAATTCCTGACCCCAAAGCAAGCGTTGTAATTTTGTTGTAGTGAAGAGGTGTCCTTGTTTTTTTTAATACTTCAATTGCTGATTGTTTGAATGTGTTCATATATGTTTTAATTTATCCAAATACCTATATCTATTTTTTCACCAATAACTTGTTCAAAATAACTGGCTCCAATTGCAATTCCAACGGATGTTAAAGTTAAATGCACGAGATTAGATTTCTCCAATAAATCTAATAGATCCTTACCTATATCTGTCTCATCGAATATTTTTTTCTTAACTTCGCCATCACTTTTAATATTACTTTCATAAAGTGATATTAATTTTTTTATAATTTCATCATCAGTTTTATTTTGTTTAAGTTGGTTTTCAAATTCTGTCTTATTTTTAAATTTAAAAAAATATTTATCCTCTTTTGAATCTAAAACAACAATTTCATTTTTATTAGGTAGCGATAAATTATCTATTTTATCTTTCTCAATTAAATTGAAAAATAGAAAAGAATATTGTTGCCTATAAATATTTACCAAATCCCAGCTACCAATTCCTATGCTTCCACAACCAGCATATTCAATATGTTGAAATTCTGCATTAGTGTTTTTAAAACCAATGAATGGTTTAACATGTGTACTTAGATAATTTTTAAAAGTATCCCAAGAAATAATCCCACCATAAGAAGTATATCTCAATAGATAACAAAGAGTAATTATTTTTAACTGATCAATAGTCAGCTTATTAATTGTTGAAATTGCTTCGTTATAAACAATATTTTTTAATTCTTCTTTACCTGAATTATCGTTTTTAATTCTGCTCACAACCAGATTTGCCAACAAGTTTCGTAATTCTTCGCTCTGCTTTCTACCACTTATTTTTGCTGCTTCCATAAGGGTTAACTGAGTGTCTGGCTCTCTGAGTTTAGCTATTTCTGCCTCTAGCAAATTTCTTATTTTTTCTGTGAGTAGATTTTTAAATTCATCAGTTCTTTGTTTATAAGTTGATTCAGCCTCGTCTTTAAATGCTATCAGTTTCTGATCAACAACGGAGCTTACTAGATCTTTAGCTTCAGAATATGTTAATCCGTGTTGGATATTAACCTGACCAATTTGATTTATGACTTCCTTAGCTTTGTTTTCTAGTTTTAAAGACGGAGAATTAACCTTTTTGAAATCAAAGATTATTTTTATTTTTTCAATAATATTTTTAAACCAGTTTATATCCATAAATATTATTCTCCCCAAACTTTCTCTAAAATTTCCTCAATTCTTTTCTCTGCTTCAGATTTAAGAAGTCGCACTCCCTCAAGCGCCTGCATTTGTTTATCAAGTTTTTTTACAATTTGGCGTTGGGTTTCAAGAGGAGGAAGAGGGATTCTTAAATCTTTTATTACTTCTACTGAAGTTGATGGAATATGTGCTCTTTCAGATACTTTAAGCAATTCATCTTTAATATATTTTGATGAGATTAAGTAATATATAAAATCATTCAAAATAATATTCTCATCTTTTGAAGAAAATTTTATTAAAGCAACATTAAATGCACCTTCCATAACACGAGATACTTTTCCAATGTGTCGATACGCTGCCATCAATAATTCTCCTCTCTTTACCAATTTTAGATTTTTTGATATTGGTACAAATGTTAAATGATTTTCACTTACAAAATCTCTTATTTGAATAAAGCGCACATAACCATTTCTGGCCTCATCAATAAAAACTTCACTAGGAGGATTATGTCCTCTCGTAAGCCGTATGCAATCATTCACTGGAACTTTTTTATAATCATCTAATGAAAGGTCATTTAATAAATTGTGAGATATTAAATTTGCTCCCTCAATAATCTGTTTATGCTTTTCGATTTTTACCACGATTTCGTTTTGGACTTCAAGCGATGGAAGAGGAATTTCCCATTCCTGCATGCTTTCAATTTTAAAATCCATTCGTACTGCGCCATTTGCTTTTCCATTGACGAATGATAAGAATTTTTTTGACTTAAATAAAGCTTCAAGATATTTGGGGTTCAACTTACTCTCATTACACCCAAAAATGTTATAAGCACCGCTAATAATTTGATTTTCAATATCAAATGCACAAAATCCAATTGACCCTACATTAATTCTGTAAGGGTTATAACAAAATTGATTTTTATAAACTTTGAAATAACTTTGCTTTATTTCTTTTCCTCTTAATTTCTCATTAATAAATACCCCAGTTTGATTTGATACACCGAGTACTGTGAATTCTGTTTCGGGAAAATTTAACGGCTTTATCTTTTCATCGTTAACGACTATCAGTTCTTTAAGTGCAACAATCGGATATTGGAATCCTTTTCGTAAAATCTCTTCTAATTTTTGTAGTTTTTTATTTTGGCTCAAAACCTTTTTATCCAACTTACTTAAATATTCTCTGGCAATATCCATGTGTAAATTATTGTGAGGTTCAAAAGAGGTGAGTATTTGTAAAGTATTTTTTGGTTCGACCTTTTGTAATTCTTGGTATCTTTTCTCTATCTTGGAGTCATTTTTTATTTCTACTTCTTTTAAAGTTTCTTGCCAATCTTTTATTTGCGCGTCAGATAAATTACTTCGATAATTTTGTAAATTAAAATGATATGTATGTGCTTTTTCAATTGCCTTAGCTACTTCATTATCTATCTGTCCTTCGATGATATTTTCAAACTGCCATTTCTTTTCGTCAAATATTTTGTTGCTGATCTTTTTTTCAACAAGTTTTTTATATAATTCCACTTCCAATTTTTCTAGTCTCTTTTCATTTTTTTCCTTTATTTTTTCGCCAACTTCTTCCCTTATCCTTTCAACAATTCTCGGATCAAGCGTTTCTATTTGTTCCTTTGATATATAAAAACTATGTTTAGTATCTTTTGGTTTTTTTCCTTTTTTAATTTCTTTAAAAATTTCTAAAAGCTCAGGAATTTGACTACCAGAAATTTCTTTTCGGTTTGTTCCCATTGAAAAACCATCGTTTTCAATTTTGTAATACCAGACAAAATCTGTTGGTGTTCCTTTTTCAAAATATAGTATTGAAGTTTTTGCTCCTTGTCCGCTCTTACTTACAAAAACGCCTTGAGGAAGACTGATTACTGCTCGTAAATTTGCATCGTTTAGCAAAATCTTTCGTAAAGCACATGCACTGTTTTGTCCCCAAGTCAAAAATCCCTCCGAGACAATCACTGCACATCGTCCACTTTGTTTTAGTAGATCAAACATTAGTTTTACAAATAAAATAGTAGTTTCTGCTTCTTTGGAGTATTCTTCCCAGACATTCGGGTAGGCTGGTTGGTCTGTCTCTGCTCCAAAAGGAGGATTGGCGATCACGATACTTTTACTTTCATGGTCTTTAGCAGGATCATAAATCTTTAATGAGTCTCCCTGTTGAATATTATGAGGGTTAAGCCCTCGAATATACATATTTACTGCGGCCATTTTTCTTATTCTTCCTGAATATTCTATTCCGCCAATACCAGTTCGATAAAATTGATTTGCCACATTTTCACTGGGAATTTGTCTTAGTTGTTTTGCCTTTTCAATTACATATTCATATGCGTCAAATAAAAAACCTGCCGTTCCGCAAGCAGGATCAAATATCGAATCATTAAAATTTGGATCAACCATTTGGACCATCATCTGCCTGATATGAGTTGGAGTTCTATACAATCCCAAGTCTTTTGTTCCACCGGTTTCTGAAAGCGCCGATTCAATTGCGTCTCCTAATAAATCAGTTTTCAGTATCCATTTTTCATCAATCTCGTTGACTAATCCTATTACTTCAGCAATTACTCCCCCTTTTACATTATTTGTAAAATTTGAATTCGCAAATACCTCTTCCATTAATACCAATTGATCTTGCATCTTAGTTGGTAAATTTCCGGTAATCACGCCTCTTGTTTTCGTTAATATTGTCGAGTAAAAAGGAAATACATTCTTATTAAGCTCTGATAATATTTGCTCTCCCGTTAAACTTAATAAGTGGGAAAATAATAATCGATAATTTTCTCCATCAAATAATTTTCTGAGTGGAGCAAACGCCTTATCCTGTTTGATCTTAGTTTCAAATATCCGAAGGAGCAACAATTCGATTATGTATTCAACCCGCTCAACCGGTGTTCCTGCAGGTCTTAATTTGTTATGTAATCTCTTTAGAACATTGTTTGTTTCATTATCCGCATAGTGCACAGTTGATCTTCCCATATTTTTTATACTTTAAAATTTGCCTGTAATTCTTCAAAAACATGAGGTAGTTTATTTTTAAATACCTCATTAACTTCTTGATAATCTGCTCCAATGATTCTGTTGTAAACTGGGTTATTAAATATCTCTTCAGCAGTAAACTTTCTTTTTTCAATAATGTTTTCTGAGACAATATCTTTTAAATCTCTAAGAATTTTAATTTGATTATCGTTAAAGTCATAGGTTTTAATATACGACTCAAATCCATTTTCAATTCGTTCTTTAGGTGTAGGTATCTTTTTAATTTTTAATGCATGGAGAAAAAAATCCCAAATTGATCCTTGTTCAAATCCATAAACTTTTTGTAATTGTCCTTCATCCAAATATACATCGGGGTTTTTTACCCATTGTTTAATATCGTTAATCTCTTTTTCACTTGGTTCATAAGCTTTATCTTTTTCGACTTTCTTTTTTATACTAACAATCTCAAGTTTGTTTGCTTTTTGTAATTCTTCTTCAAACAATTTTCTTGCTTCTTCAATTGGGATATTATCAATTACCTTTACCTTGTCTCCATGTAGATACACCCTTTGGATTAAATGTGTTGGGTCAGGATTATCGATTATAAACCAATCTCCTTTTGGCCCTGGTCCAGGTCCCGGAGCAATACCTTTTCCACCCTTACCCTTTACAATATGTGTATTTTCCTTCGGAGTTCCTTTTCCATTATCATCCATCAATTTACAAAGGCCAACAAAATCTAACACCTTAAAACTAAATTTTCCCGATTTTGGATCAAGTCGAGTTCCTCGACCCAACATTTGAATATATTTACCAACAGATTTGGTCAAAACTGCAAAGGAAATATAGCGAACGCAAGGGATGTCTACTCCGGTTCCCAAGATATCTACTGAAACTGCTATATAAGGTTTATGGTTTATATCTTTAAACCATTTTTTAAATGTTGCGTTTAAATCGTTATTGTCAGAAATAATTGCTTCGGCATAACGAGGGCTTGTTTCGTCGTTTGGGGTTGCAAATACTTTATTTATTGCCTTGGCAAGCAAAGTACAGTGAGCCTGACTGACTCCAAAAAGAATTATTTTTTCTCCATATGCGGTATTTGTTTTAAGTTCTTCGGCGATTCTCAGACATCTATCTTCCGAAATATATTTACGCTCAAGCTGTTCGAGCATTAATTTTTTTGACTGATCAAGTTCAATTTTTTTTCTTTCATCCGGATCTAAAACATAGGAAAATTCGACGCCTTTTTCACGCGCTAATTTTGTAAGTTCAGTTTCAATTGACAAAACTGTATATGGAGCTAAAAACCCCTCATTAATCCCACGAGCCAAATCAAATTGATAATCCGGTTCTCCTGTTTCACACCCGAACATTTTATAAGTGTCTAAAATTGCAAGATCTTCTTCCGAGATATCTTTTCCCTTTACAGAAATTGCCTTTTTTGGAGTAGCAGTTAAACCAATTTTAGGACATAAAAAATGGTCAAATATCAACTTACGATTAATATTTATAGAACGATGACATTCATCAACAATTATCAAATCATAAAAGGAATTTGAAAAATCTTGAAAAATATTTTCTAAAGTATCAATTACAACGATGTGGACTTGTGCATTTTTATACTGCCTGTAATTTGAAGTAGTAATACGGACTGCGGAAAACTCTTTACTAATGAGTGAAAATCCATCGTTTAAAGCTTGTTCTGCTAACATCACCCGATCTACTACGAACAAAACTCGTTTAGCCATATTATGTTCGAGTAATGCCTTTGTAAAAGCGACCATGGTTCTTGTCTTGCCGAGTCCCGTGGCCATGTGAACTAACATTTTTTGTTTACCCTCTTTAAATTTACTTATTAAAGCTTGGATACACTCGATTTGATAATAGGTTTCTTTTCCACAACTTGGGTTAATTCCTCCTGCGATATTTTTATCGATAAATATTTCTCTATCGAGATTTATTTTTTTAGATTGCTCTTTTTTTACAAGCATTTCCTCAAGAGACATAAAAGAATCAACTCTTTTGAATTCTCCCGCCTCGAGTCCTTTCCATTCAGTGTCGTAAAAAAGAATTCTTTCGGGAGAACAAGCATACAAAAATCTCGGTTTTAAGATAGTCGCATAAAGTGTACGTAGCCTTGCTAATGCTTTTTTCTCATCTTCGAATTTGTTTTCAAATACCGCTATAATATTTTCATTTAGATCGGTTAGTGTTATATCTGGTTTGATACTGTTTCTCCCTTCGAAGATTTTTTGCTGTTCAGGAGTTAAAATATACTCCTTTTGATATAGGAGTGTATCGCCCACTTTCCACCCGAGCTTTTTTAGTTCATCAATTACTTTTAAATCAGTATCCGTTGCTTCATTTATTTTTGGCATATTTAAAATACTGTTTCACAGCTATATTATTCTATCACTTCGTAACAAGAAGTGGTTATAAATCATGATTTAAAACAACCTCGGGGGTTTGCAAATTATCACTCTTCCTTTCTAAGGTTATAAATCATTTTTTTTGTATACAAACTCCTCTTACTGGTCTAGGCTAGGTTGAGGATATTTTACTATTAAAACTTCGGAAAAACGGTCCAACGTATGAAGTAAAGATTGATTGACAATTATAAATTTGCTATATTTTTAGTATAATATCAATATGTATGAAAATTATAGGTCTTAATATACAAACAGCTTTTTTTACTCCTGGCTTAGTATTAACTGATAAACTGATTCAGTCTTCAGAAATAATTAAAGAAACAGGTTCTCTCTTTAATGGTGATCCTATCATATTACCTATTCCCAATGACGCACCAGCAGAGTTCCCACGGATGATATTAAAAAGTAAAGATGAAAGATATATTTTAGAAATAAAATCCTCAAGAATTGACTTTATAGTTAAGGATGAAAAGAATGATAAACCACAAAAAAATTATCCAGCCTTATTTATTAAAGATTATCAAGACAAATTACAATCTGTCTCATTAGCAATAATTAATATATTTAAGGCAAAAATCGTCAGGCTTGGTTATGTATTAAGTTTACAATTCAAAGTGGACAACGCCGTTGAAATAGTTAAAAAATCATACATTAAAAAAAATAAGTTTATTGAAGATACTTTTGATTTTAATATAGGATTTCTTAATAAAATTACAATTAATAATTTAGATACTAATATTTGGTTTAGGACAAATGCATTACGATCACCAGAAAAGGATAAAGATAACAAAGTTTTATCAGTAATGTTTGATACAAACACAGTTCCTGAGAAGATACTTGATTTAACCCAACAGGATGTAATTGGCTTTGCACAGACAACTAACGAATATATTGATAAAAATCTAAAAAATTATTTACCCGAATATGATGAACGACTTAACTCTTAATACAATGAGTGCGATTTCTATAGACTCCCTTGAATTAGCAAAAAATACTATGTTTAAAGGTAACTTTTTCAGTGACGTATCTTTTTTTGACAGGGATGAAATGGGTTCTGTATCTTATCATGCTTCATTCTTTGTGAAGGAGACAGAGTGGAACTCGTTAAATCAGTTTTACGCTAAATCTTATCTAGGCACTGTTTTTATTGATGAAGTAGAAAAAAATCAACAAACTAACGGTGAAAAAAATTTAGATTTAAGGAACAAAATAATTAAATTACAGGAAGATATCGGTAGTGATTTATTCAATCAATTATCTTACGATCAAATTCTTCTTTTAATAAATACTGCTGGTGTAATAAATATTGGGCCAATAAATATTAATAAGATTTATAAGTCTATCGAAGGTTAACAGAAATGAATTTACCTGCAAATGATGATCTATATTTAGATGCAAACTTTCTCATTGCATATTTTATTAATGACCATGGTGATCATAAAAATTCAATAAAACTTTTAGCCTATCTTTTAATCAAACAGGATACGCTTCATTTTTCACCATTAACTCTTGATGAATTAATGATGGGTCTTCATAAGGAACTCAATAAAGCAAAAAATAAAAAAGGTAACAACAAAGGTTATTCTGTAGCGCATTTTTATCCTGAACTTAAAACTGCACTAGAGCATTTACTAAATAATTCGCAATTTAGACTACGACAGTTTGAAAATAATCTCAATAGTTCATGTATTCTCGCTTTAGAAAACGTAAAAGACTTTACGTTAAGACCGCGAGATGCTTTCCATGTTTCTTATATGCGAGATTGGTCAATAAATAAAATAATCAGTAAGGATTCTGGGTTTGATAGACTTAAAAGCATAAATATTGAAAGAATAAATTTTTGAGATTTGTTAAAAACTTACTTATTTTCTCCTTCTATACCGGCAAGGATAAAAGCTATCTTGAAGATGTTTGGCCCTTCAGATAAAAAACGACCCTCTCTCTATCCAAACGTTAGTCTGGAACGCGCACCATTAATTTTTCAAGAGAAAATGCCGCCCCCAAATGCCGATGAAGCCCCGTGAAGCGGACTAAATCTTTTTTTTGTAGGCAAAAAATTCACCATTTTACTACTTTTATTTAAAATCTTCCCATAAAAAAGGGGCCTAAGAAAGCCCTAGTCCTCAATTTTGAGGACTCCGTTGCATTTTGGTCACCTAAATAGATATATGTAAATTGATGTGACAATCTAAAGATTGTATTTGACTGAGTTATCAAGTACGATACAGTCATGAAAAAACATACCACTGTCCGTCTTGCAAAAGTTCTGAGGTAATCCGTAAGGGAGTGAGAAGGGGAAATATTAAATTTCTTTGCAAAGCTTGTAAGAAGTGGTTTCAAATACGAAGGGGAAGGAAGAGTTTGACTGGTAAAGATATCCTCAATCTTCACCTTGTGGGAACCTCATATCGAAACATAGGACGTCTTGCTTCCCGCGCTGGATCGAGTGTCTATCGTTTATCTTCCTCCACTCTTTCATCTTTGCCTCATTGTGCAGATATCACCCGGAAGTA
Organism: uncultured Gammaproteobacteria bacterium; assembly: GCA_964366485.1. Classification (GTDB taxonomy): domain Bacteria; phylum Patescibacteriota; class Microgenomatia; order UBA1406; family GWC2-37-13; genus YC2-FULL-38-9. The sequence continues at coordinate 13,399 of CAYITZ010000010.1, forward strand.
TTGCTCTCATTTCTGTGGAGTATTACTTGTTGATGGTAAATATGTGAAGGTAAAAGGATATGAGAGAAAGATTCCTGTCCTGTACGGAATCGATTATCTCACTCATGACATCCCCACCTATATTCTCTCTATTGCCGAGAACTATCAAACATGTCTTTCGTTTTTTACCTCTCTTCGTCTTCTCAGCTATCCCTTACAAGCTATTGTGTGTGATGACAACATAAATATTCAACAAGCCTGTAGACACATTTATCCCAACGTTGTGATACAACTATGTCAAAATCATTACAAACAAAGCATACGTGTCAACTTAGGAATTCACATGAACACCTATCATTATCCTTTTATACGAAGTATTGAAGAGCTATTTGAGAAGAAACGATCGAGAGAAGAATTCCTACATAAGGCAGGGAATATCTATCACAAATATGAAAGCCTACCAGAATACAAAAGTATTCTTCTTGATATTAACCGCCGTATGGATGTACTGTGCGCCTACATGAATCATCCTCACATTCCTCGCACCAACAATCTCATCGAATCATACAACTCTCACCTGGAAAGTAGACTAAAAACTCTCAAAGGCTTCAAATCATTTTCTCATGCTGACAATTGGTTGAATGCGTATTTTATTCACCGGAGAGCTAAATTATTTACTGACTGTGAGGGAAGGTTCAAACGACTTAATGGTTTTTGTTCCTTACAAAAAACAATGAAAGATCCTTCAAAACTAAATGATGTTTTGAGGCTGTTCAGGTGACCGCTTTTGCAACGGTCTGATTTTGAGCGGGATAGGGGAATCGGACCCCCTTCTCATCCTTGGGAAGGATGCATACTACCGGTGTACTAATCCCGCTTTTCAAGAATAAACATTATAATTGCTATAAACATTATAACAAAAAGACGCTATGCGCATAACAAAAAAGTCATTCCGATTTGAAAACGAGACATATTATTATTGGATTTCAGGAAAGCGTACTTCACCGCCTCTTCTCATGATCCCAGGCCTGACAGGTACTCATGGGAATTTGCTTGAGATTAGTTATCCATTAAGGAAGGATAACTATCTGATTATGCCTGACCTTCCGGGTTGGGGGCTGTCTCCCCGTCCACAAGAAGCGTTAACGATCGAATACTATGCGCGATTTTTTCAAGCTTTACGAAATTATTTAGAGTTAGATAAGCTTAATATTTTCAGTCATTGTATGGGAACTGCAGTGGCTATCGAATTTGCCCGTATGAATCCTGAATCGGTAAAACGTCTCATCATGGTCAGTACTCCTTATGAGGAAGGGTCTTGGGGATATTCAATATTAAAATTGTTGAGCAAATGGGGGGAGAAAGTTCCTCGTCCACTTCGCCCATTATTTTATATCTGGAGGAATAAATATATTAATTTTGTAACCGGATTTTATATATTGAAATTTAGAAGTTTAAGAAAAAAGATGCGGATGTTGATTGATATTTTCAAAGAACAATCCAAACTTGATAATCAGAGTTTTGTGGAATCGTGGCTCAGTCTCCTAGATTTTAATTATTTAAAATTAAATAAAATTAATGTGAGCTTTCCCATTCATTTAATATTTGGAGCTCAAGACGTGCTGATACCAAAATCACAAGTTATTAAACTCCGCAAACATATATTCCACACAACCACTTTAGATTTCATTTCAGAGGCGGGTCATCTGCCACCAATTGAAACTCCCGGAATACTTGCTAGTCTTGTAACAAAATACTTGAAAAGTGATACTTAACGGGGAATAATAAGTTTCTGGCCTATCTCTATCGTGTATGGTTCAGATATGTTGTTGGCATCGATAATCTTTTGAACTAAATTTCCGTCTCCATATGCCTCCTGAGCGATTTGAAAAAGAAAATCCCCCTCCTTCACCACATAAGTTTTGCCAGTGATACCGGATTGACTTGCGCTTACCGGAGTAATACTCCCCTGGGTGGGAAAACGTTTGGCGACGGATGGAATCAAGAGCGTTTGTCCTGCCTGAAGGATATAGGGTTCCTTGAGATTATTTGCCTGTGCAATATCATACGCATTGAATCCTGAACCATAATTTTTTTCCGCAATTTGCCACAAGTCTTCTCCAGCCAGAACAACATATTGTTTTATAACATTTTTTGGACTGGTGACACTCACTTTTTTCTGAAAGATATTTCTTATAATAGTTTTTTTAAAGATAATGAAGAAGACGGATAATATGACAACTAATCCCACAAGTAAATAGGGAAGTTTCTGCCTGATTAGCAGGGCAGTATAGACTTTATAATTAATATCCAACTTCTTGACTTTTTTCATATTGCGGTCTGTAGTATAAACTACCGTATCATACCATATTTGAACAGTTTATCAAGATTTATTACCGTTTTCATTTAAAATGCAAAGATGTATAATGATCATATCTATTATTAATTTTCATATAGGGAGGTGAAATAATATGAGTACACCCATCATTCTCATCGCGGTCGCGGTTCTTCTCATTATCTATCTTATCAGTACCTATAATGGTCTGATAGTCCTCAAAACGAGGATCCAAGAAGCTTTGTCAGGTATTGACGTGCAATTAAAAAGAAGGATCGATCTTATTCCCAACCTTGTTGAGACAGTTAAAGGATATGCTAAACATGAGAAAAGCGTATTTGAAAATGTTACCAAAACAAGAAGTTCACTCATGTCAGCCGAATCACTACAGGAGAAGGCTGACGCAAATAACCAGCTCACATCTGCCCTCAAATCATTATTTGCGGTGGCCGAAGCATATCCTGACTTAAAAGCTAGTACCAACTTTCAAGATTTACAACGTCAGCTTGAGGATACTGAAGACAAGGTTGCATATTCAAGACAGTTTTACAATAGTAATGTGCTTGATTTCAACACAAAAGTTCAGGTATTCCCCAGCAATATTATTGCCGGTATGCTTGGATTTAAAGTAGAAGAATTCTTTGCCGCAACTGAAGAAGAGCGCAAAAAGGTTGAAGTAAAATTTGAGTAATTCACGAAACATGAAACAGGTAGCATGTAGCACGTAACATTTTTGATGCATGTTGTGTGATACATGTTATGTGTTTCGTGGGTTTTTATGTCAATATATTCACAGGTGTCTGCAAATAAGACAAGGACGTACATTATTTTCGCATTGTTCATATTTCTTGTCACAGGTTTTTTTTATCTGGTAGGTCTTTATACAGAATCTTCTTCTTCCTATCTTGTAATTGGGTTACTATTTTCACTTTTTGCGACTGCAGGAAGTTATTTTTATTCGGATAAAATAGTTCTTTTTACGGTGAGGGCAAAGCCAGCTTTAAAAAAACAGTATTTTGATTTTTATACCGTGGCTGAGAATATGAGCTTGTCAGCTGGACTCCCTATGCCAAAGCTATATGTAATTGATGATCCTTCCCCGAACGCGTTTGCAACGGGCCGGGATCCTAAACATGCAGTGGTGTGCGTCACCACCGGACTTCTTGCGATTCTAGAAAGGGGAGAGCTCGAGGGAGTCATTGCCCATGAATTATCACATGTAAAAAATTACGATATCCTTTTGGCGTCTATCGTTTCAGTACTAGTTGGAACATTAGCCTTAGTATCAGATTGGATCATGCGAAGTATGTGGTGGGGCGGGTTTAAGAGACGAGATGACAACGATCGAGATAATGGAGGGAACCCACTTTTCCTTGTATTTATGATATTTGTTTTTCTCATTACCCCAATAGTTGCAACACTGATTCAACTTGCCATATCGAGAAAACGTGAATTCCTAGCCGATGCGGATGGAGCGCTTCTTACCAGACGACCGGAGGGACTTGCCCGTGCTCTTGAAAAGATTAGCCAGGATCCAAATCAACTTGCGACTGCAACTACTTCAACAGCACACTTATTCATCTCAAACCCATTTAAAAAAACAAAAAAATCTAACTGGCTTTTGGGGTTATTTTCAACCCATCCGCCCACTGAGGAGAGAATACAAATATTAAGAAGTATGTAAATTGACATTGAAAAAGAGTTTTTATGTGTTAAAATTTAGTAAGTAGCGATGACAGCTGTGGCAAGCTCGAGCTTATCGAATAAAGTGGACAAGTTGAATGGATTAACATTACTTGTCAATTAGGGTGGAACCGCGAAATAAAACTCGTCCCTAAACTTGTTAGTTTGTTACAAGTTTGATGACGAGTTTTTTTATGTAATGAAAATCGTGGCATTGAAAGCTTGGCAGGCTGGAGTCACAGACAATTTGAATGAAGAAGGATAAGCTGAATGGATGAGCACTGCTTATCAAGTAGGGTGGAACCGCGACTCCTTCATAAAGGGCCGTCCCTATACAGTTATTTTGTTTAGCTGTATATGGGCGGCTTTTTTATTTAGAAAATATGAAAAACAATTGGGTTTTGCTTATTTCATGCCCTGACAAGAAAGGAATTATTGCGAAAACGTCTCATTTTTTATTTCATCATGGGGCAAATATCACTCACACGGAAGAACATATAGATGAGCAGTTAAATATGTTTTTCATGAGGATTGAATGGGATGCCGATGGTTTTGATTTGAGTGAGAAGGAATTGATGAAACAGTTCTCAAAAATGGCAAGTAGTTTTAAGATGAACTGGAATTTCGCAACAAACCGAGGCACTAAAGAGATTGCAATTCTTGTTTCGAAAGAAGATCATTGCCTGTACGATCTGCTATATAGACATAAGAGAAGGGAACTCAAGGGAAATGTGAGACTGATTATCAGCAACCACCACGTGACAAAAGATATCGCAGAGGATTACAACATTCCTTGCCATTATATTCCGACCAAAAATGTAGACAGAAGTAAATCGGAGAAAGCAATATTAAGTTTGCTAAATAATAATAATATAAATTTGGTGGTATTGGCACGTTATATGCGGATTTTGTCACCTCAGTTTGTTGCTCAGTACCCAAATAAAATCATCAATATTCATCACTCATTTCTTCCTGCCTTCGTTGGTGCAAAACCCTATCATCAAGCGCACAAACGTGGAGTCAAAATTATTGGAGTTACCAGTCATTACGTAAATGAATCCCTTGATGGAGGACCCATAATTGAACAAGATGTTATACGCATTTCCCATAAAGATACGACAGAAGATCTTATCAATAAAGGACGCGATCTTGAAAAAATCGTTCTTTCACGGGCAGTGAAATGGCATTTAGAGAATAGTATACTTGTTTATGCTAATAAAACAGTAATTTTTAATTAACTATTTTTAAAAATTTATTAAAATTAATATGAAAAACAAAATGGATAAAATTATTTCTCTTTGCAAAAGGAGAGGATTTGTCTTTCCCTCGTCTGAGATATATGGAGGATTTTCAGCAACTTATGATTATGGACCATTAGGGGTTATAGTGCTTGAAAATATTAAAAAACTTTGGAGAACATTTTTTATATACAGCCGAATAGATATGGTAGAGATGGATGGGGCAATTTTCTGTCATCCAAAGACATGGGAAGCATCGGGACATGTGCAATCGTTTAGTGATCCACTCGTTGAAGACAAGATCACTCATGTTAGATACAGAGCTGATAAGTTATTGCAACAGCAAGCCGGAGTATCGACTGAAAAGCTAACATTTAAAGAGCTTGGGGCACTGATTCTTAAATATAAAATTAAGAGCCCCGAAGGAAACGATATTACAGAACCTCGACAGTTTAATCTGTTAGTTGAGGCTAAATTGGGAAGCACTGAGGAAACAAAATCAATTGCATATCTTCGTGGAGAAACGTGTCAAGTAATCTTTCTCCAATATTCAAATATTTTGAACTCAACGCGCAAAAAGGCTCCTTTTGGAGTTGCTCAATTTGGAAAATCCTTTCGTAATGAAATTACAACAAAACAATTCATTCTTCGCACGCGTGAGTTCCAGCAAATGGAAACGGAATATTTTGTAAACCCAAATAAAAGCAGTGAGACATTTAGCATGTGGCGTGAATTGTTGCGAGTTTTTTTCCTCGATACTCTTCACCTGGAAACGGAGAAATTAAGATTCAGAGAAATAATTGGAAATGAAAAATCACATTATACGGTTGAACAGAACGATGTTGAATATCAATTAGACTCGGGAGATTGGTTGGAGCTTACACCTTTAAATAATCGAGGAGAATGGGATCTTTCTCGGCATTCAAAATATAGTGGACACGATTTGTCATATACAGATCCAGTCTCTAAGGAAAAATTTACTCCCTTTGTTATAGAGACTTCAATTGGTCTGGATCGACTATTTTATACACTTATAGAAGAAGCATATGAAGAGAATGAGGAACGAGTAGTACTGAAATTACCCAAAAGTATAGCTCCCTATAAAGTTGCCGTATTCCCCCTTGTAAATAATAAACTTGAACTAGTGAATAAAGCGAAAGAAGTGTTTGATCTACTTAAATCAAAATTACTTATGGTTGAGTTTGATGACAATGGAAATATCGGAAAACGATACAGACGGCAAGACGAAATTGGGACGCCTTACTGTGTAACGATTGATTATCAAACCTTAAAAGACGACACTATTACTGTGAGAGACAGAGATACGATGAAACAAGAAAGAGTAAACCTGAACAATTTAGAAAAATACTTATCAGAACAATTAAATAAATATTAAAATTTACTTATGTGCGGAATAGCTGGTTTTGTTGGATTCAGAGACGATAACCTTATCAAACAATTTTCCACGTGGCTTGAACATCGAGGTCCAGATGGGGAAGGTTTTTATATTGATGATGAGGTGGCTTTATTGAGTCGAAGGTTGGCTATCATCGATGTAAAAGGCGGGGATCAGCCGATTTATAATGAAGATGAGTCCATAGTCGTCGTCTACAACGGTGAGATATATAACTATCTAGAACTCCGTTCCGAATTAGAAAAAACAGGACATACATTCAAAACTCATTCGGACACGGAAGTAATTGTGCATGGATATGAAGAATGGGGAGATACGTGCTTTGATAAATTTAACGGCATGTTTGGGATAGCACTTCATGATAAGAAAAGAAAAAGGACTCTTTTGGTGAGAGACCATTTTGGGATAAAGCCGCTGTATTTTTGTTCTCCTTCCACCAGTCGAATAATGTTTTCCTCGGAAATAAAACCTCTGATTTATTCTGGACTGATCTCTGTTGAACCAAACGATCGAATCATTTATCGATATTTAAAATATCGTATTCATGATGACGGGCGAGAAACTTTTTTTAAGGGAGTTGAGAGATTGTTGCCGGGGGAGATGATGATAATAGAAAATGGAAAAAAAGTAATAAAAAAATATACAAAATTAGAGGAAAAATTGAATGATATGGTAGAGACGAGGCATGCCTCGTCTCTACAAAAGAATGACGTTTCCCAATTCAAATCCCTCCTCATTGACTCCATCAAGCGCCGTCTCGTTTCCGAAGTGCCCGTCGGCACCTGTTTATCTGGAGGGCTTGATTCATCGACAATCGTTTCTATTGTCAATAAGTTACTTAAAGATAAGGTGGGGGAGTCTCAGTCAGTAGGGGATATCCAAAAAACATTTTCAGCCGTATTCCCCGGTTCAAATAATGATGAAGAAAGATATATTGATGAAGTTATAAAGTTAAATGTAAAAAGCTATAAGGTTAAACCTAATTCTGATGAGTTTTTGAAAGATCTGAATGATTTTGTCAAAACTCAAGAAGAGCCCACGATAAGTACGGGTCCCTATGCACAGTACAAAGTGATGCAGGAGGCTCACAAGCATGTGACCGTTGTTCTCGACGGACAAGGAGCTGATGAGATGATGGCGGGGTATCTCCCCTATTATTTTGTGTATCTCAATCAATTGTGGAAGATGGGTAAATATTTATTATTCTTCAAAGAAGTGTCATCATCATGGGATGTAGTTATGAGATTTGTAAAGAAAAAGATATTCGTAGAGACGCAAAATTTTGCGTCTCTACTCAATAATGAATTTGCAAACCAATATGCAGGGGAATTTTTTCTGATAGAAAATTCCAATCTTAAAAAAAGACTTTTGGATGACATTTTCAGAAATAGTTTGCAATCACTTCTTCGGTATGAAGATAAAAATGCCATGAGGTTTTCAATCGAAGGGCGAGTCCCCTTTTTAGACTTTCGTTTAACCGAATTGTTATTCTCCCTGCCTGACGAGGCAATAATAAAAGATGGATGGAACAAATACATACTTCGAGAATCAACAAAAGATTTGCTCCCGAAACTGATAAATGAACGCCGGAATAAAATAGGGTTTACCACGCCCGAGCATGAATGGTTTAAAAAGAAAAGTGATGATATTCTTTCTTTTTTTACAGGGGAGCAGTTTGAAGCAAAAAAATATGTGAATCAAGCGGAAGTGGTCATGGCTTTTAAGGATTTTATAGCCGGAAAAACGGACGATACGATGTTGTTTTGGAGAATACTGAATTTGGAATTGTGGATGAGAGAGTTCATTCAAATTTCAAATTCACAAATAGGCAAATCCACAAATCAATCAATATTCACAAATAACAATAAATCAATAAATCCAGAGATCACCGTTCATGGCAAAAAATATTCTCGTTACCCAATCAGAACTGACGTGTTTAAAAGAGGAGATAAGGTTGAAAAAAAAATTGTGGATAACTTGATCCAGTGTAGTGTTTCACTGGAAAAAGAAAAAGTGCAAAAATGGTTTTTGGTTGTTTCGGAAAAAGTGGTGGCGGTGGCGCAGGGGAGAGCACATTTTATATGGGATATTCAGCCGTCCATTTTCGCTTCAGTGCTATCTCGATTTGTAAGTCGAGTACCTTGGGGAATCGGATTGGGAAGCCCGTGGACGATGGAGCTTGCGATTCAGGAGGTTGGTTTATCTCGAATTTTATTGGCTTCGGTATTGGGGGGGTTAGGGAGGTTAGTGGGAGTCAAGGGGCTATTCTATCGAATCGCGGGTCGATCTGCGGCAGGAATTGACGGACCAACTGAATATTCTTTATACCCTGCAAATGTTTCAGCAAAATTACTACCAAAAGACCCACAAGAAGTCTGCAGGAAAATTGACACCAATTTTAATTTGAAATTTGAAATTCGAAATTTGAATTCAAATTCAAAATTAAAAATTTCAAATTATTTAGGTTGTGCGATCATAGATGCCAATGACATTGGGAGGAACGTTTTAGGTAACACAACGTTACTACCAAATAAACTTATTGAAGAAATATTCAAAGACAACCCCATGGGGCAGACAAACGAGCAAACGCCTGTTACAATTGTTTTTGAAATGTAGGGACAGGTTTCAAACCTGTCCGTACGAATATTATTAAGTTTCATTAATTTTATGATAAAACACAACATAATTTATAATGGTTTTTCTGACTTTCAATTTACTGTTTCTAAAGCAAAAGGAAGTTTTATTTGGGATGACAAAGGAAAAAAATTAATAGATTTTACTTCCGGTTGGAATGTCACAAATCTTGGTTGGAATAATGAAGAAATTAACAAAGCAATGATTGACCAGGTAAGGAAAAATATCTATTCATCCATGTGGACGGAGGATCCCATACAACACGAATATGCAACCAAGTTAATAGAGTCACTGCCAAAAGGACTTGAGTTAATCACTCGTGAGGCAACGGGTGTCACTGCAAATATTATGGCTATAAAAACTGCAAGGGCCTACACAGGTAAGAAGAAAATATTATCCTTCCGGGACACCTTTCATGGCTCACTTTATCAAACACTCCAACTCGGATATGCTCCAGAATACCCTGTTTCTAAATCTATTTTCTTAGATTTTAAATATAATATTCATTTAACATATCCAAAAGTTAGTTATCAAAATGTCAATGAAGCAAAGATTCTTTCAAAATTTTGTAAACAATTAGAAGATACACTCAAGTCGGATAGTGATATTGCGGCATTTATTACTGAATCTGGTGTCATAAGCGGGTGGGGATCGACATATCTTGCTCCGAAAGGATTTCTAAGGGAAATTAGAAAATTAACCAGTAAGTATGGCGTATTGCTTATTGTAGACGAAGTTGGTACGGGTTTTTCAAGAACAGGAGAACTATTTGGGATTAATCATGAAAATGTTGTGCCAGATATTATGGTGTTTGCAAAAGGAATGGGAAATGGTGCCGTAATTGCAGCAACTGTTACCACAAGAGAAATAGGTGAGAAAAGCTATACTAAATCAAATCCTCAATCAACTTTTGCATGGACTCCACCCAATGTTGCCGCCGCAATGAAAACGTTGGAAATTCATAAAAGAGATAAAATGTGGAAGAAAGCAAAAAAAGATGGTGAGTATCTACTAAAGACTCTCCGATCGGAACTGATGAATAGTGACATTATTGATGATATAAATGGAATGGGGATGGAAATTGGAGTCCACTTAAAAAGTGAGCCTCAATTTAAGACAAAGATGAGAGAATTCATCTCAAAGGCAAGATATATGGGATTACATCTTGCATATGCTGATGAAACCAATTTTCAACTCATGCCCCCGCTTACTATTGAAAGGAAAGATCTTGATCAAGGAATTGAAATCTTTGTAAAATTGTTGAAATAAAATACTCTATGACAAAAAAGATATTATCAAGAGATGAAATACTTCATTTGGCCGAGCTTGCCAAATTAAAATTATCTGAAGAAGAGATTGAGAAGTTCAGGATACAACTTTCTGAAATAATCGGCTATATTGAACAGCTCAATAAGGTTGATACGGACAATGTTGAGCCAGTTGCACAATTAACTGACCTCACTAATGTGAGTCGGGAGGATACATCTTCAGAAGCTCAAAGTCTTACCCAAGCACAGGCACTTCAGAATGCAAAAACGGCCAAAGACGGATATATACGAGTTGAAGCTATTTTTGCTGAATAGAAAATATGGAACTTAATTTTTTAACGATACAAGAAGCAATTGATGGACTAAAAAGGAAATCATTTTCTGCAGTTGAGCTGACACAAGCTTGTTTAAAACAAATAAAATTATTTGATAAAAAGATTTTTGCATTTTTAACCATAAACGAAGAAAAGGCTTTAGAAAGCGCAAAAAAAGCTGACGAACTTATCCAATCGTCAAAGGATATTTTTGAGACAAAACCGTTACTAGGAATACCTATGGGGATAAAGGATCTCTACACAACAGATGCTCTAAGAACAACGGCAGGCTCTAAAATTATTGAGCATTATATTCCTCCATTTGATGCAACAGTTGTCCGCAAATACAAAGAAGCAGGTGCGATATTCCTCGGTAAAACAAATGAGGATGCATGGGGTCATGGTTCATCCGGGGAGAACTCAGATTATGGGCCCACTCGTAATCCTTATGATTTAGATCGAGTTCCAGGCGGATCTAGTAGTGGGTCTGGAGCGGCTGTGGCATCAGGAGAATGTTTACTTGCAACGGGAACTGATACGGGAAGTTCGGTACGACTTCCAGCGGCATATTGTAATTTAGTAGGGTTAAAACCAACTTATGGGCGTGTATCTCGTTATGGCGTGATTGCAATGGCTTCATCATTTGACACGATCGGACATATGACTCACACGGTGTATGACAATGCAAAAGTGCTAGAGGTCACCGCAGGTCAAGACCCATTTGACGCAACTTCTTCTCCCTTGAAAGTACCAAAATATACTTCTCATTTGGGAAAAGATATTAAAGGATTGAAAATCGGCATTCCAAAAGAATACTTTGTGGATGGTATGGATCCTCGAGTGAAGGATCTAACTCTTCAAGCAGTCGAAAAATTCAAATCACTTGGCGCAATTATAAAACAAGTTTCGTTACCCCACACAGATGTTGCAATGGCTTGTTACTATATTTTAGTTCCTTCAGAAGTAAGTTCTAATCTAGCCCGCTATGATGGTATAAGATATGGAGGACCTCGTGAATTATTTGGAGCAGAGGCAAAAAGAAGAATTATGTTAGGGGCTTACACCTTATCTTCTGGCTATTATGATGCATATTATTTAAAAGCTGCAAAAGTGAGGCGTTTGATTAAACAAGATTTTGAAAATGCTTTTAAAGAAGTAGACGTTATCGTAGCTCCTTCATCGCCATCATTACCTTTTAAAATCGGCGAAAAAGCAGATGATCCACTTCAAATGTATCTATCTGATATTTTTCTTTGCCCCATAAATATTGCTGGAGTGCCAAGTTTGAATGTTCCTTGTGGATTTATTGATGGACTTCCCGTAGGTATGCAGATAATAGGACCCCATTTTCAGGAAGAAATACTTTACAAAGTAGGGTATAAGTTTGAACAAGAAACAGAGTATTATAAAACAAAACCAAAATTGTAATTTTAGCCTGGATTCACCCTTACGGGTGTAAACCCGCCTGCGCGGGAATGACGAGTAAAAAATATGAATAAATATTCACCTGTAATCGGTCTTGAGATACATGTTGAACTGAAAACTGAATCGGGCATGTTTTGCCAGTGCA